>NC_015656.1:985833-1314444 GCF_000177615.2 Candidatus Protofrankia datiscae | reverse complement strand
TACGCGCTGGTCCGCTCGGGTGAACTCCCCGCCATAAAGATCGGCGGACGCGGACAGTGGCGAGTCGAACGCAGCGAGCTCGAGGCATACATCCAGCGGGCATACGAGCAGACCCGCGCATTCGTGCTCGCCAACCCCCTTGGCCGCGGCGAGACGCTGCCGGACGAGGAGTTCCCCGGCCTGCGCGGCTGACCGGGGCGAAAGCGGGCCGGTCGGGCAGCCCGGACCGGTTCTTCGGCCCGGGAGCACCAGCGGTTCTTTCTGGAACAGCAGCGGCTCAGACGGTCCGACGGACGAACCCGATCGCGGCCAGTGGAATGGTCCGCACCGCGCGTACCGACCGCGCCCTGCGGAACTCGTCGTCCAGGTGCTCGGCCACTTCGACGAAGTCCGCCCCGACCCGGTCGACCGTGCCCCGCACCGGTGTGCCGTCCGCCAGTACGACCGCGCACGACGAACGGTCCCGCGCCACGCCCCGCAGGACATAGCGCAGATCCAGCCGGACCGCCAACGGACCCTCGTGGCCGGGATGCGCCGACAGCGCGGCCAGGCCGTGCACCCACAGGACACGGTGCAGCGGCACCAGCACCTCGTGGGCCGCCGGCTCCCGCAGGAGCATCCAGTCCACCCCCAGCGCGATGAGCTGCCCGGTCAGGACGTTGTCGGACTCCCGCCCGACAACCTGGACACCCAGCCGCAACGACGAGCCGATCGCCGGCCGCAGCCGGTCGATCAGACGCAGGTACGCGGCCTCGCGCCGGCTCCTGTCGATGAGCTCGGCGTCGAGCTCGGCCGCCTCGGCCGCCTCCCACTGCATCTCAAGATCGGCAAAAAGCGCCTCCCAGCGCACCCGTCCCCTCCCCCTTCACTCCCGGACGCTGCCGTGAGCCCTGGCCCCTGTGGCGGGCTCGGGTCCGGCCGCGGGCTCCGGTCGACCGCGGAACGCCCGGACGGCAACCGCCACAGCGGCACATCCGAACACGCGGCGCGGCAACGCCGGATACGACCCGGAACGCCAGCCATGTAACCATGCGTAGCCGCACGGGTGACAACACCCGTCGGCGGGCGCCAGCCATCGAAGAAGATCGACGCAGACGCGTCGCCGGGTACGCGCGCCTGGCCGAAAAGCGTGCGCAACGACAAGCCCATCTGGATCACGCCCCGCGGGGCTGGTCACGAACGGTGTCCGCACCACATGACCGGCGCCCCAGCAGGCTGGCACGGACCGCTCCGGCGTGTCCAGCCAGCGGGAGCGGGCGTGTGACGATCACCGGACGCGGGTGCGCGACGATCGTGACAGACGCCGGCCGCGGGCGCCGTCGGACCCGTGGACAGCGAACAAGCCATCCAACCGAGGTTGACATCAACTCTTCTGGGGATTACACAAGCAAACAGACTCAAACGAAGCATTTCGACGATCAACTAGGCCAATGAGCCAACGGCGATGTGATCATTTTTGCGCTGCCGGCGGATCAGGCCCCGAGCCACTGGGAGTTGCCGATGCCAGCCGTCCGGCGCATGCTCGTCTTCCTGACGGGAGCGGCCGCCGCGACGGCACTGACGATCATCCTGATCATGGTCGGGCCGGGACGGGCGGATCTCCCGTCCGGCTTCTCGGCGGTGCCCGACTGGGTCACGGCCGATCCCGAGCACGCGCTCACGACCGTTGTCGGCCTCGCCGCGTGGGCCTGCCTGCTGTGGCTGTGCGCGGGGTTCGTCCTGGCCGCGCTGGCCGCGCTGCCGGGCAGCGGCGGGCGGGCGGCGGCCGCCGCTGCCCGGCGCATCCTCCCCCAGGCCCTGCGCCACATCGTTGAGGTGGCGCTCGGCGTCACCCTCGCGGCGGGGACCGCCGCCCCGGCACTGGCAGCGAGCCCGGCGGCGGCCACCGGACCAGCCGCCGTCACCGTCACCGTCACCGCCACGACGCCCTCGACCAGTTGGCCGGACCTCGACCCGACGTTGACGGCGAGCCCGCCGGCAGCTGCCGGACCAGTCGCCGTCACGGCCAGTGCCACGCCCTCGCCATCCTCGACCAGCTGGCCGGACCTTGACCCGTCCGGCTTCGCCACCCCGTCCACGACATCCGCGGACGCGCCAGGCCCGCCCACGCAACCGCCAGGCCCGTCCGCACAACCGCCAGATCCGGTACCAGCCGGCTCTCCGGCGCGGCCACCGGTCACCACCACAACGTCTCCCTCAAACCCGGCCACCCTCACGGCCCCGACCCGCCCCGCGGCCCCGCCGGCACGGCATATCTCCGCCCCCACGCCCGTCACGTCAACGCCACCTGGCGATCCGCTGGTGGCGCCGGCACCGCGGGGAGTCGGGACGCCCGGCCAGCCCACACCCGCGTCCCCGCCACCATCGCCAGCCACCCAGGTCCAGGACAGCGCCGTGGTCGTCGTGCTGCGCGGCGACACGCTCTGGACGATCGCGGCCCGCCATCTCGGGGCGGGCGCGACCACCGAGCAGATCGCGCGGGAATGGCCACGGTGGTGGGCCGCGAACAAGCACGTGATCGGCTCCAACCCCGACAAGATCTTTCCAGGGCAGCACCTACAGCCGCCCCCTCCCCGGCCCTGACCCCGCCCATCACTCCCATCTGGAGAAGACGCCGTGACCACTGCGACCACCGCGGCAGACCCTGCGCACACAGGGTCCACCCGCGCGCGACGCTTCTACCAGATACCGCTCGCCCCCACCGATCCGCCGTACGACGACGATCCGCGGGCCGGCACCTGGGGGGCACACCCACCCGCCGGCAGCACGGCGGCAGCCCCGGTCGTCCTCGCGCCGCCCCGTGCCGATCATGCCGACCGCGGCGACCAGCGACCGTATCCGGCCAGAAACACGCTGGTACGGCCGCTGCGGCCCCTCCCGGGTCCCGGGCATGCCGATGCCCCAGGCGCCCAGGAACTCCCCTCGGCCCGGGCCGCGGCCACCGTCGTCGTGCGGGCCATCGTCGAGGCCGTGACCGGGATCCGGCCCGCCGCGCACCTTGTCGCCTGGACGTCCCCACGGGTGCAGGCAGATCTTGAACGGCTGGTCGCCGCCAACGTCCGGCACCGGCGCCACACCCTTCGCTGCCTGCGGGTATGCGAACCGCGGGAAGGGATCGCCGAGGTTGCCGCCGTGATCGCCAGGGGCGATCGGGTGTCCGCTCTCGCCCTGCGGATGGAGACCGCCGGCAGCCGCTGGCGGGTCACCGTGCTACAGACCGACGCCCTTCGGCACGGTCCAGCAGGCACGCCCCGGGCAAGTACCGCTCCGGTTGTGTAGCGCCCGTGCGCACCGGCACGGGCCCCGTGCCGCGCGGACCAGCACGACGTTGGCCGGATCACGTCCCGCCGAAGGCTGCCAGGGGCTCTGCCGGGGGGTGTCCGTGTATCCCCCGGCGGGCGAGCTCACGGCGCCCCGCCAGGGACGCTCGGTGAACACGCTACCGCGGCCGACCGCGCCGTGACCTGCTCAGCTGACGTTCTGCCCAGGGGCCCGGTGGACGCGGCCCGGGGATGTCAGGCGGTGCTGCGATGGGCGGGGTCCCCGTGGCAACGCTTGTACTTGCGCCCGGAACCACACGGGCAGGGGGCGTTGCGAGCCGGGCGGCCGCTACCGGCGGCTGCCGGCTGCTGCCCACCGGATGCCCCGACCACACCCCCGGAGACCCGGGTCGTCACCGGCTCGGATCCGCCGTCCACTGACGGCGCCGTATAGCGAAGATCATCAGTGGGACGACGCGGCTCCAGGCCCTTGACGAACACCGGTGGTGGCGCGGATGCCGACTCGGCAGCGGAACGCGCCGGTGGACCGGCCGGCGCCACAGCGCCGCCGGCCTCGGCGGGAAGAACAGGCCCGGCTGCGGCCGCCGGCCGGACAGCCGTGGGGTGACCGGGCCTGCCGGGCACCTGCGCCGCGCCATCCACCGGGGTGATCGCCGGACTGGCCGGCACCGCGCCGGCCTCGGCGGCCCCGGAATCCGCGCCCGGAACCTGCACCTCGGCGTTGAACAGCAGCCTGACCGACTCCTCCTTGATGCCCTCCATCATGGTCTGGAACATGTCGTAGCCCTCCCGCTGGTACTCGACCAACGGGTCGCGCTGCCCCATTGCCCGCAGGCCGATTCCCTCCTGCAGGTAGTCCATTTCGTACAGGTGCTCACGCCATTTCCGGTCAAGGACGGCGAGGACGACCCGGCGTTCCAGTTCCCGTATGAGCGGGTCGCCGTCCGGGCCCGGGCCGAGGGCGTCCTCACGCCGGTCGTAGGCGTCGTGCGCGTCGGCCTGCAGCTCCTCGATCAGGGTTTCGGCGGTCAGACCCTCACGATCGTCCGGTGCCGGAACCTCCACGCCGACCTGGTACAGCTCACCCAGACCGGACCAGAGGGTGTCGAGGTCCCACTCCTCGGGATATCCCTCCGCGGTCGCGCCGCGAACGTACGCTTCCACCGTGTCGTCGATGAAATGGCGGACCTGTTCGTGCAGATCGGCCCCTTCGAGAACCTTCCGGCGCTCCTCGTAGATGACGGTGCGCTGCTTGTTCATCACCTCGTCGTATTTCAGGACGTTCTTGCGGATCTCGAAGTTCTGACCCTCGACCTGGGTCTGCGCGGAACGGATGGCACGGGTGACGATCTTCGATTCGATCGGCACGTCCTCGGGAATGTTGAGCCGGTCCATGATGCCCTCGACGGCCGCGGCGTTGAACAACCGCATGAGGTCGTCGCCCAGCGACAGGTAGAACCGGGATTCCCCGCGGTCGCCCTGGCGACCGGCTCGTCCGCGCAGCTGGTTGTCGATGCGACGGGACTCGTGGCGTTCGGTGCCCAGGACGTAGAGCCCGCCGAATGCCAGGACCTCCTCGTGCTCGGTGCTGACCGACGCGCGAGCCTTCTCCAGCGCCTCCGGCCAGGCCGCTTCGTAGTCCTCCGGGGTGTCGATCGGGCTCAGGCCGCGCTGACGCAGTTCTATCTGGGCGAGGAACTCGGGGTTGCCGCCGAGCATGATGTCGGTACCGCGCCCGGCCATGTTGGTGGCGACGGTCACCGCGCCCCGGCGCCCCGCCTCGGCGATGATCGAGGCTTCCCGCTCGTGCTGCTTGGCGTTGAGCACCTCGTGCTTCACACCACGCTTGGTCAGCTCCTTGGACAGGTATTCCGACTTCGCCACACTGGTCGTGCCGACAAGCACCGGCTGGCCCCTGTCGTGGCGCTCGGCGATGTCGTCGACGACCGCACTGAACTTGGCGACCTCGGTCTTGTACACGACGTCGGGCTGGTCGGCCCGGATCATCGGTTTGTTCGTGGGGATCGGCACAACGCCCAGGGTGTAGATCTGGTGGAACTCCGCCGCCTCCGTCATCGCAGTTCCGGTCATCCCGGACAGTTTGTCGTAGAGCCGGAAGTAGTTCTGCAGCGTGATCGTGGCCAGGGTCTGGTTCTCCTGCTTGATCTCGACCTTTTCCTTGGCCTCGATCGCCTGGTGCATACCCTCGCTGTAACGCCGGCCGTGCAGTACCCGACCGGTGAACTCGTCGACGATGAGAACCTCGCCGTCCGTGACGATGTAGTCCTTGTCCCGACGGTAGAGTTCTTTTGCCTTCAGAGCGTTGTTGAGATAGCCGACCAGCGGTGTGTTCACCGATTCGTAGAGGTTGTCGATACCGAGCTGGTCCTCCACCTTGGCCACCCCGCCCTCGGTGATGGCCACCGTCCGCTTGCCCTCTTCCACCTCGTAGTCGACGTCTCTGACCAGAGCCGGGGCAATACGGGCGAACTCGGTGTACCAGCGGGTCGGATTGTCCGCCGGCCCACTGATGATCAGTGGCGTCCTGGCCTCGTCGATCAGAATCGAGTCGACCTCGTCGACTATGGCGAAGTTGTGCCCGCGCTGTACGAGTTCCTCACCGCTCCAGGACATGTTGTCCCGCAGGTAGTCGAAGCCGAACTCGTTGTTGGTGCCGTAGGTGATGTCGGCCTCGTACTGCTGGCGGCGGACCGCCGGTGGCATCTGCGGGTGGATCACACCGACCGTGAGCCCGAGAAAGCGGTGCACCCGGCCCATGTTCTCCGCGTCCCGCTGGGCCAGATAGTCGTTGACGGTGACAATGTGCACGCCCTTACGGGACAACGCGTTCAGATAGGCCGGCAGCGTGGAGACGAGGGTCTTGCCCTCACCGGTCTTCATCTCGGCGATGTTGCCCAGGTGCAGGGCCGCCCCGCCCATGATCTGGACATCGAAGTGCCGCTGGCCGAGGGTCCGCCGGGCCGCTTCACGCACGGCCGCGAATGCTTCGGGGAGAAGTTCGTCGAGGGTTTCCCCGTCGTCGATCCGCTGCCGGAACTCGTCGGTCATCGCGCGCAGCTCGGCGTCGGTGAGCCCCACGAAGTCGTCCTCGAGGAGGTTCACCTGCTCGGTGATGGCCTTGAGCTTGCGCAGAATACGGCCCTCGCCGGCACGGAGGATCTTCTCGAGTACCACGGGTGAAACTCCTCGGGCGGCTTGTCAGCTGGGTCACCTACACAACGAGACTAGGCTAGACCCCCGGTGCTGATCGATCCTCCCCGTAGGGCGGGTCGGACACTCTTGCGACAGGTCGGATGCCTCACCGGGCGACCTCGCCCACCGAATGGGGCCGATCCTCCCTCCCCGTCAGGAGGGCGGTGCGGAATCGTACTGCCGCGACCGGCCGTGGATCCTTGTGACTGCTGGCGGATCCGCACCCGGCCCGGTCCCGGGGTCCATCCATCCATCAGAACGTACGGGAACCGCGGTCAGTGCCCGGCCCCCCGACGCTTCCCGCGGGTCCGTGGGCGATCCTGACCAGATGCCGAAGTTCGACCCCGTGGAGATCACAGCGGGCCGGATCCACCTCCGACCGTGGCTCCCCTCCGACATCGACGACGTCCACAACGCCTGCCAGGACCCGGACATCCAGCACTGGACGAGGATTCCCGCGCCCTACACCCGGCGGGACGCCGAGGCCTACGTCACCGAGCTCGCGCCCCGGCAGTGGGACGACGGCCGGGGTGCCCCGTTCGCCGTGCTGGACGCCACGTCGGGGTCGGTGCTGGCCTCCGTGAGCCTGACCGAGGTGACCGACGACGGCCTGGCCACGGTGGGTTACTGGTGCGCGCCGGGCGCGCGTGGTCAGGGCGTCGTCAGCCAGGCGGTCGGCGTGGTGGGCCGCTGGGCATTCCAGGTTCTCGGGGTCGAACGGCTGGAATGGACGGCCGGGGTCGGCAACTGGGCCTCCCGCCGGGTGGTGGAGAAGAACGGGTTCACCATCGAGGGCACCCTGCGCCGGGGCCTCGTCCTGCGCGGCGTCCGCATCGACTGCTGGATCGGTTCCCTGCTACCGGACGACCAGCCTCCGTCGTGACGGTCAGGAACCATCCGGCCAGGAATCATCACGACGACCGGCCTCGCTGACCGGCCGCGGGAAACCAATCCGGGAAATATGACGTACGCCAGGAGAAACACGGCATGCGCCAGCTCGGCGTGTCCCGGCCGGGCGACCGCCGCGACGGCCACCGACAGGCTCGGGCGGCGGGTGCGGATGGTGACGGATTCAGGTGATTTCCAGCAGCTTCTCCCTGACCGCGTAGACCACCGCTTCCATCCGGGAATGCAGCTGAAGCTTCTCCAGGATGTTGCGGATGTGGTTCTTGACCGTGTTCTCACTGATGAACAACTGCTTGGCGATGTCGCGGTTGTTGAGCCCCTTGGCGACGAGCCGCAGAACCTCCATCTCACGGTCGGTGAGCCTGGGAGTGGGCAACTGCGGCCGACTGTCCGCCTTTTTGATCATTAGTGCGAACTCGCTGAGGAGCTTCGAGGCCATCGAGGGACTGATCAGGCTCTGCCCACCGTGCACGGCGCGGATGGCGGTGGCGACCTCGTCGATCGAGATCTCCTTGAGCAGGTACCCCATGGCACCTGCCTTGATCGCGTCGTAGAGGTCGCCCTCTTCGTCACTGATGGTCAACATGACGATCTTTGCACTGGGCACTGCCTGCTTGATCGCGCTGGTCGCGTCGATCCCGCCGCGACGTGGCATCCGGACATCCATGAGGACGATGTCGGGCGCGGTGTCGACCGCCATAGTGACGGCTTCGGAACCGTCCGGCGCCTCACCGACCACCTCGATGTCCTTCTCCTGCTCAAGAACCATCTGTAGGCCACGCCGAAACAGAGCATGATCGTCAACGACGAGCACCCGGATGGGATCCGGCGACGACGGCTCCTCCCCCGGCTGGCGCCCATCCCCCGTCATATGACCTCCCTCACGTCGCGGCGGACCCCTGTCAGGTGACCCATACCGGTGCACGGGCCACCTGGCAGGCGGCTGAAGACGTCCACGGCAGATGGTCCCACGTCAATTGGACCTGCATGCCTTTACACCGTTGCGACCACGTCACGAGGTTGGTCGTAGCCGTCCTTCGGATCCGCCTGCCGGTGGCCCGGACACGGCGGCCTATGCGCGAACCGCGGAATCCTCGTGAGGATTCTGACCCGTGTCCGCGCCCGCATCCGACTCAAGCCGGATCAGACCGTAGTCGTAGCCGCACCGTCGGTAGACGACACTCGGCAGGCCCGTGTGCGCGTCACAGAAGAGGTAGAAGTCGTGGCCCACGAGCTCCATATTGGACAACGCGTCGTCGAGAGTCATGGGAGTGGCTCGGTGGATCTTCTCACGGACAATCATGGGGGACGGGTCCGCGACACCATAGTCCGCGTCGCCGGCGGCGACCGCCGAAGCATCGAGCGCGCCAGCGTCCGGCAGCCCGGACGGCCGGGCGGTGGCGGCCTGCGCCGACTGCGCCGACTGCGCCAGCGAGACACGGCCCGCGCCGTTGTGACGGATCCGCCTGTCGGCAGCCCGCCGTAGCCGTTCGGCGAGCTTCGCCGCGGCCAGGTCGAGCGCTGCGTAGGGGTCGGCCGCGGCGGCCTCCGCACGGATGACCGGACCCCGCGAGAACACGGTCAGCTCGACACGCTCACGGACGCCCGCCATGCGCGGGTTGTGCTCGCGGGAGAGCTCCGCATCCACCCGGAACGCTTTGTGATCGAACCTCTCAAGCTTCGCAATCTTGGCCTCGGCCTGCTCGCGGAACCTTTCGGGAACCGCGGTGTGCCTTCCCTTGACCACGATGTCCACTCGTTTCACCTTCCTGTAGACCGGAAGCCATGACAATCGGGTAGTCCCGACAGATCGGGCCATATCCCACTTCCGGTGTCGTGCCGTGTGCCAGGGCTTATCTGCTGCCTCGTTCCTTCCGCTCGGGCCCCCGGACACCTGGACCCTCGCTCCGCCTGTCAGTTCCCGCGGTGCCGGTACGGGTGACGACAGTTTTATCCCTCCGGTACCCTGATCGCAGGCAAACGGACAGCTTGGGGCCGGTCATCTCGAGTAGGGCGCCGGTGGGCCAACGTCGCGGCGGCGACCGCCGCCACCGATACCGGTACCGCGCCCGCGCACAGCACCCGGGTGGCTTCGCGGAGCGTCGCCCCGGTCGTCACGACGTCGTCGATGACGACGAACAACGGTCCGGGCGCCCCACCGCCGTCCCGGCCGGCGGAAACACCGGACGGGAAAGACCCCGCCGCGAAAGAAACATGGTCGCGTGGCCTTCGGCCTCCCGGAGCACGACGCAGGATGAACGCGCCGTCGATATTGGCCGCGCGTTCCGCGGCGCTCAGGCCCGCCTGGTCCGCCACCGGCCGGGCGGGGCTCAGCATCGGCACCACCCGCGCCGGCACACCGGCCCGGCACAGCACCCGGGCGGCGCCGTCGCCGAGCCGACGCACGTGGTCGAACCCGCGCCGGCGCACCGCGGCCCGGGTCGACGGCACCGGCACGAGAACGACCGGGCCGTCGTGCGCTGACATGGCCCTGGCCGCGACCACCGCGCGGGCGAGCGCCGACACGAGCGGGCCGGGGGCGTCCAACCGGCCTTTTTCCTTGAAGGCCAGCAGGATCCGGCGACACGGGCCGTCGTAGACGGCCCCGGCGAAGCACGGTGGCCCTCGCCGCTTCGGGGTGGCCGTCTGTCCCGGAGCGGCGAGGAATGCCGGCCGATCGACCGCGGCCTCGCACGCCGCGCAGACCGCCGAACCGGAACGGCCGCAGCCGGCGCAGCTTCGCGGCAGAAGAAGGTCCAGCAGAACCTCGAAGGCGACAGCCAGGTATGTGGTGGGCATGTGTCGCATGGTCACCCTGCCGGCCTCGACCTGACCAGCACCTGGTGCGCCCTGTGGAAAACCGTCATGGACGGTACCCGCCTGTGGACAACGCCTGTCCAGGGCGTCCAGGACGTGCATGATCTGTGGGCACAGCCTTCCTGTCGACACGAAAAGAAAATGAATGAATACATACAGGCATCGACAGTCGGCTTTCCCGCCCGCCTGACACTCAACATCGACAGATCTGGCACGATCGCACTCACCGGGTCCACCGGCAGTACGGGCACGCGGCAGGCCGGGCCGATCGTTGGCAGCGCGGATCCACCTGTACGACGAGCCGGTCACGGTGGCGCGGGTGCGCCGGCCCCGGACAGCGCGCCGGGACACTGGCGTGACCGCCTCCCCCGGACCGCCGGAGGCCCGAGAACGTGAGGAGACCGACATGACCGGCGGACCCGGCTGGGGCAACCCCCAGCCACCCGGCGGGCCGAATCCCGCGGACGGCCGGCAGCAGCCACCGCCACCCGGCTGGGGGCAGCCCCAGCCACCGCCGTCCGACTGGAACCAGCCGTCCCCGCCTCCCTGCTGGCATCAGTCACCACCGGGCTGGGGGCAACCGCGGTCGGAGGGGCCGGGCCAGTGGGGGCCGCTGCCGCGGGCTGAGAAACCGGGCATTATCCCGCTACGGCCGCTGGCCGTCGGCGAAATACTCGACGGCGCCTTCGCCGCGCTGCGGAGCAGCCCCGCGGCAATGATCGGGCTGACCTTCGGCGCCACCACCGCGACGCAGATCATCGCCGTCATTCTGGCCGAGATCGGTCAGCGCGGTCCCACCGGCGTCATGTTCCTCCTCGCCGCCGCGAACGCAATCATCATCTTCGTCACCGGCGGCGCGCTGGCGGGCACGCTCAGCGTGGTGGTCGGCGAGTTGACGCTGGGTAGCAGCGTCCGGATCGGAGAGGCGCTGCGGCGCGTCCGGCCCCGGCTGGCCAGTCTCACCGGGCTGTCGATCGTGGTGCCGCTGCTGGCCCTGATCGGGTTCGCCGGGTTCGTCCTCGGCGGCATCTTCGTAGCGGTCGCGCTGGCCCTGTCGATCCCCGTGCTCGTTCTCGAGGGCGGCACGATCAGGACGGCCATGCGACGCTCGTGGACGCTGGTACGCGGCGCGTGGTGGCGCATCTTCGGTGTCCTGCTGCTGACGGGGATAGTCGTCGCCGTCCTGCTGTCTGTTCTCGCCTTCGTCGTCGTGCTGGCCTTCACCGCCTTTACCAACGTCATGCCCGATCCGGCCAGCGGCGATCTCACCGGGTTGGATCTCGCGCTCAGCACAATAATGAGCATCATCTTCTACACTGTGATCGTTTCGGTCATGGCGAGCGTGGCCACGCTGCTCTACGTCGACCGCCGGATCCGGCTGGAAGGGCTCGACATGACGCTCGCCCAGGCGGCGCAGGAGCGCCGTGCCGCGACCGGCCAGGGCCCTCAGTGACGGGGCCACGGGCATCGGTAACGGGGGCACGAGCGTCCGGGCCATGGCACGGCGATGGCTGAACCGCTGTGATCGGGCCGGTGGTGACCCGTGACACGGCGGCGGAAGAAGCCCGCCGCGAGCTGTCCAGAGCGATCTACCACCGGGCCGGACCAGGCTGGTTCGAGCGTGCGGTGAACTGGCTCACCGTGCGGCTCGCCGATCTGTGGGCCGGCGTCACCGAGCCGTCCGGTGGCGGCCTCGGCATCGCGGCCGTCGTCATCGTGGTCGCCGCGGCCGCCGTGGCGTTGCGGCTGCGCCTCGGCCCACTGCGGCGGCAGGCCCGGACGGCCTCAGCCGACCTCGATCTGGCCAGCCCGCTGTCGGCGGCGGCGCTGCGGGCCGAGGCCGACGCCGCGGCCCGCGCCGGCGCGTTCGCCGACGCGGTGCGTTCCCGGCTGCGTGCCGTCGTACGGATGCTGGAGGAGTCAGGGGTACTCGAGCCCCGGCCGGGACGGACCGCCGGCGAACTGGTCGCCGAAGTCGGCCGGGTTGCGCCCGCCACCGCCCCCGTCCTGGCCGGGGCCGTGACCGTGTTCAGTGAGATCTGGTACGGCGGGCGGACCGCATCCGAGGCGTCCTACCGCACCGTCGTCCGGGCGGACGAAGCGCTCACCGGGCTGCGGCCACGGCCGGGAGCGGACGCCAGGCCGGCTCCCACCTTCACGGTGCCGGCTTGAGCCCCCTGGCCGGCCGGCGGCAGCGCAACCATGCTTCCGGCACTTCGCCTTCCGGCGCTCCGTCACGGGCTGTGCCAGCGCGGGGCGCTGTCCCGCCGGACGGACCCTTGCACACTGTGTCTCCGCAGATCGCGTCCTCACAGATCGCGTCCTCACAGGTCACGGTCTCGCAGGCCGCTGCCCCGCAGGCACCGGGCACCGGGCACCGGGCACCGGAGGCTCGATCCGCGAGCCCGCCGCAACATCCGCGTCACAGCCGTCCTGATATTACTTGTCGCCATCTGTACAACACTCGCGGTCATGTCCGACAGCTCGAACGGACGCCCACTCGATCCTGGGTCGGCCGACCCGGACGGGACCATGGCCCTGGCACAGCTCATGCAGGCGCACGGCGTTGCGGTCACCTCGACGAACGACCTGGCCGAGGCGGTGAACGAGTCGGATCCCGCCGATGTCACGATCGTGCTGACCCACCCGCAGCGGGCACCCGGGCAGGCGCTCGACGGACTCGCCCACCTGGCCGGCCAAGGCGCCGACGTGGTGCTCCTCGAGCCGGACGCGGCCGTCGTCGACGCCCTGGGCCTGCCGGTCACCGTCGCCAGCCGTGTCCCGTCCGGGACGCCCGCGCCACGATGCCAGCTGCCCGAGGCCACCGCCGCGGGGGCCGTCACGCTCGGTGGCAGGTCCGGTTTCCGGGCCGCCGGGCCGGACGCGGCCGAGGTCACCACGTGCTATCCGGTGGGGTCGGCCTCGGCCCTGGTCGTCGTGCCGGCGCCCCGGACACCGGGCCGACCGCCGGCACCATCTGGACCCGGGCGGTTCGTCCTGGTCGGCAACGCCGGTTTCATGACCAACGACCGGCTGGACGAGCAGGGCAACGCGGCACTCGCGATCGGGCTGCTCAACCGGCACCGGACGCTGTCCTGGGTGACCCCACAGCTCGGCGCGCCGGACGCGGTGGCCCGCAGGAGCCTGCTCGACCTGCTGCCCGACCGGGTGCCGCTGGCCTGCCTCCAGCTCGGCCTGGCCATGGTCGTCCTCGCCCTGTGGCGGGGTCGCCGGCTCGGCCCGCCGGTGCCCGAACCGCTCCCGGTCGTGGTGCGCGCCGCCGAGACCGTTGAGGGGCGAGGCCGCCTCTACGCCGCCGCGCAAGCCCGGGACCTGGCCGCGGCGGTGCTGCGGGCGACGGCACGCGGGCGGCTGACCGAACGGCTCGGGCTGCCGACGCGGGCCCGCCCCGCCCACCCCGGTGACACGGGGCAGCCCGAGGCGGACCCGACCGCGCTCGTCGCCTCCGTCGCCGCCCGTACCGGACGCTCCCCAATGGAGATCACTTTGCTCCTGTACGGTTCCGGGATGAGTCAGGACGCCCTGGCAGCGGTCAGGACGGCCCCGACGGCAGGGGTGACGGACGAGGCGCTGGTGGCGCTGGTGGATCAGCTCGACGCGCTGGACCGGCAGGTGGCGGCGGGATCAGATCGGCAGGTGGCGGCAGGATGAGTGTCCCGGAGACATCCGACGACACCCAGCGGACGGCCGCCGCTTCCCCGACCGGGCCCGAGGGCAGGGGCTTCGAGGTATCCGAGGCCGGGCTGTCGTCCCAGGTCGAGCTGTCCAAAGCCGAGCCGCCCAGGACGCAGGCGCAGGCCCAGGCCGCCGCGGGTGACCCGGAGACGGCTCGCCAGGCGCTGATCGTGCTGCGTACGGAGGTGGCCAGGGCCGTGGTCGGCCAGGACGCCGCCGTCAGCGGTCTTGTCGTGGCCCTGCTCTGCCGTGGCCACGTGCTGCTCGAAGGCGTCCCGGGGGTTGCCAAGACCCTGCTGGTACGGGCCCTGGCCGCGGCGCTGTCCCTGGACACCAGACGGCTGCAGTTCACCCCCGATCTGATGCCCGGGGACGTCACCGGGTCGCTCGTCTACGACACCCGCACCTCGCTGTTCACCTTCCGGGAGGGGCCGGTGTTCACGAACCTGCTGCTCGCGGACGAGATCAACAGGACGCCCCCGAAGACCCAGGCCGCACTGCTGGAGGCGATGGAGGAACGCCAGGTCAGCGTCGAGGGGACGGCACGCCGGCTGCCGGTGCCGTTCACGGTCGTCGCCACCCAGAATCCGATCGAGCACGAGGGCACCTATCCGCTCCCCGAGGCGCAGCTCGACCGCTTCCTGCTCAAGCTCACCGTGCCGCTGCCGCCGCGCGAGGACGAGATCGGGATCCTCACCCGCCACGCGTCCGGTTTCGACCCGTCCGACCTGGACGCGGCCGGGCTCCGGCCGGTTGCCGGGCCGTCGCATCTCGCCGCCGCCCGCGACGCCGTCCGTGGCGTGCAGGTCCACCCGGAGGTGCTCGGCTACATCGTCGATCTCGCCCGGGCCACCCGGGCGGCGCCCTCCGTGCAACTGGGCGTCTCGCCCAGGGGCGCGACCGCGCTGCTGGCCGCCACCCGGGCGTGGGCGTGGCTGTCCGGGCGGGGATACGCCACCCCGGACGACGTCAAGGCGCTGGCCCGGCCCACGCTGCGGCACCGGATCTCGTTGCGGCCCGAGGTCGTGCTCGACGGCGTCACCACGGACACCGTCCTCAACCAGGTACTGGCCACCGTGCCCGTCCCGCGGTGACCCGCGGTGACCATCACCGGGCGGGCCGCCGGCCTCGCCTTCGCCGGCGTGGTCGCCGTCCTGCTATCCCCGGCCCCGGGGGCGACCCTGCTGCTGGTCGACGCAGCGCTCGTGCTCGCGGTGGTCGTGGACGTCGTGCTCGCCGGCGGTGTGCGCACGCTTGAGTTCACCCGGTCCGGCCCGACGCAGGCGCGGCTGGGTGAACCGGTGCCGCTGGTCCTCGCCGTCACCAACACCGGGCGGCGCAAGGTCCGGGCCCTGGTACGTGACGCGTGGCCGCCGTCGTCCGGTGTCACGCCCCGGGTGCTGCGGCTGACGGTCCCGGCCGGGCAGCGACGGTTCGGTGAGGTTGTCCTGCACCCCACCCGCCGGGGGGACCGCCACCCGTACCGCATCACGGTCCGTTCGCTGGGGCCGCTCGGCATCGCCGGCCGGCAGGGCCGCCACCACGCGCCGTTCCAGGTGCGGGTGCTGCCCGCGTTCCCCTCCCGGCGGCAGCTGCCGGTCGTGTTCGCGCGACTACAGGAAATCGAGGGTAACGTCACGCTCCGTATCAGCGGACAGGGCTCGGAGTTCGACAGCCTGCGCGACTACGTCCCGGGCGACGACGTTCGTATGATCGACTGGCGGGCCAGCGCGCGGCACGGCACGCTGGCAGTCAGATCGCTGCGGCCGGAGCGGGACCGCCGGGTCATCTGCGTCCTGGACACCGGACGGACCAGCGCCGGTCGCATCGGCGACGCCCCCCGTCTTGACCACGCGATGGACGCCGCCCTGCTGCTGGCGACCGTGGCAGCCCGCGCCGGCGACCGCGTCGGCCTGCTCGCGCACGACTCCACGGCCCGGGTCACCCTGCCGGTGGCCGGTGGCGGGAATCCGATGGTCCGCATGAGCGCGGCCATGGCGTTGGTGGAACCCGTGCTGGCCGAGGCCGACCACCAGGCGATCGCCTCGGCGGTGCTGCGCGCCGCCGGACGGCGCTGCCTGGTCGTGCTGTTCACCGAGCTTGCTCCCGCGGTCGTCGAGGAAGGCCTGCTGCCGGCGCTGCCGGCGCTGCCGGCGCTGACCGCCCGGCACACCGTCGTAGTCGCGGCGGTGAGCGACCCGCGGCTGACCGAGCTTGCGGCCGGCCGGGGCGACGTGCGCGCGGTCTACTCGGCGGCCGCGGCCGGGCAGACGCTGCTGCGCCGCAACCAGCTCGCCGGGCTGCTGCGTGGCCGCGGCGCGCACGTCGTGGACGCCCCGCCGGCGACCTACGCGGCGGCCGTCACCGACGTCTACCTGGCTCTGAAGTCCACCGGAGGCCTGTGAGCCCGGCCCGGACACCACCCCGCACCGGACATGATCCGCACGAGTTTGTCGTTGGCTACGCTTTTCGGCCGGACGAGCGCACCCAACGACAGACATCCGCCGATCTTCCGGGACCGGCGCGTCAGGAGACCGGCGCGAGGTCTGCGGAGAGTTCTCTGTCCAGGTCGCCGGACTCACCGGCGGCCACGGCCCGACCGCCGTAGATCTGGACGTACCCGACGAACATCGCCAGGGCGAACGCGCCGATACCGATACGAACCCCGGCCGGCAGGGACGACGGCGTCACGAACGCCTCGATCAGGCCACTGACCGCCAGCGCGGCCGCCAGCCCGAGCGAGATCGCGACCGCGGCCCGGCCCTCGGCCGCCAGCGCCTCCACCCGTCGGCGCGGCCCCGGGTCGATGATCAACCAGCCCAGTCGCAGGCCAACCGCGCCGGCCGTGAAGACGACGGCCAGTTCCAGCATCCCGTGCGGCAGGATCAGGGTGAAGAACTGCGACGACTCACCGCAGCTCGTCATGTAGCCGCCGACGATCCCCAGGTTGACCGAGTTGAGCAGCAGCACCGCGAGGGTCGGCAGGCCCAGCAGCGCGCCGAAGGCGACAGCCGACGCGGCCACCCAGGCGTTGTTCGTCCAGACGCGCGCGGCAAACGAGGACGCAGGATTCTCCGAGTAGTAGCGGGCGAAGTCGCTGTGGCACAACTGCCGCACCTCGCTCGGCGGGAGCAGGCCGCTGTGCGCGGTCGGGCTGTGCACCACCCACAGGCCAAAGGCCACGGCCACGGCCAGCGATGCCGCGCAGGTGGCCAGGACCCACCCGCGCCGCGCGTACACCGCAGCCGGGAACGTGACGGCGATGTACCTGCCGACGACACGCCAGCCCGGCTCCCGCGTCCCGACCACGACGGAACGTGCCCGGGTGACCGTGCCGGCGAGGCGGTCGACCAGCACCGGGTCCGGACCACGGCTGCGGATCACCGACAGATGGGTCGCGACCTTCTGGTAGAGCTCCACGAGTTCGTCGAGCTCCGCCTCGGACATCCGCCGGGGCCGCGCCGCGCGCCGGACCAGTTCCTCCAGCCGGGCCCATTCGCCACGATGGCGGCCAACGTACGCATCCAGATCCATTCGTACCGCCTCCCACCGCGTCCAACACCCGGCAAAGATCGCTACCCGGCACACATCGGACGGGCGGAAACAAGCGAATGGATGATAATAGGATCATAATGGGGTCCGATGTTTCACCCGGTTGTGGGCACGGTTGTGGGGCGTCGGCCCGCGCTGCCATGATCTCTCGGAGGCGTCTGCGGGGCCCGCGGCCCCTCCGCGCGAGAAGAAACAGCGATCGCACAACCTCCCAGCGGACGGGCTCCCAGCGAACGGGAAAGGCCGGAGCGCCCGGCCCTCGGACGCAGGTGCCGACTGCTGGCACACCACCGTCGCGGACCACTGTCGGACATCCACAGGCCGGCAACCGGGCATGCGCGGCAGGGCGTACACAGGCGAGGCGTACACATACAGAGCGGGGACGACAAGGCAAGGACAACGGAGCAGGAACAACGGACAGCGCCGACAGAACAGGACGAGCGTGACCAGGATCGGGGCCATCGGGACTGAAGCCGCCGGGAACAGAACCACCAGGAACAGAAGAGCCGTCGGGAACGCGGCGGCCGGGACCACCGGGGATGAGGCCGCCGCGTGAACCGGCTCGTCACCGGTGAGGCGGTCACGATCGACCTGCGGGTCGCCCGGCTCGGCTCGCGGATCATCGCCGGGCTCATCGACCTCGTCCTACAGGCTGTCGTACTGGTAGTCATCGCCTGGGCCGCCTTCACCACCGTCGCTCCGGGTGACGAAGCGCTGGCGTCCGCGCTCTATCTGGCCGTCGTGGTGCTGGTCGTGGTCGGCTACCCGACGACGACGGAGACCCTGTGGCGGGGACGCAGTATCGGCAAGGCGGCCATGGGGCTGCGGGTCGTACGGGACGACGGCGGGCCGATCCGGTTCCGTCACGCGTTCGTCCGTGCCCTGCTCGGCGCCGTGGTGGAGCGGCCCGGCGCGCTGCTGGCGATCCCGGGAATGATCAGCATGCTGGTCTCCGGGCGGTCCAAGCGGCTCGGGGACCTGCTCGCCGGAACGGTCGTCCTCCAGGAACGCATCCCGCCCGGCGCGGCAGTGCCCGTGATGATGCCGCCGCAGCTCGCCGGCTGGGCCGCCGCCCTGGACCTGTCCTCGTTCGAGGACACCCTGGCGCTGGCGGTGCGCCAGTTCCTCGGCCGGGCCCGGGAACTGTCGCCGCAGGCATGTGAACGCATCGGCAGCCATCTCGCCGCGTCGGTGTACGCCGTCGTCACCCCGCCACCGCCGCCGGGTACCCATCCCTGGGCGTATCTGTCGGCCGTCCTCGCCGAACGCACCGCCCGCGCACGCTGGCAGGCCGAGCGCACCGCCGGCGCGCAGTGGCCGCTCGCCGGGGCCGGCACATCACCGGCACAGCCGGCCCCGCCGTGGGGAGCCGGCCAGCCGTGGACGTCCGGACAGCCATGGCCAGCCCACCAGGGGTGGGGGATCCAGCCAGGCCCGGACGGTCAGCCGTGGACGGCCCAACCAGGAGCGGCCCAGCCGAGGGCGGGCCAACCGGGAGCGGCCCAGCCGAGGGGAAGGGAGTCCTGGGTAGCCCGGCCGAGCGATCCGGACGACGTGGCTGAGGCCCCGACGCCGAGCCCTTTCGTACCCCCGAGCTGACCCGGCCGTTCCGGTCGCGACGGCCGGGTCCGTGGCGCCCGTGACCGGTGCGGCCAGGGAACAGAACTCCCACCGACGAGGCACCCGCTCCTGCCCCGCGGGCCGCCAACGAAAACGCGCGCCCCTGCCCGCGGGCATCGCTGCTCACAGGAACGAGTACGCAAGTGGCTGCCACAGCAACCACTTGTTCCCTCACTCTCATGATCTGTCAATATTTGATCATGAAGGGTTGTGGCGGCGGGAGTGTGCGGGGGATGTCTGGTGGTGTCTGTGGTCAGCGCTCGCGCTGCCCGTGGCGGCCTGCCAGGGGCAGGGCCGCCACGGGGAAACAGGGTGGCTCCTGGGTCAGGAGCCGGTGGTCAGGAGCCGTGCTCCCAGGAGTTCAGGTACTCCTCCTGGGCCGGCGTGAGGACGTCGATCGCAAGCCCCATGGTCTCCAGCTTCAACCGCGCGACCTCCTTGTCGATCTCGATCGGGACGTCGTGGACGCCCGGGGCCAGCGACTGCCAGTTCTTCGTCAGCCACTCCGCGGTCAGCGCCTGGTCGGCGAAGGACATGTCCATGACCGCCGCCGGGTGCCCCTCCGCGGCCCCCAGGTTGACCAGCCTGCCCTCGGCGAGCAGCAGCAGGCGCCGGCCGTCGGCCGTCATGTACTCGTCGGTCTGGTGGCGCACCCGGCGCGGGCCGGCGACGGCCAGCTCGGTCAGCGCCTTGATGTCGATCTCGATGTCGAAGTGCCCCGAGTTCGCGAAGATCGCGCCGTCCTTCATGGCTTCGAAGTGCTCGCGGCGCAGCACGTCCCGGTTGCCGGTGACCGTGATGAACACGTCGCCGATGGCGGCGGCCTCGATCATCGGCAGGACACGGAAGCCGTCCATGGCCGCGTCCAGCGCCTTGGTCGGGTCGATCTCGGTGACGACCACGTTGGCGCCCAGCCCCTTGGCCCGGGACGACACGCCCCGACCGCAGTACCCGTAGCCGGCGACGACGACGGTCTTACCGGCGAGCAGGGTGTTGGTGGCGCGGAAGATCGCGTCCAGGGTCGACTGGCCGGTGCCGTAGCGGTTGTCGAACATGTGCTTGGTGTCGGTGTCGTTGACCGCCACCATCGGGAAGCGCAGCGCGCCGTCCTTGCTCATCTGGCGCAGCCGGATGACGCCGGTGGTCGTCTCCTCGCATCCGCCGCGGACGCTCGGGAGCACCTCGGTGCGGGTCGTGTGCAGCGTGTTGACCAGGTCACAGCCGTCGTCGAAGACGTAGTGGGGGGCGCCGTCCAGCGCCGCGTTGATGTGCGCGTAGTAGCCGTCGCGGTCCACACCGTTGCGGGCGAAGGTGGAGATGCCGTACTCGGCGACCAGCGCGGCCGCCGTGTCGTCCTGGGTGGACAGCGGGTTGGACGCGGCCAGCGCGAGCTGTGCCCCACCGGCGGCGAGTGCCCGCATGAGGTTGGCGGTCTCGGTCGTCACGTGCATGCAGGCGGCGATCTTCACCCCCTCGAACGGGCGCTCGACGGCGAAGCGGTCGCGGATCTGACGGAGCACCGACATGGACCGGTCCGCCCATTCGATACGCGCCTTGCCCTGCTGGGCGAGCGCAAGGTCGGCGATGTCGTTCTTGGGCAGCTCTGCCATCGGAATCTTCTCCTGTCGAGGGGCTTGCGGACCCCGGGCAAGGGGAGACCGCCTACGCGGACGAACCGGCGGGCCTGCGGCGACACGATCATAGTTCCTCGCCCCGTCGGCGGCCCTGGTGCTCGGATCGCCAGAGCGACCGGTGGTAGGAGCGCTCTGCAACGACGTTACGACATCCGCCTGCGCGATCCGTCCTTCGCCATGCGCGTCCGGCGAATCCGGAAGTGGCCGGCGACGTCCGGGACCGGCTCACCCACCGGCCGGCGCCCCGGCTCCCCGAACATCCGCGGCACCCGTCCCGCATACCGCGCCCGGCCACCGGCGGGAGGATCGGCCGCCTCGGCCGCGGAAGGCGACAAATAGTCACAAAAGGCAGACAGTCGTAACTGTCAGAAGTCAGAACTGTCAGAACAGGAAGATAACGGGAAACAGGAGAAAATAGTCACAGGGGTGGCGCGAGCGGGCGGTGCCCGGCGGTCTGGCAGTCCGCGCAGGGGCGGGTCGACCTGATCTGGCACGGCTCCCCGCCCAGGCTCGCGGTCTGGACCACGCCCACCCGTCCCATGCCCTCACAGGTGGGACAGAGCATGTTGATCTCACGGGTGACCGGCTCGGGACGGTCGCCGGAGGCCGTGGGGCTCACCGGGTACGTCCTGCGACGCCGCCCGTCCCGTCGCAGGTCCCGCAGTGGACCATGCGGTTCGTGCTGAAGCCGCCGTCAGCGTCCAGGCCAGCAAGGAACTTCGGCGTCTCACCGATACCACGGCAGGTCGGACAGAGCTGCCGGCCCTCGCCGCCCCGGCCGCCCGCCGAGTACCCGCCGTGGCCGTCGTCGCGGCCATCCGAGCGCCCGCCGCGACGATCGTCGCGGTCATCCGGGTACGCCGCGTCCCACTCCTCGCCCTTACCGTCCATCGCGTCGTCCGCCTCCGCAGCGTCGCGGAGTGGCTCCGTCCCCACCAGAGTTCCCACAAGAACAGTTCCCACGAAACCACTTTACGCAACATGATAAACACGGTCCGGACACCCAGAACCTTTGATCCCGAAGGAATCACAGCCAGGCCACTGACAGACCACTGGAACGTCACCGACGGATTGTCGACAGATCACCAACGGGTCACCGTGTGGGCGAGTCAGCGTACGGGGCGACCGATGCGCGAGCCGGCCGGGCGGGCCGATCAGACACAACGTCGGCCAGGCATGTCGGCCAGGCATGTCGGCCAGGCATGTCGGCCAGGCATGTCGGCCAGACACGTCGGTCAGGCACAACGTCGCCACATCCGACAGCGGTCGGGCGCGGCAAATTCCGATCACACATACGGGTCGGCGACAATCCAGTGGGGCGTCACCGCCCCCAGCGCCACACACCTCCCTGATCTCGTGTGTGTGACATCGTGAGGACAGGCCGCAGGTGTCCACCGACCCCGCGGGCCAGCGGCAGCATGATCATGTTCTGGTGCCGGCCCCGCGGACCCGACGGGTTCGGGCCCTTACGGACCGCCGTCCGGCCTATCACAGGAGGTGACCTCAACGGTCGTGCAGAGAGAGCCCACGTTCCGTGCACGACCGCGCCGTCGCACGGCAGACGCCCATCTCACCTCGGCGCCACGGACGCCCGCTGGCGGGCCGGCCCGCCAGCCTTCCGACACAGCCGGCCCGTCCGGCACCCGGTCGGGCCCTGACGGCGTCCGGCCCCGGGGCCTCGCCGCGGCCGGCGCTCCGGGCGCCGGCACGACCGGCTGGGACGCCCGATCCGACGACGATGCCTCGGCCGCTTCCGACGGGCACCGGGGCGGCCCGCCCGGCGCGGGATCGGGCAGCCCCCCGGAGCGGGACGGCCTGCTCACCCGGCTCGGGATAATCGCCTGCGCCGCCGGTGTCGGTCTCGCCCTGTTGCTCCTTCCCCTGGTCGGCGCGATCGGCCTGTTCGCGAAATCCTCGGCGGACCACTACCTGAGCCTGCCGGACGAACTGCTCACCCCGCCGCTGCCGCAGAGCTCCCAGATCCTCGCCGCCGACGGCAGCCTCATCGCGACGCTGCGCGGGGAGAAGAACCGCACCGTCGTCGACGGCAGGGACATCCCAGTTGTCATGCGGCAGGCCATCGTCGCCATCGAGGACTCACGCTTCTACAGCCACGGCGGGGTGGACGTGAAGGGCGTCCTGCGGGCCGCGCTGCGCAACAGCGAGGCCGGGGACGTCCAGCAGGGCGCCTCGACGCTGACCCAGCAGTACGTCAAGAACGTGCTGCTGCAGAACGCGCACACCAAGCAGCAGCGCGAGGAGGCCGCCGGCACGTCGCTCGAGCGCAAGATCCAGGAGGCCCGGTACGCCGTCGCCCTGGAGAACAAGATCTCCAAGGACGAGATCCTCGAGCGTTACCTGAACATCGCCTACTTCGGCAACGGCAACTACGGCGTGGGTACCGCCGCCCAGAACTACTTCCAGGTCGACGTCGCCAAACTGACGCTTCCCCAGGCCGCGCTGCTCGCCGGGCTGGTGCAGAGCCCGTCCCTGTACGACCCGGTGAACCACCCCGATGCCGCCCAGCTGCGCCGGGACATCGTGCTGGACCGGATGGCCGCCCTGGGCTACATCACCCCGGCCGAGGCGGACGCGGCGAAGGCCACCCCGGTCACGGTGGTCCACGCCGCGGCCGCGGCGGCGCGGGACTCGTGCGAGACGTCGAGCGCGTCCTTCTTCTGCGACTTCGTCCGCTCCCGGCTGCTGGCCGACCCGGCGCTGGGCACGACCGAGGCCGAGCGCGCCCGGCGGGTCTACGAAGGCGGACTGGTCATCGAGACGACACTGCAGCCCAAGGTCCAGGCCGCGGCGCAGAACACGGTCAACGCCGTGATAGCGCCCGACAACCCGGTGTCGGCCACCGAGGTGGTGATCGAGCCGGGTACCGGCAACATCCTGGCGATGGCGGTGAACCGGGTGTTCGGCTCCGACTCCGCCGCCAACCAGACCAAGGAGCCGCTGGCGACCAAGGCGGTGTTCCAGCCCGGGTCGACGTTCAAGACGTTCACCCTTGCCGCGGCACTCGAGGCCGGCTACGGGCTGAACACCCAGTTCTACTCGCCGTCGTGCTACAGCACGAAGAAGTTCCCGCTGGACCGGCGGGACGGCAGCCCCTGCGCCACCGGCTACTCGAACGCCGACCCGGCGGAGAGCGGGATCTACGACATGTCCAAGGCGACCTGGGACTCGGTGAACACCTACTACATCCAGCTCGAGGAGAAGATCGGCGTGCCGGCCGTCGTCGACATGGCGACCCGGTTGGGCATCCCCGCGTCCTACCTGGAGGACGTCCATCCGACCCAGGGCGACCTGACCATCGGCTCCAGGCGGGTCACCCCGCTGGACATGGCCAACGCCTACGCCACGCTGGCCGCGCACGGCATGCGCTGCGATCCGCGGTACGTCCTGTCGGCGAGGGACTCCAACAACCAGAACGTCGACATCGCCCCCGACCCCGCCTGCGAGCGGGCGGTGACAGCCGGGGTGGCCGACACCGTGACAAGCATCCTGGCGGGCGTGGTCACGCAGGGCACCGGGTACCCGAACGCGGCGGCGATCGGACGCCCGGCCGCGGGCAAGACCGGTACCACGGATAACTACTCCGCCGCGTGGTTCGTGGGCTACACCCCCCAGATGGCCGCCTCGGTCGCGGTCGGCAACCCCAAGGGAGCGCAGGGCAACCCGCTGAGGGGGGTCGTCGCGGACGGCCGGACATGGTCCCGCGTGTTCGGCGGAGACCTACCGGCGATCATCTGGGGCCGGTCGCTGCGGGCGGCCCTCAGCGGCGTCCCCGCCATGCCCATGTCGAAGGCCAATCCCACTGTGGCCAAGGGCACCAAGGGCGGGCTGCTGTCGACTCCTCCGCCGCAACCAACACCGGCCCCCACCACGGCGGCACCGGACATCATCGAACCCATCCTGCCGCCCGGCAGATTCCCGGGCCCGGGCCGGTAACGGTAACGGGCCGGAGCCGGCCGGGACTCCCCCGGCCGGCTCCGGCTCCGCTCCGCCTTCACCGGTGGCCGAACGGCCTGAGGCGGCCGGCGTCCATCGACGTGTGCTGCTGTTCGCGAGGACACGTATGGTCACATGACCGGCGCTCCAGGCTGGCCACAGCCTCGGAGCCGGTCGCGTCCGGAACGGCCGCGTCCCAGGGCTGTGTCGCGCCCGGGACGGTTATGTCTCGCGCACGGCCGGGGTGGGCGGGGCGCTCAGGTCGCGCGCGGCGGCCACCGGCGTGGGGTCCACACCGAGCGCGAGCGCGAGATAGACGCTGGTGTAGTCGAACAGGCCCACCAGGGACGCCAGCCGCTCCAGACGGCTGGCCCCCTGCGCGGACAGCTCGGTGACCGCCACCGCCCGCTCGGCCGCGGCCGTGACGGCGGCCTCGGCCTGCCGGGTCACCGTCGGATGCTCGGCCGCCTGGTCGCGCAGCAGGACCAGCCGTAGCCGCACCGGCTCGGCTCCGTCGTCGACCCGGTCGCGGAAGAAGTCCTCCGCCGGGCCGCCGTCGGCCCCACGGACCCCGAACGGCCCGTCCAGGACGCCCGCCTGCAGGCTTGCCGAGTCGGGCAGGGTGCCCAGCAGCGCTGGGTAGCCGGCGTTCGCGGCGAGCTGGCCGGCGGCCCGGCTGGCGGCCGCGGCGGTCAGCGCGGTGGTCCCCCACAGCAGGGGTAACGACCCGGCGAGCTCAAGCGCCAGCACCTTCGCCGGGCTGATGAACGTCTCGCTGGCGGGCCGGCAGCGTACCGCCAGGTCCTCCAGGCGCACCGCCGCGGCCTCGACCGCCTCCGGGCCCTCGGCGGCGGACGGGAGAAGGCCGAGGGCCCGCACGACCGCGA
Organism: Candidatus Protofrankia datiscae; assembly: GCF_000177615.2. Classification (GTDB taxonomy): domain Bacteria; phylum Actinomycetota; class Actinomycetes; order Frankiales; family Frankiaceae; genus Protofrankia; species Protofrankia coriariae. The sequence continues at coordinate 1,288,884 of NC_015656.1, read as the reverse complement.
CAGCCGGCAGCAGCAACGCCCAGAAACCCGCCCGGGTGGGCCGGCCGTCCGCCACGGGGGCGGGCAGGAACAGTGCCCGCGCGCGTCCGGCGCGATGCGCCAGCGGCGAGTCGGGCAGGCCCACCGCGACCGTCCGGCAGCCGCGACGGTCGGCCTCCTCCAGCGCGGACAGGGCCGCCTCGTCGCGTCCCGAACCGGATATCGCGATCACGACATCGGTCACCCCCACCCATCCGGGCAGGCCGAAACCGTTGTGGCCGAGCACCGGGACCGGGCAGCGTGACCCGGCCACCGCGGCGAGCGCGTCACCGACAGCCGCCGAGGTGCCCGTCCCGGCGACGAGCACCGCCCGTGGACGGCCGTCGGCGGCGAGCGAGTCGACGCCGACCTCCCGCGCCAGCGCGGCGGACTCCCGGACCTGGCGGGCCGACGAGGCCACCTGCGGCAGCATGCCGGACGGGTCGGCGGCGTCCAGCCGGACGACGTCGTCAAGGATGCTCTCGTCCACGCCCGCGTCCCACATGTCCTGCACCATCGCACGCCCGGGCCCGTCCGGACACATCGGGGCCCACACCCGGATCTGGCCAAGCGCACGCCATGGCCGTGTCAGGACCCTGTCAGGACCGCGGACGCCGCGGGCCCGGCCTGGATCAGGCGGAGCCCGGCCGGGAGCCCGGCGGGATCAGGCAGGGCCGGGCAGGGCAGAACCGGGCCAGGGCTCACGACGATGTGGACACCGATGGCCGGGCCTCCCCGCCGAACGGGACGGCCTCGTCGAGCAACATCACCGGGATCTCGTCCCGTACCGGGAACGCCAGGTCGCACGACGTGCAGACCAGCACCGGCTCACCACCGAGGGTGTCCTGGCGCAACGGGGCGTGCGCCGGGCACGGACAGGCGAGGATCTCCAGCAGGAGCGGGTCGAGACTCAACGGCCGACCTCCTTCTTTTCACACTTCTCACAGCGGCTTCTCACGTGGCTTCTCACGGCGGATGCGGGTGAGGACCTCATCGCGCACTCGGGCCATCGTGGCATGGTCGGGGGCCTCCACATTGAGCCGCAGCAGTGGTTCGGTGTTCGACGGCCGTAGGTTGAACCAGACCTCGCCACCGAGCGTGACGGTGAGCCCGTCGAGGTGGTCGATGTCGGCCGCGTCCCCGGCATACGCCTTCTCGATCTCGGTCATGACCGCGGCGGCGTCGGCGACCGTGGAGTTGACCTCGCCGGAGGCCACGTACCGGGCGTGGCCGGCGAGCACCTGTGACAGCGGCCGGTCCTGCTCGCCCAGCACGGCCAGCACGTGCAGGGCCGCGAGCATCCCGGAATCGGCCCGCCAGAAGTCACGGAAGTAGAAGTGGCCGGAGTGCTCACCGCCGAAGACCGCCCCCGTCCGGGCCATCTCGGCCTTGATGAACGAATGGCCGACCCGGGTGCGTACCGGCACTCCGCCGAGTTCGCGCACCAGCTCCGGGACGCCCCGGCTGACGATCACGTTGTGGATGACGGTGGCGCCGGGCTCGCGGGCGAGCTCCCGCTCGGCGACGAGGGCGGTGATGGTGGACGGCGAGACGATCTCCCCGCGTTCGTCCACCACGAAGCAGCGGTCGGCGTCGCCGTCGAAGGCGAGCCCGATGTCGGCGCCGGTGGCCCGCACCGCCGCCTGCAGGTCCCGGAGGTTCTCCGGTTCAATCGGGTTCGCCTCGTGGTTCGGGAACGAGCCGTCCAGCTCGAAGTAGAGCGGGTGGACCGACAGCGGCAGCCCCTCGAACACCGCGGGGACCGTGCGTCCGCCCATGCCGTTGCCCGCGTCCACCGCGACCGTCAGCGGTCGGATCGCCGACAGGTCGACCAGCGTGTGCAGATGCCGGACGTAGGGCGCGAGCAGGTCCTGGTGGGTGATGGTGCCGCGCGGCCCGGTGGCGGGCGCGACGCCGGCCTCGGCCAGCGCCCGGATCTCACCGAGCCCGGTGCCCTGACCGATCGGCGCCGCGCCCGCCCGGCACAGCTTGATCCCGTTGTACCTGGCCGGGTTGTGGGACGCGGTGAACATCGCGCCTGGCAGGCCCAGCGAGCCGGCGGCGAAGTAGAGCAGGTCGGTGGAGCCGAGGCCGGCCATGATCACGTCTGTGCCCTGGCCGGCCGCGCCCGCGGCGAACGCCTCTGACAGCGGGACCGACGAGTCACGCATATCGTGCGCGACGACGATCCGGGGGGCGTCCAGCACGCGCACGAACGCGGCGCCGACGGCGTGCGCGACGTCGGTGTCGAGCTCGGACGGCACGACGCCCCGGACGTCGTATGCCTTGAAGATCCGCGACAGATCGTGCACTCGTCCGCCTTCCCGATCCCTGGGCTTCCCGGTCCCTGGCTTCCTGATCACCAGCCCCTGCCGGCCGCGACGCCGGCAGCCGTCCGCAGGGGCCCTGCCGCCGGTGGCCGTCCGAAGAGCCCGGCCGCGACGGCGCTGACGGCAGCCATCAGCCGCCGCCGGCAGCCGTCCAGGAGCTGCCGGCGGCGACGCCGACGACCTTACCGACACGTTGCCGGCCTGGGCCGAGCCGTTCGGGTACCCGACACCTGGCCCGCCGTGGGCGCACCGGGCCGGACACGCGCCATCCGGCCGGCCCCGGCCGGATGCCAGGCTGGCCGGTTCAGGACGGACGACCCTTCCGGCCCGCCCACCCCGGGGCGGTTCAGGACGGCCGGGGAAGGACCCGTAGATGACCGCGCCGCCCCGGGGTGGGCGGGCCGGGAGGGTCGTCACGACCCGTGGGTCGGGCCACCTCACGAACCGCGTCCGCGAGCGCCTCAAGATCGTCAGAGGCCGGGCTGTGCCTGGACTCGCCCTCGATACGCACGACCGCCCAGCCCAGTGGCACGGTGAGACGGTCGGCGTGCGTCTCACACAGGTCGTAGGAGTGCGGCTCGACATATGGGGAGAGCGGCCCGAGGACGGCTGTCGACTCGGCGTAGGCGTACGTGAGTGTGGCGACCGCAGCCGCTGAACATGCCGAGCGGGAGCAGCGCCGAGGCTTCACGTTCCGGACGGTAGCCCCCGGAACGGGCGACGGCCACAACCGCCCGCCGTGTCGCATCCATCCACGGAGGAAACGTAACAGATTTATAACGCTGCGCGTGCGCGCAGTTGTACAGGCGGGGCGGAGGGGTGCGCCGGAACGCGAATACCGGCGGGCTGTGGCGAACGGTACAGCGAATCCCGCCGGGGCTCCCGGGGGGCGCCGGCACGGTCTGCCCGGCGAGCCGTACGCTCACGACATGGCGGACAACGCCTCTACCGGCACCTCCTGGGGAACCCCCGCACCGGCCTTCCCGTCCACCCAGCCGCCGATACGCGCGGCACGCCGGCGTGACCGGCGCGGACGCGGCCTGCGCGGCCTGCTCCTCCCGCCGGAGGTGCCCGCCTACCGCAGCCGCGGCGAGCGGTTCGACGACCTCGTCCTGGACGCTGTCGAGCACCTTGAGCACCGCTGGTCGGCCGAGCTCGCCGGGGTCGAGTTCGCGGTCGAGGACGTCCCGCCCATACCGGCCGTGTTCGGCCCGGACGACCCGGTGCCGCTGGCCCACCACCAGCCCCCGGCCGGCCGGGGGCGGTCCGCGACACCGGATCGGATCATCATCTACCGCCGGCCGCTGGAAGCCCGCGCGATGGACACCGACGACCTCGCCGAGCTCATCCTGGACGTCCTCATCCACAAGATCGCGGACATGCTCGGCATGGAGCCCGAGATCATCGATCCCGAGGGCCACGGCTGGCACGAGGACGAATAGCCGGACCCGCCACCCCCGCTGCGACAGACGCGACATGCCGGCTTTGCGACCGCCCCTGGATGTCCGCGGTGGTGTCGCGTCAGGTAACCTGACAATCAGATGGATCGACCGTGTGAATACCGGCGACGACGCTGGCGGTCAGGCCAGCGGTGACGTGGGCGATAACATGAACAATAACGTGAGTGACAACATGGGCAGCGCTGCGGGCGGCACAAATCCAGGCGGCCCGGAACACGGGACGCACAGCGAAGGAATACGTACCGCGAGAATGTGACCGGCGAGGCACGTCCTGAGCCGTCAGTCACGGCGCCCGATGCCGGGCCGCGTCGCTGTCAGGCCATGTCAGAGCTGGTCGTGGCACTGTGGGGGATCTTTTCCCACCAACCGTGCCGATGGTCACGCGACACGGGGCCGGTCGCCGGTATCTTTTCCGGCCCGGCCGGGAGCATCCTGCGGGAGAGGAGCGCGGAAAGGCTTTCGGTCGGCCAGTGCCGCGCGGCGGCGACAACGACGGCTCCGGACGGCGGCCCCTTCCGTCCGACGGAGGTCGAGTAATGGTGACGGGGTGGCGAGCAATAGTGACGGCTGATCGGTCCGCCGGGATTCTGCGTTTGTTCGGGCGGGTACGCGACTACGACTGGGGCTCACCCACCGCCATCTACGACCTGCTCGGTGAGGACCCGTCCGGCCGGCCGGCCGCGGAGCTGTGGCTGGGCACCCATCCGGGTGCGCCGTCCGAGACCGAGAGCAGCGCCGGCGGCCGGCGGCAACCGGCCGAGGACGCCGTGGGCCGGCTGCCGTTCCTGCTGAAGGTGCTCGCCGCCGAGCGGGCGCTGTCCCTGCAGGTACACCCGGACCGGGCGCAGGCACGGGCCGGTTTCGACAGCGAGGAGCGGGCCGGCGTACCGCCGCAGGCCCCCTGGCGCCGGTACCTGGACCGCAACCACAAACCGGAGCTGATCGTCGCGCTCACGCCCTTCCGCGCTCTGGCCGGTATCCGTGACCCACGGCACACCCTGCGCGTGGTGCGGGCCCTCGGCCACCCCCCGCTGACCGCCGCGTTCGAGCCGCTGCGGGCGGACCCCGCGGCCGGGGCCGCGACGGTCCTGCGCACCCTGCTGACGATGCCCGCCCACCAGGGACGCGGCCTCGTCGCCGGGACCGTCGGGGCCGCCACCGTGATCGCCGCCCGGGCAGCGGCCGGCGCAGCGGCGACCGGCACGGCGGCAGCCGGCACGGCGGCGACCGGCGCGACGACAGCCGTGACGGCTGACGTAGCGACCGACGTGGCCGCGGCCGCCGACCTGGTCGTCCAGCTTGCCGCGGCACACCCCGGCGACGTCGGTGTCGCCGCCGCGCTTCTGCTCAACGACGTGCTGCTCCAGCCGGGGGAAGCGCTCTTCCAGCCGGCTCGCCTGCTGCACGCCTACGTCCACGGCGTCGGCATCGAGATCATGGCCACGTCCGACAACGTGCTGCGCGGCGGGCTGACGTCGAAACACGTCGACGTGGACGAACTGCTGCGCGTCCTGGATCCGACACCGACCCGGGCGCCCGTGCTCACCCCCCGGACGGTGGGCGGGACGGCCGGGATCATCGTGCGCGCCTGGGACGTGCCGGTCGACGATTTCGCGCTGACCGAAGCGATCTGCGGCTGGACGGCTCCCGCCGGGAGCGCCTCCCACGACAGCACCTCCGGCGGAAACGTCTTTCGTGGCGGCACTCTCGGCGCAAGCGTCTCCCGGGGGAGCGCCCCTGGGAGAAACGTCTCCGGTGGAGGCGTCCCCAGCGGCAGCGCCCCTGGCCGCAACACCCGCGGCGGAAACGTCCGTGACGCGAACGCCCCCGGTGGCGCGGTCACCATCCGGCGTCCAGCCATCCTGTTGGTGACCGACGGCGCCGTCACGGTGGAAGGCGCGGGCATCCCCTCGATGGGGCTTCGCCGAGGCCAGGCAGCCGTCGTGCCTCCGGCTTCGGCTCTGGCTCCGAACAGGGCACCGACAGCGGGCGGGGTGTCGACAGCGGGCGGGGTGTCGGCAGTGGGCGAAGCCATGACGGCGGACAGGGCACTGACTCTGAATCTGTGGGGACGAGGCAGGGTGTTCATCGCCTCACCTGGCTCGCGCACGCCACCACCGCCCTGAGCGGCTGGCTGACCGCCTGGCCCCCGACGGACGTGAAGCTCTCAAGATCTACATCCCGCCCCCGACCGAAGATCTTTTCGCCGACGAGCCATCCCCGGCCACCCGCATGGAGCATGATCCAGAAGAGTTTGCCGCCCGGTACGCTTTCGGTCCTGTAGGCGTACACAACGACAGACACACAGCGATCTCCGCTGTCCGGCCAGCGCCCCAGGGCGCCGGTCGTGTTTCGGGGAGCGGCATGATCCCGGCATGGGGCAGCGCGGCGTCCGGGATCGCCAGGGGCGTCCTCGCGGAGCTGTTCCACCTGGCCGTGGAGCCCTGTTCCGCCTGGCCATGGAGCCAATGTGGGATCGGGGCCGGGTAGGCCGGGCTATCGGCGGAAGGCGGCCCGGGGGTCCTGGAACAGGGTGGGGACGAAGACCGTCCGCGGCGCCGCCGACAGGGTCAGCGTGGCGACCCAGTCGGTGGTACCGATCGTCTGTGCCGCGACCAGCGGCCCGCCGCGGGTGACCATCCGCACGGTACCGGCCGATCCGACGGATACCGTCCGGCCGGCCGGGACGCGCAGCGGGTTTCCATCGATCCATACCGTCACTGTGGTCTCTGGCGCAGTGAGCACCAGGGCGGAAAGTGTCCGATCCGGTACGGCAGGCAGCAGCGTGGCGGCTGCCGCGTCAGGCTCGATCACGTCCGCCGCACCGACCCAGCGATACTCCCGCGCCAGCGGCGCAGCCATCACGGTTGGTGACACCCCTGCCGCTCCGTCGGACGCCGACCCCCCGGCCGGCGGCGACCCGGTCTGCTGTGAGCCGGCCTGCTGCGAACTGGCTGAGGTTGCCGCCGTGGGTCCCACGGGCAGCCCGAGACCGGCGACCACCGGCCCGCCCGAGAGCACGGCCACCCGCACCGCCGTCGTACCGACCCGCTCCGGCAACGCCACGGCGCCGGCCGTGAGCGCCGGTAGCCGCAGGACACCGCCACCGGGCACCCGCACCGCCGCCAGACCAGGCGGGGTGAAACGCGCGGACGCGGTGAGCAGCTCCAGACGGATCACCGCGTCCGCCTCGGGTGCAGCCACCACGACCTGCGCGCCCGCGATCCCGGCCGGTATCCCGGCCGTGCCGGCCAGCACCAGCGAACCGGCCGCTCCAGACCCGACCGGCCCGACCTCGGCCGCCACGGACCCGATCTGCCCAGAGCCGGCCATTCCGGACCTGGCAACTCCGGGGCCGGCCGCCCCGGCCGCAGGCTCGGCTCCCCCGGCCCCGGCCGCCCCTGAGCCGGCAGCTCCGGCACCGGCGGCCGGAGCCCCGGCCGCCGCGGGCACGACGACCTGATCCCGGGCGAACGGTGCGCCCGCACGGTCCAGCATGGCGGCGGCCAGCCGCCCGTCACGTACCCGGATCCGCACCGCCGTGGCTTCCGCGTCGGGTACCCAGTCGGTCAGCCGGCGGATCACCCGCGCCATGGGCGGCACCGAGACACCGTCACTGACCGCACCGTCACCGACCGCGCCAGTGGTGGCCATATCGTCACCGGCCGCACCAGCGGTGGACGCACCGTCATCGGCCACGGCGCCGGCGGCCCGCGCGGCGGCGCCCGGTCCTCCACGGTCGGCCGGCCCGAACGACGTGATCTCCACACGCGCGGGCGCGGTCTCGGGGTTGGTAAGGACGATCACCGGGTCACGGCCGGTGCCGGTACCCGGGCCGACGAACCAGAACTCGTTTCTCGGCGGGTTGCAGCGCGCCCGGGACGGCGCCCGACCGGGCGCGCCCGGGACGGTCACCGTGGCGCTCAGCCCGGCCGCCACGGGGCCGCTGGCGTGCACGGCCAGCGGCACACCACCGTTCACCTGGACCAGTACACCCCGCGCTCGGGCCGGACCGGTCGGAACGTCACGCACCGCACCACCGGCGGACAGCCAGATCCGTCCGTCCGTGCCCGGCTTCCCACCCACGGTGCCGCCGGCGGTCGCGACGTCCACCGTCACCGGGGCACCCGCCGGCGGATCAAGATCCGGGCACAGCAGTGTCGCGGACGTCACCGGCGCCCGTGGGCCGGCTGTGGGTGAGACCGCTTCGGGCCGGCTGCCTGCCGGGGGCCGGCCGAGGACGGCCAGGGCCAGCACGCTGGACAGGGCGAACATGACGGCAACCGTGATCATCGCTGTCAGGCGCGCGCGCCCCGTCCAACTCGCGGCCCGCGCGGCCCGGATCGGCCGTCGCGTCCCAAGACGTCGGCACCGGCTGAACAGCCCTGCCCGCACGGCCCGGATCGACCCGCCACGGTCTCCGGCAGGCGGCGCGCCGGCAGCCGCCGCCCACACGGCCTGGACCAGCCGGCCGGGCAGTTCCCTTCGAGTACGTCGCTCCGCCTGGGCTGGTTGATCCGCCTGGTTTGGCCGCTGCGGGCGGCCGGGCTGATCCGGGCGGCCGGGCTGATCCGGATGGGCCCCCTGCGTCCCGGTCACCGTGGGGAGCCCGCCGGGCCGGCCGGCAACCGGCGCCACACCACGGCGTCGTCCGCCACCTGTTCCCGGACCAGCCCGGGCACGGCGTCCAGCGCGGCGACCAGCGACGGTGCCGCGCCCGCGGCGGGGACGACGACAGCGCCCACAGCCAACGCCGTAAGCCCGCCGGCGGCCGTTGCACGCCCGGTGACAAGATCCGCGACGACCACCCCGACCGCCGCGCCACCAGCCGCGGACATCGCGCCGAAGGTGATGTCCAGGCGTGGGCCGCGGGCGTCCGTGAGCGTGTAGCCGATCGGCGCGTCCCGCGCCGGCTGACGCAGTATCAGCACGCGGGCGTCCGGCCCGGACAGCTGTGCCGCCGCGAGCGCGGAAACCACCATCCCGCCCGTGCGGGCGGCGGCGCCGGCCGCCACCTGGCCGGCATCGGCGACCATGAGCGCGCCGGTGAACGGGCTGGCCGCGACCGCCCCACCGAGGGACAGCGCCGTGACGTGCCGCCAGCCGGGCCGGTGACGGCGGAGCATCCCCCGTACTCCTGTCACTGAGAGTGCGCAAGCCGCCAACATGCCGGTGACGGCGACGGCGAGCTGCGCGGCGGCGGGCTCCCCGGCGCGTCCGGCAACACCCAGGTAGCTCTCGACGGCCGCGCCGGCCAGGCCGACGGCGACCACGCCCCATGCCGCGAGCGCCGGCCCGCGGGTCTCGGCCCGCACGGCCCCGGCCGCGCCGGCGAGCGCGACCGGTACCAGTACCGCCGCGAGGCCGGCCACATGCCCGCCGGACAGCCCGGCGGGCGGCCCGGCCGCTGACATGGCCGCTCCCAGCCAGTCCGGCAACGCGTCGGCCATGGCGCCGGTGACGTCCCGGCCACCCGCGCCTGTCCCGGGCAGGGCGCCCGGGACTTCGACGGCCGCGCCGACGAGCCGCCGCCACCCGGGGAGCAGGTCACGCCATGGCCACCACGGCAGGCTGCCGGCGACGGCCACGGCGAGCACCTGCGCCAGCCGGTGTGGCCGGTGCGGCCTGCGCAGCAGCACGACCGCGCCCGTAAGCCCGACGACGGCGGACAGCAGCAGTGCCGGCGCGCAGGCAACCACGGCGAGCAACCGCAGTGCGAGCCGGCGGGCCGTGGGCCAGGTGGCGCGGCCTGTGCCCGGCTGCGTCACCAACGCGGCCGCGGCGGTGAGCAGGCCGGGGAGCAGCACGAGCGCGAACACCACGTCGACCCGGGCCGCGGCAACCGCCCAGCTCATCGGCGGGGACAGCGCGTAGCCGGCCGCGACGATGACCCGGACCGGCGTGCGCGGCGGACGCGGTCCGCCGGCACCGGACGCCCCACCGCCGGAGACCGCCTGGACGGCACCACCACTGGGGACACCGTCACCGGGGACGGCCCTGCCGGCAACAGCCCTGCCGGAAGCGGTATGCGCAGAACCGGTACGGGCAGGGACGGTACGGGCGGGGCCCAGGTGACCGCAGGCGGCGTAGGCGGCAAGAGCGGCCAGCGCCGGTCCGCCCAGCAGGACGATATCGGCCGCCAGCCACGGCCTGCCACCCAGCACGGTCGCGAGGACGGCCAGCGGCAGCAGCCACAGCCCGGTGTCCGTCGGCCCGGACACCACGGAGCCGGCGGACACCGCGCCGGCGGCACCGCCAGGCCATCCGGCCAGGGCGACCGACCACAGATCCCGGGCGCCGTCGGGTAACGGCAGCGACACACCCGTGCCGGGTATCCGGCAGGCGGCCGTTCCCGGCCCCCATCCCGGCCCGAGCATGAAACGGGCCGCTATGAGGCTCACGACGGCCAACGCCCCGGCAAGCGCCAGGGCTGGACGCTGCGCCCAGACCGGTGGCCCGCCGCGCCCACGACGGCGGGCAGGCGCACGCGGGATGAGAGCGGCAAAGGTACGCAGGAACGTCCGGACCGCACCCAGCGGCCCGCCCCGGGCCGCTAGCAGCGTGCGCAGCCTCCGGGCGGGCACCCGCGCGGACACCGCCCGGCGACGGCGCGCCCGCCACAGCCAGCCGGGACGGCCCATCACCGTGGCGGCCGCGGCGACCTCGTCCAGTCCCTGGCGGGGCTGGCCGACGGCGGCCAGCGCGGCGCCACGCACCAGCGCCGCCGGCACGAGCCCAAGCCATGCCGGTACCAGCGGGCCGGCCGAGATGTTGGCCATCCGGACCCGCAGCTCTTCCCGCCGCAGGTCACGATAGCTGCCATGGCCACGGTGGCTGTCCTGCCCACGGTGGCCGGCACGTCCGCCGGGCCGCTGCCCGCGGGCCGGGACACGGTGGCCGCCGGGGCGGGCAGCGTGGATCACCGCGGGTGGGACGACCACCACCCGCATCCCCGCGCGCCAGACCCGCCAACAGAAGTCGAGGCCGGCAGCGGCGCGCAGCCGCGGATCGAACCCGCCGAGCCGCCGCCACGCCGGCCCGCGCACGAGCGCGCCCGCGTCCGAGACCGCCAGGACGTCCCGGACGGCGTCGTGCTGGCCGGCGTCGATCTCACCGGGGCCGATGCCGGTCACCCGGCGCCCGGCGCTGTCCACGGTGGCTCCGGCTTCGACGATCAGCTTCGGGTCGGCCCAGTCAAGCACTTTCGGGCCGAGCACGGCGGCGCTGGGATCCAGCGCCGCATAGGTCAGCAGCCGCTCCAGCGTGTCCAGGGCCGGTACCGAGTCGTGGCGCAGCAGCCAGAGGAAGTCCGGTGTGCCGGTGGCCTGGCCTGTCCGATCCGGCCTGTTTGCCTGGCCTGTCCGGCTCGCCAGCGCCGCGGCCACGGCCGCCCCGTAGCCGGTGCCCGGCGGCATGGTGCGGATCAACACCTGCGGGCTGTCCGGGATCCGCGCCCGGCGGGCCGCGGGCCCGCCGCTGACGTCCACCACGACGACATGGTCGGGCCGGCGGGTCTGCTGGCCGAGCGCACGCAGCGTCCGTGCCAGGCCCGGGCCTGTCGCGGCGTCCGGAGCAGCATGATCGGAACGTTCTCGACCGGCCCTGCCCCGGCCCTGGTCGGCGGCCACCACGATCGCGACGACTTCGACCCTGCCGTACCCGTCTACGGCCTGCCCGCCGACCGCGGGCCCACTGGCGAGGCTGCCCGGGTCGCCGGTGTCGGCGACCGGACGCTCGGCAGATGGCGGTGACGGCCCGGTGGCGGTCACGCGGCCGATGCCCGCCTACCGGCTTCCCGGCAGGGCTCGAGCGTCGAGGATCGGTGTGCGGGCCCCGAATCCGGTGAGCGGATCGGAAACATGATCGCCCCGACGTCGGCGGCCCGGCCGAGTCCGGTGGGTATCAGGCGCCGCCCGCACGATCGATGATCCATCGGATGCGGACGAAGGTCCATCGGATGCGGTCTAGACCGCCTGCCGACGCAGCCGGCGTCGCTCCCGCTCAGACATCCCGCCCCAGATACCGAACCGTTCGTCCTTTTCGAGCGCGTACTCCAGGCATTCGCTGCGGACCTCGCATCCCGAGCAGATGCGCTTGGCCTCGCGGGTCGATCCACCCTTCTCCGGGAAGAACGCCTCCGGGTCGGTCTGGGCGCACAGCGCGCGCTCCTGCCACTCCGGCGGATCCGCAAAGATGTCGTCGATACCGAGAGTGATGACGTTGGCCAGACCCGTGCCGCGTGACTCTCCGGCTGCCGCGCCACCGGCCAGCGCGTCACCAGCGGCTGCGTCACCGGTCACCGTGTCACCGGTCACCGTGCCACCGGCCCGCGACCGGCCGGCAGATGACCTTACCGATATCGATTCAGTGAATTCATCTTCTTCTTTGTCGTCGTTGCCATCATCGTGAAAGTCAATATCAAAATTGACGTCGAACTCGGCGGTGGTCAGCTCCCGACCCTCGCGGCGGCCGGGATCCGGCCGCCCGGCCCACTCGGTGGCCGTGGGCTGCGCGGGCAGCCCGGCACGTGACCGGTGTGTTTCGGCGAGGACGATGTGGACGCCCGCGTCGGTGCGTTCCATGTGGACTCCTCCAGACCCGTCGCGGTGCGGTCGGCCACCCCCCGGGCGCCGGCGCGCAGGTGACTGGTGTCCACACCGGCTGGGTGGGCGCTTTACCGCACCTTCCCCACCGGCGGGGGAAATGACACGCCGGTAATTACACGCGCCGAAGACCGCCGCGTCAACCCCACCAGCGCAACATCCTCTACAACCAGCGATCAAACAATAGCTCACGGTAGCAGGACGCTGTTACAGAGGGTCCCCGTCCAGCGCACTGAGCGATATGCGAGAAGTCCCCGAGAGCTCTGACCAGGCCATCTTACCCTCCGAAATCAGATAAAGTTGCCACGAACTGTCCTTCTTGTGACATCTCCTCCTATCCGCTGGACTTCCACTTTCGCGGATATCCATCCGAACAGTGACAACGAACATCGGTGGTTGTCGGAGCCGCACCGGCGCCTGGCACAACCGCGATCAACCCGATGAACGGGTACCGCCGGAACGTCGATCAGGGCGCCGCCTGGCATCCACCCACCGTCCATCCTGACGGGCGGGCAGGAGCGGCTGACAGGCGGGATCGGCTGACGGGCAAGCAGAACCAGCCCGTCACGCGATGGCACTTCCACCAGTCGCGATCCAGCGGAAGTGATCCGGTGGGAGCCCGGCGGAAGTATTGTCCAGCGGAATCACCGACCGGGGTGCCACCGGGACGAAAGTCAGGACTTCGGACCCGGTCAGGAGACGATCGGCAGGGCCCTCCGCACGGCTCCGTCGCCGCCAGGAGAGCGATCCCGGCCCGCGCCGGTCCCCCTGGCGGGGATTCGCACACCGGAGCGATCATCACTCTGCGTATCCGCTCCGCCGTCCTGGCGGGCAGCGGCCAGCCGCTCCGCCGGGACCCGACCGTAGGTCGTCGTCCGCTGCCGCGCCGACCGTCCCGCGGCCCGGGCCAGCGCCTCCAGCTCCGCGACGGAACGGGCCGACCCGTGCTGGGAGCCGGCCATCCGGCTGATGGTCTCCTCCATGAGCGTGCCGCCGACGTCGTTGACCCCGCCGCGCAGGACCTGCTCACAACCGTCCGGGCCGAGCTTCACCCAGGAGCACTGGATGTTGTCGATCGCGCCGTGCAGGAGCAGCCGGGCCATCGCGTGCACCGCCCGGTTCTCCTGCACGGTGGGGCCGGGCCGGGCCACGCCGGCCAGATAGATCGGCGAGCTGTGGTGGACGAACGGCAGCGCCACGAACTCGGTGAACCCGCCGGTGGACTCCTGGATGCGGCGCAGCAGCCGCAGGTGGGCCACCCAGTGCGCCGGGGTGTCCACATGCCCGTACATCATCGTGGCGGACGACCGCAGGCCCACCTGGTGCGCGGTCGTGATGATCTCCACCCAGGCCGAGGCCGGCAGCTTGCCCTTGGTGAGCACCCAGCGGACGTCGTCGTCGAGGATCTCGGCGGCCGTCCCCGGGACCGAGTCGACGCCGGCCTCGCGGGCCGCGGTCAGCCAGTCCCGGATGGACAGGCCGGTCCGGTTGACGCCGTTGACGACCTCCATCGGGGAGTAGGCGTGCAGGTGTATGCCCGGGACCCGGCTCCTGATCTCGCGGGCCAGGTCGAAGTAGGCGGTCCCGGGCAGGTCCGGGTGGATGCCGCCCTGCATGCATATCTCGGTGGCGCCGGCCGCCCACGCCGCCTCGGCCCGGGTACCGACCTCCTGTTGGGAGAGCGTGTAGGCGTCGGCGTCGCCCCGCCGCTGCGCGAACGCGCAGAACCGGCACCCGGTGTAGCAGACGTTCGTGAAGTTGATGTTCCGATTGACGATGTAGGTGACGTCGTCGCCGACGGCGTCGCGCCGCAGGTCGTCCGCAAGCCGGCAGAGCTCCTCGAGCGCGGGGCCGGCCGCGCCGAACAGGATCAGGGCGTCCGCGTCGCTGATGCCCGCCGGATCGTCGGCGGCGCGCCGCAGCGCGGCCCTCATCTCGCCGTCGAGGCGCGGCGACGCGGCGGCGGTAGCCACGGCCGGCGAGTCACCACCGGGCACAGCGCCGCCTTGCGCGGCGCCACCGGGCACAGCGCCGCCGGGTATGGCGCGGGCTCCCGTGCCGACCACTCCGTCCGCGCCGGTGCCCGCGGCGCTGACCTGCGCGCGCAGGACGTCCCAGTCGCCGTAGACCGAGGCGAAGTCCGCCCGGCGGTCGGTACGGCGGCCGGAGACGTCGATGGCCGCCTGCAGGTCGACCCGGCCGCTGTCGGCGAGCCCGCCGTCCGGCTCCTGCCAGGGGCGGCCCGCCGCGGCCGCTCCCGCGCGCAGCAGGCCGTCCGGACCGCTCAGCGCGGCCACATGCGGGCGTAGCCTGGGGTCCAGCCACGGTTCGTCCAGGTAGGGCGGGTAGGCGGTCAGCCGGGGCCGCAACGTCAGGCCAGCCGCCACGGTGGCCGTGGCCAGGGCTGTCACCGCCGGCCAGGGGCGTTCCGGGTTGACGTGGTCCGGTGTCACCGGTGACACCCCGCCCCAGTCGTCGATGCCGGCGGCCAGCAGCAGCGCGCACTCGTCCGGGTCGACCAGGTTCGGCGGCGCCTGCAGCCGCAGGGACGGGCCGAGCACCAGCCGGGCGACGGCGACCGCCGCGGCGAGTTCCTCGGCGCCGACATCGGGCGCGCCCCGCATCGCCGTGTCGTCCTTGGCCCGGAAGTTCTGGACGATCACCTCCTGGATACCGCCGTAACGGCGGGCCACCGCTCTGATCGCGAACAGCGTCTCGGCGCGTTCCAGGTAGGTCTCGCCGATGCCGAGCAGCAGGCCGGTGGTGAACGGCACCGACAGCCGGCCGGCGTCCTCCAGCACCCGCAGCCGGCGGGCCGGCTCCTTGTCGGGCGAGCCATAGTGCGGGCTGCCCGGGGTGGACCACAGCCGGGTCGCGGTCGTCTCCAGCATCATGCCCATGGACGGCGCGACCGGCTTGAGCCGGGCCAGCTCCTGCCAGGACAGCACCCCGGGGTTCAGGTGCGGCAGCAGCCCGGTCTCCTCCAGGACGGCGATGGCCGCCGCCCGCAGATAGCCGAGGGTGGAGTCGTAGCCATGGCTGTCCAGCCACTGGCGCGCCGCCGGCCAGCGGTCCTCCGGACGATCGCCCAGGGTGAACAGCGCTTCCGCGCAGCCCGCCGCCGCGCCGCTGCGGGCGATCTCGACGACCTCGTCCAGGCTCAGGTAGGGCGCGGGCAGCCGGTGCGGGACGGTCGCGAACGTGCAGTAGTGGCACCTGTCCCGGCACAGCCGGGTGAGGGGGATGAACACCTTCGGCGAATAGGTGATCGTGCCCGGCCGCCCGGCCGAGCGCAGGCCGGCGTCGCGCACCCGCGCCGCCGACGCGGACAGGTCGACGAGATCGCCCCCGCGGGCGGTCATCAGCACGGCCGCCTCCACCGCGTCGAGCGGCACGCCGTCGCGGGCCCGGCGCAGCGCGCGCCGCAGCGCCGGGCCCGCGGGAGCCAGGCCGGCTTCGGCGCCGGTGGTCGCTCGGTCACGCGGTTCACGACCCGGCTGGACGGCAGTCCGTACCGGCCGGGCGGCCGTCTGTCCGGTCTGCCGTGTCACCGGCGGCGTGGCATCGCTGTCCGTGGCCCGGGACGGGCCCTGCGCGGGCTCCCGCGATCTCGTCATCTACCCATCCGAATCCCAGCGATCAGCTATCGGGCGAAGCCGCCAGCAGCACGATCATGTTCTTCGCACCGGCGACGGCCATCGCATCCGGGCGCATCCGGGCACCCATACGGACACCTCTGTCGGACACGTCCGGGCACCTCCGGGCCTCCTCGAGCCGAAGGTGGCAGGACCATGCTCCGCGCGCCGCCGGCGGCCGGCATCTTCGAGGAGCCCGTGTTCGGGGATCCCGAAGGCCGACAGCAACGCGATCATGCTTTTCACGCCCGGGCGGCGGTGGCATCCGGCCACGCCGCCAGGGTCACCGCGACGATCCGGCCGACTGCCGCCGGTTGGCTGTCACCAGGGCCCGAAGGGCGCCTGTAGTCACGGACAGTCAACGGCAGGCCGATCATGCTTTGTGCGCGGCCGGCTCCGAACGCCGCTTCGCGAGCCCGGGCGGCCCGGGCTGTGCCCGCGGGATGCCGGTCGACGTGAGCGCCTCCGCGCGGTCGAACATCCCCCGGGCACGACACAGACCTCGGGCCGACAGGTGGTGTCAGCGGGTCAGGTGGTGATGGCGCGCAGCCGGCTGGCAACACCAAGAATGTTGTACGTCCGGGTACGGGCGACGAGCCGGTCGCAGCTGCGGGCCCCGGGGTCGCCCGGCGGCGCCGGGGACCTGCCCGCGCTACGGCGTACCTGCGAACGCCTGGCTGCCTCGACCTGTGGATGGCGCGCGTCGGCCAGCGCCCGGGCCAGCGTAGCCGTGAGGGCGTCGAGGCTGTGGCGCATCACGGGCGGCTTCGACTGGGACATGAATCGTCCTTTCCGGTTACGGCACACATGCCGGTGGTACATCCAGTCTCCCCATCCTCTCTAAGCAGAATCAAGAGATACGACACATCCAATGCGATCCGCCATCTTTTCAAGATCACAACTCGGAGCGACAGGACGGACCGGACAAAAAACGACCTTGACGGGTGGATACACCGATAACGGACGACAACCACCGTTGACATCCATCACGTGTCGCCGGTCCGGGTACCTTCCACGCACCGATGACGGCGACGGTCGTTAGGCTGATCAGGTGCCGCGTAACCGTCAGGAGGTCCCACGCGAGGAGCGAATAGACGCGCTGCTGGCCGTCGCCGAGCAACAGTTCCTCGCCCGCGGCTTCGCCGCCACCTCCGTCGCCGAAATCGCCCGGGCAGCGGGCATCGAGCCAGGCTCCGTCTACTGGTATTTCCGGTCGAAGGACCACGCCTTCGCCGCCGTCCTCAACCGGTTGCTCGACGGTGAGGTCGACCGCATCGAGGTGCTCGACGGTGATCCGGCGCAGAAGCTGTTCGCGGCCCTGGATTCGGTCGAACGCCGGCGTTCCCTGCATCCCTGTGTGGCCGAACGCGCACCGCACTCCCCGACGGTGATGGAGTACCACGAACGGCTGCACTCCTGGCTGCACGATCTGGCGATGGCCACGGTCGCCGACCATGTCGACGAAACGGAACAGGACATCGCCGCGGACGCGGTCGTGGCCACCATCGAAGGCGGGCTGGCCGACCCCGCTCCGACGCGGCCGACCAGCAGCCTGGTGCGCTATCTGCTGGCCGCGTTCGCCACCCACCACCCCGCGGCCGGAGCCGACAGCACCCCCCTGTCCCAGCCGGCGAGCGCGCAGCCGTAGGTTTTTGTCAGGCTTCGTGAGTTCCCCGAGTCCCAGCGCCTGACAGCCACGGGGAACCGGCGGCCCTGGAACGCGGCCGCGGTACCCACGGCGGCCGGCTCGGCCGTCACCGGTGACAGCATGCGGATAGGGTCGAACGGTGACACAGGCACGGGACGCGAGGGCACGGGACGCGAGGGCACGGGACGCGAGGGCACGGGACGCGAGGGCACGGTGAGGATCACAGCGCTCGCGGGCGGCATCGGGGGATCCCGTTTCCTGCTCGGTGTGCGGGCCGCGTTACCCGACGCCGACATCACGGTGATCGGCAACACCGGTGACGACATCACCCTGCACGGCCTGCGTATCTGCCCCGACCTCGACACGGTCATGTACACCCTCGGCGGGGGGATCTCCACCGAGCGGGGCTGGGGCCGGCACGAGGAGACGTTCACCGTGGCCGAAGAGCTGGCAGCCTACGGCGTCGGCCCGGCCTGGTTCGGGCTCGGCGACCGCGACCTCGCCACCCATCTCGTCCGCACCCAGATGCTCGCCGCCGGCTATTCGCTCACCGACGTGACCGCGGCGCTGTGCCAGCGGTGGCAACCGGGGCTGCGTCTGCTGCCGATGAGCGACGACCGGGTCGAGACACATGTGGTCGTCGACACCGAGCAGGGGCGGCGGGCCGTGCACTTCCAGGAGTGGTGGCTGCGGATGCGCGCCGCCACCCCGGCCCAGGAGATCATCTCGGTCGGGGCCGAGCAGGCGCGGCCGGCGCCGGGGGTGCTCGACGCGCTCGCGGACGCCGACGTCGTGCTGCTCCCGCCGTCGAACCCGGTGGTGTCCATCGGGTCGATCCTCGCCGTGCCGGGGCTGCGGGCAGCGCTGGTCGCGACACCCGCGCCCGTCGTCGGGGTGTCCCCGATCATCGGCGGGGCCCCGGTACGCGGCATGGCGGACGCCTGCCTGCGCGCGATCGGTGTGGCCACCACCGCGGCCGCGGTCGGCGCCCACTACGGCGCCCGCGGCACCCCCACCACGGGCGGGAGCAGCGGCGGCGGCACCGACGTCGTGAGCGCCGACGGCGGCGGAGGCACCGGCGTCGGCGAGGGCGGCACCGGCGCGGCCGTCGGCGGGGGGATCCTCGACGGCTGGCTGGTCGACACCGCCGACACCGGCACGCAGGTGCCCGGCGTCACGGTGAAGGCCCGGCCGCTGCTGATGACGGACATCGACGCGACCGTCGAGATCGTCCGCGCGGCCCTGGATCTCGCCGGTGTCTGAGTCACTGTCCGTCACCGCCATCGCGGGAATCGGCGAGATACACGCGGGCGACGACCTCACAGCAGTCATCGCAGCCGCGCTCACCACCCAGAATGTCACGTTACGCGACGACGACATCCTCGTCGTCACCTCGAAGATCGCCTCGAAGGCCGAGGGGCGACTGGTCCCGGCGGGCGCCGACCGGGAGGCCGCGCGACTGGCCGCCGTCGAGGCCGAGACCGTCCGCGAGGTCGCCGCCCGAGGGCCGACCCGCATCGTCGAGACCCGGCACGGGTTCGTGCTCGCCAATGCCGGGGTGGACGCGTCGAACGTCCGCAAGGACGAGATCGCCCTGCTGCCGCTCGACCCGGACGCGAGCGCGCGGGCCCTGGTCGACGGCCTGCGGGCCCGTCTGGGCGTGTCCGTGGGCGTCGTCGTCAGCGACACCGCCGGCCGGCCGTGGCGGGCCGGCCTGACCGACCACGCGATCGGTGTCGCGGGGCTGGCCGCGCTGCGCAGCCACATCGGCGACGTCGACCCGTACGGCAACGAGCTGGGCATGACCGAGATCGCCGAGGCGGACGAACTGGCTGCCGCGGCCGACCTGGTCAAACGGAAGCTCTCCGGGGTGCCGGTGGCGCTCGTGCGCGGTTTCCGCGCGCGCGCCGACGACGGCCGGGGGGCTCGGGCGCTGGTCCGCCCGGCGGGCGAGGACATGTTCCGGCTCGGCACCGCCGAGGCCCGGCGCTCGGCGGTCACCGCCCGGCGGACGGTCCGCGAGTTCAGCGACGCGCCCGTGGATCCGCGGGCGCTCCAGCGCGCCTTCGCCGCCGCCGTGACCGCCCCGGCCCCGCACCACACGACCCCGTGGCGGTTCGTGCTCGTCGCCGACGCCCGCGACGAGCTGCTGACACGGATGGCCGAAGCATGGGCTGCGGACCTGCGCGCGGACGGCTTCGACCCGGCCGCGGTCACCCGCCGGCTGGGGCGTGGCGACGTCCTGCGCCGGGCGCCCGTCCTGGTCGTGCCCTGCCTGGTCACCGACGGCGCCCACTGCTATCCCGACCGCCGGCGGGCCGCCGCCGAGGAGCGGATGTTCCTGGTCGCGATGGGGGCCGGCGTGCAGAACATGCTGGTCTGCCTGGCCGCGGAGGGCCTGGGGTCGTGCTGGGTGTCGAGCACCCTGTTCTGCCCGGACGTGGTCCGCGAGGTGCTGCGGCTGCCGGCGGACTGGCAGCCCATGGGCGCGGTGGGGATCGGCCATCCGGCGCGTCCGCCCGAGCCACGCCCGCCCCGGGACGTCACGCCGTTCGTCGTCACCAGGTGAGCCGGGTCACGTGGCCTGCGCCGGGTGAGCGGATCAGCTGACCAGGAGCGGGTGACCAGGAGCGCACCCTGTGACCCGGATCCCGTAACCGGAACCTCGTGGCCAGGACGGGGTGCGGCATGATATTCGGACCTTCGTAGGATGGGGCGCCGTGGGCAAAAAGAACGCGGAACGCAACGCACGGCTGGAGGCGCTCCGGCGCGAACAACGGCGCCAGGAGCGGCGCCGTTCCTGGCTGCTCTACGGTTCCGCCGGTGTCGTCCTGCTCGCTGTCCTCGCCGGCATCATCATCTATGCCGTATCCGACAACCAGTCGAAGAACGAAACCCGCAAGGTCGGCTATGTCGCGGCGGCGAGCGACGCCGCGGCGGCGGCCGGGTGCACCGGGGTCGTCAACGACGCGTCACGCGGCAACACCCATATCGCGGCGAACGAGACCGTCAACTACGACGTGGCCCCGCCGTCGTCCGGTAACCATGACGCCGACCCGCTGCCGGACGCCTACCGCTTCTACGAGCGCATCCCGAAACTGCGGATCGAACGTGCCGTGCACAATCTCGAACACGGCTTCGTCATCGGCTGGTACGACCCGAAACTCCCCGACGACCAGGTCACGGCGCTGCGTGCGGCTGCTGAGAACGCCGGTGAGCGGTTCATCGCGGTGCCCTGGGAACGCGGCGACTTCCCCGAGGACAAGCACTTCGTCCTTACCGCCTGGGACCGCACCCAGCGTTGCGCGACCGTCTCCGAGAGCGCCATCAAGGAGTTCGTGTCCGCCTATGCCAACCCGGACCCCGCCGGCGCGGCCTGGGACTCCCCCACCGCCGCCGAGTCGGGTGCCTCCGGCGGGAGCCTCAACCTCAGCCCGACGATCGCGGGCACGGTGGCCGCGCTGACCGCGCAGGCGCAGGCGCAGGCCACGCCGGGCGGGACGACTCCCGCGCCGGGGACGTCCGCCGCGCCCGATTCCACAGTGCCGCGCTGAGCGCTTCGGCGCTGAGGGCTTCGGGCAGGCCGCGGGGCGCGCGCCCCGGCCAGGAGACGAACGGGAAGGGCCGGGTGGACGCCGCCAGCCGGCCCGCCCCGGCCGGTCAGACGCAGTCGGTCAGACGCGGTCGGAGCTGAAACGGATCGCGCCCGCGGTCAGCACCGCGTCGGGGAAGACGCGGGCGCCGGCCCGCAGTTCGTTGCCGGCCCCGATCCGTGCGCGGTCACCGATGACCACCCCGTCCAGCGACACCCTGTTCCCGACGACCGCGCCGGCGCCCACCACCGAGGTGCGCACGGTCGCGCCCTCACCGATCACCGCGCCGTCGAAGAGCACCGCGCCGTCGACGGTGGCGCCGGCACCCACCACCGCGCCGGCGCCCACCACCGCGCCCCCGCCGATCTTGGCGTCGACGGCGACGGAGGCGCCTGGCAGCACCAGCCAGTCACCCACCGGCCCTGGCAGCGCCGAGGAGGCGATCCGTCCGGTCACCAGATCCCGGGAGCCCCGGACGAACGCGTCGGGTGTGCCCAGGTCCAGCCAGTAGGTGCTGTCGATGTAGCCGACCACCAGGAAACCGGCGTCCAGCAGACCGGGGAAGGTCTCCCGCTCGACCGAGACCGGACGCCCCACCGGAATGCTGTCGATCACCGACCGGCGGAACACGTAGCAGCCCGCGTTGATCCGGTTGGTCGGCGGGTCGGGTGTCTTCTCCAGGAACTGGGTGACCCGGCCGTCCGCGTCGGTGGAGACGACACCGAACGCCCGCGGGTCGTCGACCTCGGTCAGGTGCAGGGTGACGGCCGCGTCGGCCTGGCAGTGGCGCCGCACCAGCGCGGCGATGTCCAGCCCGGAGAGGATGTCGCCGTTGAAGACGACCACCGGGTCGTCCGGGCCGCCGCGCAGTCTCGACGCGACGTTGCGGATCCCGCCGCCGGTCCCGAGCGGCTCGGCCTCGGTGACGTACTCCAACTCCAGCCCGTGGGCGGAGCCGTCCCCGAAATACTCCTCGAACACCTCGGCCCGGTACGAGGTCGCGAGAACGACCCGGGTGATCCCCGCGTCCCGGGCGCGGGCGAGCATGTGGGCGGTCACCGGCACCCCGGCGACCGGAAGCATCGGTTTCGGTGCCGACATCGTCAACGGGCGCAGCCGGCTGCCCTGCCCCCCGACCAGCATCACAGCGTCCATGGCGGGTCAGTTTCGCAGAGGCGACACCGTCTGGTGCACGATGTTCGCGTATTTCGGTGACGTCGCGTCGCGGACACCCAGCTGTGAGAGCCGGCCAGCCGGCCGCGCGGTGTGCCGGAGTGCGCTGCCCGGCACTTCTGGCGATGCTGAAAGGGTGGTACGCCCGTCTGATCGCAGCTGTCGGCTCCTGCACGACGGCACCCTGTCGGGTGCCGAGACCGCTCTGGCCGGGCTGGCCCAGGGCTGGGAGCCGGGCTTCGCCGCCGCCCGCACCGACGACGGGACCGCCACGCTGGCGGTGTGGCTCGCCTGGCAGGCGCACGAACCGCCGATCGCCGACGTGATACCGGTGCTGGCCAACCTGGGCCTGCGCGCGCGGACCCACCGCTGCCTGCCGAGCCGTCCGGGCCCGGACGGGGGCATGGCCACCCTGGATGAGTACCACATGATCGTCTCCCCGGAGCTGGCGGAGGCGGCGCTGAAGCAGATGGACGGGCTGCGCGACATCCTCAGCGGTCTCGCGCTCGGGGACGTCGACAGCGACAGCCTGGACTCGCTGGTGCTCACCGCCGGGCTCACCGCCCGTGAGGTGCGGCTGCTGCGGACGCTGTTCCGTTACCTGCGCCTGGCCGGGACGTCGCTGGGTGGGCGCTACGCCCACCGCGTCCTGATCGCCCACCCGTCCTACGCGCACGATCTGGTGGCCCTCTTCCACGCCCGGATGGATCCGTTGCGGGCGAATCCGGACAACGCCGAACGGCTGCACGCCGCGCTGGAGGACGCGCTCGGGTGGGTGACGGGCATCAACGACGACACCGTGCTGCGCAGGCTGCGCGACGTCGTCCTCGCGATCGTCCGGACGACGTTCTACCCGACGCCCGACTCGGCGCCGGAGCGGATCCAGCTCCAGCGGACGCTGCCCGACCGGCCGGCGGGAGCCGGCCACGCGCCCTCCGAACAGAGCGAGCCGGCCGGGCCGGCCGGGTCAGCCGGGTCAGCGGTCCACGCCGGGTACGGCCACGGGTACGAGATCGGCGGCGGCGCCGGGGATGCGCTGGCCTTCAAGCTCGCCCCGGCCGGGCTGCCGTGGCTGCCCCGGCCGCTGCCGGAGGCCGAGACCTTCGTCAGCTCCCCCCGGTTCGACGCGGTGCACCTGCGCGGCGCCCTGCTGGCCCGCGGCGGTATCCGCTGGTCCGACCGTCAGGAGGACCTGCGGACCGAGATCCTCGGTCTGATGAAGGCCCAGCGGGTCAAGAACGCCGTCATCGTGCCGGACGGGGCCAAGGGCGGGTTCGTGCTGCGCCGCCCGCCGGCAGACCCGGGGCGGCTCGCCCGGCTGGCCGAGTCCTGCTACACGCGGTTCATGGAGGCGCTGCTGGCCCTCGTCGACAACCGGGCCGACGGCGAGACGCACGGCCGGGCGGGGATGGTCTGCCACTACGGGTCCGACACCTATCTGGTCGTCGCCGCCGACAAGGGCACGGCCCGCTTCTCCGACCTGGCCAACCAGGTGGCGGCGGCGAACGGCTACTGGCTCGGCGACGCGTTCGCCTCCGGCGGCCGCAGCGGATACGACCACAAGGCGCTGGGCATCACCGCCCGCGGCGTGTGGGAGTCGGTGCGTCGGCACTTCGCCGAGCTCGGCGTCGACGCCGACCGCGAGCCCCTGACCGTCGTCGGCATCGGTGACATGTCCGGCGACGTCTTCGGCAACGGGATGCTGCTCTCCCGCCATCTGCGGCTGGTGGCCGCCTTCGACCACCGGCACATCTTCCTCGACCCCGACCCCGACCCGGCCCGGTCGTTCGAGGAGCGCCGCCGGCTGGCGTCGCTGCCGTCGAGCAGCTGGGACGACTACGACCGCGGCCTGCTGTCGGCCGGCGGGGGCGTTTTCCCGCTGTCGTCCAAGCGGATCGAACTGACCGAGCCGGTCCGGGAGCTGCTCGGTGTCGGCGACGACACGCTGCCCGCCGACGCCCTGGTCCGGGCGATCCTGCGCGCACCGGTCGACCTGCTGTGGAACGGTGGCGTGGGCACCTGGGTGAAGGCCAGCGGGCAGGAGCACGCCTCGGTCGGGGACAAGGCCCGCGACGGGATGCGGGTCGACGCCCGGCAGCTGCGCTGCCGGGTCGTGGCCGAGGGCGGCAACCTCGGCCTCACCGACGCCGCCCGGGTCGAGTTCGCCCTGCGCGGCGGACGGTGCAACACCGACTTCGTGGACAACTCTGGCGGCGTCGACTGCTCCGACCGCGAGGTCAACATCAAGATCGGTCTTGAGCTGGCGATCGGGGCGGGTGCGATCGACCGGGCCGAACGCGAGCGGCTGCTGGCGGCCGCCACCGGCGACGTCGTGCGGGCGGTCCTGACCGACTGTGCCCGCCAGGCCCTGGCGCTGAGCGCGGCGGAACGCCACGTCGTGACCTCGGCGGACGGGCTGTCGAGGTTCGTCGAGCACCTGGTCGACACCGGCGAGATCGACCTGGACGTCGAGACCCTGCCGGACGCCGAGGAGCTGACCGCCCGGGTCGCCGCGGGACGCACGTACACCCGGCCGGAGATCGCCATCCTGCACGCCTACGCCAAACGGACGGTGGCCCACGCGCTGCTGGACTCGCCCCTGCCCGACGACCCGGCGTTCGTACCCGTCCTGGACGCCTACCTGCCGGTGTCCCTGCGGCCGGTGCTGCACGCGCACTTCGACCGCCACCCGCTGCGACGGGAGATCGTCGCGTCCCAGCTCACCAACTCGATCATCGACCGGGTCGGCGCCGGATTCCTGCACCGCCTGCGGGAACTGACCGGCGCGGACACGGTCCAGGGGGCGCGAGCGTTCGCCATCACCGGCAGCCTGCTCGGCCTCACCGACATCTGGGAGGCGCTCGACACGCACTGCCTCGGCGGAGATCTCAGTGGCGGCGGCCCCAGCGGCGGCATCAGTGGCGGCTCTGGCGGAAGCCCCGGTGACGGCTCCGCCGAGGGCAGCCGTTCACGCCCGGCCGTGGGTTCCAGCGATCCGTCCGCCGAGGCCCTGCTGCACTGCCACTTCGTCCAGGAGGAGGCCGCGCTGTGGCTGCTGCGCTCCCGCCGGTCACTGCTGGACATCACGGCCGAGACCACCCGTTACGCCGAGGGGGTGGCCGAGGTCGCCGCGGCGCTGCCCACCGTGCTCGCCACTGTGGGCAGCGACCAGGAGCTGACCGCCGTCCTGCGGTTCGCCGAACAGCTCTACGAACGCGGCCTGCCTGCCCCGCTGGCCGAGCGCGTCGCCTGGCTGGACGCGATGAGCCCGGCGCTGGACGTCGTCGACGTCGCACTACGTAACGATCTTGAGCCGAGTGACGTGCTGCACGTCCACACCGCCATCGGGACGAGGCTGGGGCTCGGCAAGCTGGGCCTGGCGCACCTGATCGGCCGTGGCGCGCAGCCGCCCGGCCAGTCACGCTGGGAACACATGGCCGCCGCGGCGCTGCGGGCGGATGTCGCCCGGGCCCGCTCGGCACTGACCGAGGCCGCCATGTCGGCTCCCGAGTTCGACCCGGACGCGGCCATCGAGCGGATCACCACCGGCGCCCGGGCGGACCGGGTACGCGCCATCGTCGAGGAGGCCGCGGCGGCTCCCCGCCTCACCAGCGCCATGATCTCCGTCGTGGCCAGCCGCCTGAACGAGCTCGTCCCAGGCCGCTGAGCCCCCCGACCACCACATGTCATGATCGTAGTCGGCGAGAGCCCACGCGGATTGAAGGACTAACCTCATGGTTGCGATGGCTACCGCCCCAGGAGAGGACAGGAGCCAGTGAGTGTCGCCTACGACTATGGCTACGGGCCCTACACCGTCGAGGACCTGCACGGGCTGCCCGATGCTGGCCGGTCCTTCGAGCTCGTCGACGGCTGGTTGATCGAGTTGGCGCCCAGTACACGTCACGACTTTCTCGCCAGGCGGCTGAGCCGGATCCTGGAACGCGCCGCCGATGACGCGAACGCTCGGGTCTACATCCAGGCGCCCATGGACATCACCACGCCCGCGGGCGCGCGCAAGCCTGACGTTGCCGTGATCGACGCAGCCGCCGCCAGCAGCGCCCGCAGGCTCGGCCGCTCGCTCTACCACGGGGCGGACGTGCTCCTGGCGGTCGAAGTCGTCTCCCGCGGCTCCGGCAGCGAACGCGAGGACCGGGCACGCAAGGTCACCGAATACGCGCTCGCCGGTATCCCCCATTACTGGATCGTCGACTTCGACCCCGAACCCCGCATCCAGGTGCTCCGCGTCGCCACCGACCAGGGGCGTTACGGAGCCCCCCTGGTGTTCAGCGGAGACGACACCGTCAAGCTCGAAGACCCGTTCCCGATCTCGTTTTCCCTCTCCGACCTGCTGGACTTCTCCTAGAACTCATCTCGACGCGGTGACCGGCCCTGGTTCGGGCGCGGGTTCGGACCAGGACCGCGCGTGGGCAGGGTCAGCGGTCCGGAGCGGGTCCGCATCATGGGACGGGTCGGTGCCGCGGGGCGGGAGGGCGTCGGCGGAGCGGGTCGCGCGGGCGCCGGCGCTGTTGTCGGCGAACGCCACGGCCAGCAGCAGGCGCAGGCCGAGCCCCAGCCCGAGCAGGATCCGCAGCGGCAGATGGCGCGCGTCCGGGTACTGCCGGGACAGGTAGCGGAACATGCTGCGGTGGTGGGCGACGACCATGCGGCGGGAGGAGCGCCTCGTCGAGTGGCCGCCGAGATGCTCCACGACCGCGGTCGGCACGTAGACCCGCTGCCAGCCGAGCAGGCCGAGCCGGCGGCCGAGGTCCACGTCTTCCATGAACATGAAGTACGTCTCGTCGAACCCGTCGACCGTCTCGAACGCCTGGCGCCGCAGCACCTGGCACGCCCCGGACAGCCAGCCGGCGGTCGTCTCGACCAGCGCGCCGCGCTCGCGGCGGTAGGCCGTCGTCCACGGGTTCGTCGGCCAGCACCAGCCGAACAGGGCGTGGCCGATCCCCCGCCACAGGGAGGGAAGCTCGCGGGCCGACGGGTAGAGCACGCCCCCCGGGTTGGTGATCGCCGGGCCGAAGGCGCCAGCGCCCGGCCAGCGTTCGGACGCCGCCAGCAGCTCGTCGAGCGACCCCGGCGTGAACGTGATGTCGGGGTTGGCCACCATCAGCCACGGGGCGGTACTGCCGGCCGCGCCACGGTTGACCGCCGTCCCGTAGCCGAGGTTGCGCCCGGTGCGCAGCAGGCGGACCTCGTCGCGTTCGGCGGCGGTGGCGGTGCCCTCGTCCAGCGCCGGCGAGTTGTCCACCACGACGACCTCGTAGGGCAGCGACGTGGCCTTGGCCAGGGAGTCCAGGAAGGGGCCGAGCACCTGCCCGGAGTGGAACGCCACGACCACCACCCGCAGGTGCGGCCGCGCGTCCCCGGGAACAGCGCCCTCCGGCCCGCCGTCCGGTGACGGTGACGCCGGCTGCGGCTGCGGCTGCGTCGGTGCTGCCTCGTTCTGTGCGCTCACTGACCGCCCTCTTCGTCCCTGCTCACCGGATGCGTACGCGATTGCCGCACCCGGGTCAGGATGCCATCGGCGGAGCCGAGGCCGACTGTCGGGGTCAGGACACAGCGGCCCGTGCGTAGCTCGCCAGGTGCGCCTCGGCGCTCGCCGCCCAGGTGAACTCCCGGGCCCGGGCGAGACCGGCCTGCGCCAGCGACTCACGCCGCGGCGCGTCGTCGAGCAGCGCGCCCATCTCCCGGGCGATCGAGTCGACGTCGGGCTGGGTGTAGGCGACGGCGTCACCCCCGACCTCTGGCAGGGACAGTCGGGGTGTCGTCAGCACCGGCGCGCCGCAGGCCATCGCCTCCAGCACCGGCAGCCCGAAACCCTCCCCGTGGGACGGGTAGGCGACCAGCGACGCTCCGCCCAGATACCCGGGCAGGTCGGAGAAGCGCAGGTAGCCGGGGCGGACCACCTTCAGATAGGACGGCACCGAGGCGACCGCGGCGTCCACGTCGTCGTCCCAGCCCGAGCCGCCGGCGAGCACCAGCGCGGGGGGGTCCACCCGGTCGTGCACGGCCTCGGCCCAGCCGCGGATCAGGTTCGGCACGTTCTTGCGGGGCTCGAGCATCCCGAGGAAGGCGACGTAACGGCTGTCGCCGAGGCCGAGCCGCAGCCGTACCCGGCGCTTGTCCTCCTCGGTGGGCGGGTGGAAGGTCGCGGTCTCCACCCCGTGGTAGGCGACGTCGGTCGTGGTCGAGTCGCCGTCGAGGACCCGGATGAGCTCGTCCCGGGTGGCCTTGGACGGAACGATGATCCTGTTTGCCTTGCGCACGGCGGTGCGCATCGCCGACCGGAAGAACGTTCCCTTCACGGCGGTGTGCATCTCCGGCTCTGTGAAGAACGTGACATCGTGGATGGTCACGCACACCGGCTGGGAGGTGCGCAACGGCATGGTGTAGTGCGGCGAATGGATGACCTGTGCGCCGACCTGGTAGGCGACCAGCGGCAGCCCGGTCTGTTCCCAGGCCAGGCGGGCGGGCCGGTGAGCGATCGCCGCCGGCCCCGCCACCACGTTGGCGTGCGGGGCCATCCGGCCGTACCGCTCGTAGTCCGATCGCTGGCAGACCAGTGCGAGGTCGGCGCCAGCCGCATCCAAGGCCGCCACCAGCCCGTCGACATAACGACCGACGCCACCACGGTCGGCTGGAACCGCAGTGGCGTCGACGAGCACCCGGGGAGACACGGCGCTCCTTCCGACTGGCGGCATGTTACTCACCGCTAGGTTCTTGAGACCACCGACGCCGCGTGAAGCTGCCCCCCGACGGATCGCTCCCGACCCGTCCGGCGCTGCCGATCACATCGACCTCGGTCCGCAGGCAAGCCTACGCCCGCACCGGATCCCGAGAGTCACCCCGTCGAGAACTCCCGAGAGCCGCTAAGTCGACGGTAAAGGGACCAGAGCGATTCCGCTGCCCCGTTCCAGGTAAATGCCGCCGCTCTCGCTCGCCCGTCCACACTCAGCCGACGATGTAACTCTGCGTCGCTAACGACGGACGCGGCGGCGCGGGCCAGCGCGGTGGCGTCGCCGACCGCGACGGTCACTATCGCGGGCCCACCGACCTCGACGAACGCGGGAATGTCAGAGGCGATCACGGGGACGCCATGGGCCATCGCCTCGACGACCGGCAGCCCGAAACCCTCCGACCGGCTCGGCGCGAGCAGCGCGGTGGCCCGCGCCAGCACGACCGCGAGGTCGGCGTCGTCCAGCCGGCCGAGCAGCCGCAGCCGGGCCGGGTCGAGGCCGACACGGGTGGCCTCGACCCGCAGGTCCAGCCCGCCCCAGCCCGGCGGGCCGACGTGCACCAGCGGCAGGTCGGGCGCGGCCGGGTCGCGCAGCGCGGCGAGCGCCGTGTCCAGGCCCTTGCGCGGCTCCAGGGTGGCGAGGGTGAGCAGATAGCCGCCGGCGGGCAGGTCGAGACGTTCGGCGCGGGCGGCGGCGTCCGCCGGGACCTGCCCGACCGCCTCGCTCACCCCCTCCCCGACGACGTGCATCCGGTCGGCCGGGATCGGCAGACAGGCCCGCAGGTCGGCCGCGACGGCCCTGGTGGGGACGATCACGGCGTCGGCGTGGCGGGCCACCCGGACGCCCATCCGCCGGTGCCAGCGGGCGCCGTGCGGGGTGAGGGTGTGCGGAT
The DNA here is from genome assembly GCF_000177615.2 of Candidatus Protofrankia datiscae. Lineage (GTDB taxonomy): Bacteria > Actinomycetota > Actinomycetes > Frankiales > Frankiaceae > Protofrankia > Protofrankia coriariae. The sequence continues at coordinate 1,258,783 of NC_015656.1, read as the reverse complement.
GGGTCCACGGCACGGCGTCGTGGACGGTGACGACCAGCGGCACCCCCGGCCGCCGGGACGGGACGAGCAGGGTGGGGGCGTGGACGACGTCCACCCCCGTCGGCGCCGGTCCGTGGCCACGCTGCCAGGCGGCGGCCAGCCCCTGGCGGGGCAGTGGCAGCCGGAGGGGGCCGAGGACGCCCGGCACGGCCGCGACGGCGGTGGCGGCCTCCGGGCGCCAGGCGCACCAGCCGACGACGCTCTCGCCCGACCGCGCCGTCCGCACGAGGGCGGCGGCGAGCTCCGCCGAGTACCGCCCCGTCCCCCCGGGCACCGGCGCCAGCATCTGGTCGAGGAGGAATCCAACCCGCACGACGAACCATCTTCCTCGGGAGAAGCCGGCCCGGTAACTGCCGGTGGTGTGGTGGCGGCGCCGGTCACAGCTAGTGTCGGTCACAGCCGGTGCCTGTCGTGGCCGGCGTCCGCAGCGAACCGGGCGCGGTTACCGTTTGCGGGCGTGGACCAGCACCACGCTGCCGTGGCCGTCCGGGGTGCGCCGGTCGGACAGGGTGACGATCGGTGACAGCGGGGCCGCCGCGTTCCAGCCGGCCCGACCGCCCTTCGCCGACAGCGTCAGGTACAGCCGCTCGGCCCGCCGCGAGCGGAACATGTAGGTCTGGCGCACCACCGTCAGGCCACGCTCGTCGAGCAGCTTCGCCAACTGGTCGCCGGTGTAGGTCTGTTGGACGTGGTAACGCTGCCGGTGCTGGGCGAACAGCCGCGGCCACTCGTCGGCGCGGGTGAGGGCGTCCGCGGACATGACAAGGTCCCCGCCCGGCCTGAGCACCCGCGTCATCTCGGTGAGCGCGGCCGGCCCGTCGTCGAAGTGCTCGATCGCGCAGACCGACAGCACCACGTCGAAGGAGGCGTCGGCGAACGGCAGCGCCAGCGCGTCCCCCTCGACGAGCGAGGGACGCCCACGCAGCCGGCGGCCGAACTCCAGCTTGCCGCGGGCGAGGTCGAGACAGACCGCCCGTGCCCCGCGGCGCACCGCCTGCCCGGCCCAGTACCCGTCACCACCGGCGACGTCCAGGACGGTCCGCCCGGCCAGCTCACCCGCCCAGGCCAGCAGCGTGCCGGCCTCCCGACGGCGCATGACGTGCACCTGATGCCCGGCATACGCCAGCGCCTGATCCCGCAGCAGGCCCACCGCCGTGCCTTTCACCGCTGGCCCCTTCACCGCCGCGCCTTTCGCGACCATCCGTACCCGCGCCCCACCGCCACCAACGTCATGAGCAACAGTCTGCCCCGCTCTGGCTGCCCCCGGCCCACCACCCCCGACGGATCTGTCAAGCTCGGCGGATCTGTCAGACCGGTGGGCTTCACCGATCGCGGGGCTTTCGCTCGCAGAGGTCTTGGCCAGCGCACTCTCGAACGTATGGATCGTCCGATTCCCGATCGAATGCAGCGTCCTGATCGGCACGAAAGGCGGCCAGAGAGATACCGGGAGCAGCGCGGGACATCACCGCGAACTCGCTGCGCGGGACGAACTGCGTGCGTCGCCGCATCGGGATCAGTTCACCGATCCGATGGCCGTCACGAATAGCCGTGAACGCCTGGCCGCTCTGAACCGTGTCCATGATTTCCTTCGATCTGTCATCCGCTTCCACGATCGTGTTGTTGATCATATGTCTCCCCGTCGGCCGGCGCGCGCCGCGAACGCGTCGAAGGCGGCGAGTACGGCGGTGGCCTGCCACATTCTGTTGCGGGTGAATCCGGTGAACTCGGTGAGAATGCCCGCTTCGACGAGCGGCGCGATGGCACGCCGCGCGTTCTGCGGCGTGACGCCGAGCTCGGCGGCCACCGTGCCCGCGTCGACGACCGGCTGCCGCAGAAGCACGTCGGCAAGCCGCCGGGCGCCGGAGTCCCGCCGGACCCGAAGCGTCTCCTCCCAGCTCGCACGAAGACCGCGCAGCTCGGCGGCAAGCTGACACCCGTTCGTGACGGCCGCGACGGAGGCGTGCGCCATCCGTTCCACGATTGCCGACAGATCTCCCTCGCGATAGGCGGTCAGGGCGTCGAAATAGGCCCCGGTCTCGGTGAGCAGCCCGGCGGAGACCGGGACGGTGACGTTACGGGCCAGCCCGTGACCGCGCAGCATCGCGTGTATCAACGCCCGGCCGGTACGTCCGTTCCCGTCGGGGAACGGGTGGATCGTCTCGAACTGAGCGTGCGCGATCGCGGCCTGACTCAGCGACGGCAGATCGGTCCTGCCGATGAACCGCACCAGGTCGTCCATCAGCGCGGGGATGTGGCGGTGGTGCGGCGGAACGAAGGCGGCGTCGTGCGGGCCGTAGGAATCCCCACCGATCCATGCCTGCTCCTCGCGCCAGCGGCCGGCGATCCTCGGGGCATGCCTGGACAGGAGAGCCGCGTGCATGGCACGGATCGCGTTCTGGTCAAGGCGGTCGGCCAGGTCCAGAGCGGCTTTCATCGCGGCGACATTCCCGACGGTCGCGGTGGCGTTGCGCTTGTCGGTGCTGCCCAGCTCGGCGAGGGTGATGGCCTTCGCGCCAGAGGTGAGGTTCTCGATCCTCGACGAGGACGCGGACTCGGACGGACGGACGATTCACAGAAGGGCTGCGCCTATCGGTCGAAGATGTCGTGGGTACCGATACGGAGCCAGATGATGTGCGGGCCGCGCCTGCCGGGGACCGGGTCGCCGTACATCCACAGCGCCCGGCCGTCGGGCGCCCATGTCAGCTCCCAGACACCCGGCTTCTTCCTGAAGGGCTTTGCGCGCAGCCGGGGATCCTTACGGCCCTCCCGCAGGGCCTGGACGAACAGCCGACGCGCCCGGTCGAACGCGGCCCGCTCCGCGGGACTCAGCCGCGAGTACTCCGCGAGGAACCTCGCGACGACGTCGAAGGTCGGCATGCGCACACGATAGGGGATGCGAACGTCAGTTCGATGTCGACTCGCGCATCCGGATACGCGGACGCGGTCAGCCGGCCCGAGGATGCGGGTGCGCGGCCAGTGACGCGAGGAGCGCGTCGAACTCGTCCTCGCCGTGGCAGCGGATGAACCGGCCGGCCGTGTAGTCGTCAAGCGCCTCGTCGATCGCCCGTTCGGTCCCGGGGTCGGCGTCGATCTCCTCGGCGTCGGCGAGGAGCCGTGGCAGCTCGTGCTCGTCCGGCCAACCGCCGGGCTGTGGCTGCGTCACTTCCCTCCCCGTCCTTCCGGGTCCGTCCGGATCCATCAAGTCTGCCGCGACCTCAGCATGCCTACACACGCCAGCACATACAAGAACCCCATCGGGTGATCTCCAGACCCCGGCGCCGGACACCCCGGCCACAGCCGCCACCTGCCCACAATCGATGAAAGTCCTCGACGGCTCACTTACCCGTTTCCGCCGCCGCCCTGACCTGCCTGTCGGCCGAACGGATCGACCAGCTCGGCGGCGCCGGCGACTGGGACGAGAGATAGATCAGTGCTTCGAGATCGTCGGCGGTCGCGTCGGTCGCGTCGGTCGCGTCGGTCGCGTCGGTGCGCGCGGCGAGCTCGCGGATATCGTCGGCGTCCCTGCGGCGCTGAGCGATCAGCTTCGTGGCAAGAAGGAGAACTCGTCGGACGCGTACCTCACGTGGAGTCCTGGGGTAGGGACGTGCGCGATGGCAGCCGGCGGCAGTGGCGGCATCCACATGGCCGCGCGGGTGTTGAGCCAGTTCTCCGGCAGACCGTCCTCGCGGGCGATCGCCCGGGCCTCGTCCAGGACGGCCTGGTCGCGGGTGATCGCGTCGATGTCCTCCGTGCGCCGCAGATCCCGGTGGGAGGTCGCCGCGATGGCCGCACCGCCGACGATGAACACGGAGGCTGAGACGCCGCGTGCCCGTAGCCGCTCGTCGAGCCTGGCCAGGAGCGAAATGATCTCCGTAGCGGAAAACTCGTGCCGGTCGTTCACGCCGTGACCAGGTCACGGGCAGGGACGAAGATGTTGAGTTTCTTCAGGTAGTCCGGAGTCCGGGTGATGATTTCCTCTCGGTCGAGGAAGGGATGCTCGGGAACCCAGGGCTGAGGCAGACGCGTGGGCTCGCACCACGTCGGCGGTTCAACTCCGGCCTGCTCGAACTCCCGCCGCGCCAAGACGGCCAGCAGGGCATCGAAGCCCGCGCTGCCCGTGGTCGCCGGGACGGCCTCCCAGGCGGCAGCCGATCCGTCGCGCCGCTCCAACAGCAGGCGTAGATGATCACGGCCCTGAAGGAGCATCCGCCACGCCCACTCCTCGTCGTCGGCGGCGCGAACAGCCTTGGCGGTCGCCGGCGCGGACATCAGCCGTGAGGCGCGCGCGACCGCCAGCGCGCGGGCGATGCGCCGCGCCCGGAAGCAGAACACAGCGGCCGGCTTCGTCCCGCCCGAGCGGTAGGTGGAGAACCTGGACGCCGACGTTCCCAGCGCGGCCGCGAACTCGACCTGGGTCAGACCACTGTCAGCCAGGGCGGCGTCGAGGAGCGCCACGACCTCACGAGTGTCCTGATCGAGTTTCACAGGCCACACGCTACCAGCTCTTTTATCTGATCAGATAATAGAGCTGGAGGTGATCCGCCGAGCTCACTGCTCCACTCCGCCCCGCACGCGGGATCTCGCCGGTACGGGCCGTGATGCCGCCCGTACCGCTGGAGAACTCCCGCCGCCGTCCCGAACGGCCTTCCGGTCCGCCCCGCCCAGGGACGACGCCGACGCCCACCCCCGCGCGCAGGCAGGCCGACGGCTCCTGGCTGCGCGTGCTCGACCAGCCCGCATTCACCCGGCCGGGGACGGAGTCGGCGACACGGTCGGGGACGGAGTCGACGTGCACCACTCGGCCTGGATCAACAACGTCACGCTGGTGCGGGTCGAGACATAGGCACCAGCCTCCGGGCGCTGGCCGAGAACATGCCGCACGTTTGGGGAGCCGGCACAGACCCCGGTGTAGCTGATATCCAGGAAATCGCGTGAACGGAAGGTGTAGACGGCATTGTCCAGCGTCATTCCGATCACGTTAGGAGCCGTGTTGTACTCCGCCCTGGTATGTATAGGTAGCGGTACGGGGCCGATCACCCGGGAACTGCCGGTCGGACGCGCGGCAGCCTGGGTGCGCCCCGCGGGACTCGTTCGTATCCTCGACGAGGACGACGGCCTACTGGACGGCGTCGCCATGATCGATTGTGTTGCCGGAAGCGGCGTGGGCTGCACCGACGGGGATCCGGTCCCAGCGGACGGCACCGGATCCGAGGGAACCGGCGAAGCGGTCAGCGCCGGATCCGGAGGAAGAGACGAAGCGGTCGGCGCGGCTTCCCGAGCACGCTGCTCACCTCGCCCCGCCCAACCACAGCCGGCAAGGAACAGCAGCAACGCGCCGGCGGCGAGCCGAATCCACAGGATCACCCACCCACACGACGTTTCTCTTTCCCTCAACCAAGCCACCCTTCCTGCTTCTCCGCCCACGCGACGCTCCACGCCGTACCAGGGGAGCGGCCCCGCCTCCCAGGAGCCCAGGAACGACAGACCTTCCCGTCAGCACCACCCGGTGCATCTATAAACAAACCGTCCCGATCAGTCGACTCACATAGCACAACACACAACGATCAAAAGACCTGACTAGTTACGCCGCCGAGACGTTCAAAAGATCATGACACCTCTGAACCTTTCATGGGGGAGAGTCTCCACCAAAACCGGGACGGTTCAGCCCGGGGAAAAAATGGGCGACCTACACACCCGAACGGGCGCGCAGCAGCAATAAAGAACGGTGGAAAACTGGATGAACAACAGGGAAAGAATGAGATGGAGACCGAAGGAATGGCGTGGGCCCGGCGTCGTCGAGCGGGCGGACACGTCACCGCGTCGCGCTCACGGCGCCCACCATGCCACACCATCCGCCGTTACGCCACTACCCCCGGGGCATCACACGGGCCGACGTTGCGCGAAATTTGTTACCAGCACATCCCTTCGACAGCCCGGAACACCATCCGACGCCGCCGGCAAACAAAAACCCGACGACGCACAACCAGAAACCACAGGTCGACGATCACGGACGCCTGTCATCGGCGTTCACCCAACAGGTGGTCCGTCGGCTGGGAAATTCGGCGCATGGCGACGGCGAGCATTGTTCCGGCAGGCAGAAACACCCTGGAACATCCAGGGACACAACACGTCAGCGACGGCCGAGCGCGTTGTGGAGCACCGTCAGGTAGCGCTCCCATGCCGCGTCCGCGTCCGGCGGGACGACCCCGGCGCGCAGGGTGTCGAGCACGCCCGGCTCGTACAGTCGGCGCAGCGCGGCGGCCAGCGACCCCGGGTCGTCCGGGGCTGCCAGCAGGCCGTCCACCCCGTCCCGCACGGCCTGCCCCAGCATGCCGACAGAGGTCGCCACCACCGGCAGGCCGTGGCGGTGGGCCAGATCGACGTTCTGGGTCGCCGTCGCCGACCGGTACGGCAGGACCAACGCGTCGGCTGCCGCGAACAGGGCCGGCACCTCGGCGGCCGGCACATAGCCGGGACGCAGTTCCACCCGCCCGGCCAGACCGAGCTCGTCGACCAGCCGCCGGGTGTCGTCCACCCCGCCCCAGAACTCCCCGGCGACGGTCAGGCGCACGTCGGGCGGGCCGGCGGCGAGCGCCCGCAACAGGACGTCCAGCCCCTTGTACGGCCGGACCAGCCCGAAGAACAGCAGTCCCCGCGCTGGGACGCCGTCACCGCGCCGCTTGGCCTCGGCCTCCGCGGTGCCGAGTTCCGCGGTACGGAGTTCCGTGGTGTCGGACTGCGCGGTATCGGATTCCGCAGTGCCGGGTTGCGAGATGCCGGACTGCGAAACGGCGGGCGACGAAGCGGTGGGTTGCGGGGCGCCGGCCGTGCCCAGATGCGGCGCCATCGGCGCCACCCACACCGGCCGGGCGGTGAGGCCGCGGGCACGCTCGGCCTCGGCCGGCGTGTGTACCAGGACCCCGGATACCCTGCGCAGCACCGCCCGCACCAGCGGGACGTCCAGGGCACGCCGCTCGTGCGGCAGCACGTTGTGGCACAACGCGAGTGCCACCGGCTCCTCCCCCCACCTGCCGACGGCGGGGAGGCCCCGCCCCCCACGAACGGTGCGCCCGTCCCCCGTCTGCCCCGCCCCCGCCGGGATGCCTCCCGGCCACGGGGCCGCCGGGCGCAGGCCTGCGAGGATGCCCAGGTAGGCCGGCACCTGGATCGGGGTGACCACGACGATGATCACGGCGTCCACGGCGTCCACGGCGTCCACGGCGTCCACGGCGTTCGCGCCGGTGCGCAGCCGGTGGCCCAGCCGTACCCAGGTGTCCGGCCGCCGCCACGACAGCGGGTAGGACGTCGCCGGGAACGGCCGCGTCTCGGGGACGTCCACCCGCTGCCGGCCCGGGTAGAGCCGAGCCGGATACTGTGCCGACCAGGACTCCAGGCGGACGTCGTGCCCGCGTGCCATGAGTCGGTGCGCAAGTTCGGTGGTGTGCTGGGCCACACCACCCTTGTAGGGGTGAGTCGGGCCGACGATCACGATCCGTGATCGTGCTGGCGCCCCGGCGGGCTTCCCCGGCCTCTCGTCTGTCGCCTCGTCCGTCACCATGGAACATCCATCATTGTCAGTACATCTGTCGCTGTCGGGACATCCGTCACCACGGAAGCCGGCAGGGCGTCAGCGGAACCCGACGGGGCATCAGTCGCCGCCGCGGGAGCGGGCCACGAGATCCCCGATCAGGGCGAGCACGACGATCTGGAAACCGACAAGAATCGCCAGCAGCGTGGACGTGGTGACCCGCAGATCATAACGGATCAGGTCGGCGACAAGTTTCACGAAACCCAGCCCCATGATCCACAGGGCGATCGGCATCAGCACCCGGATCGGGTCGAAGTACATCACCATCCGGAGCACCTGTAGGACGTAGCGGCGCGCGTCGCGGAACGGATGGAACTTGCTCTTGCCCGAACGCTTCGCGTAGTCGATCGGAATGTAGTCGACGGGATGCTGGTTCGACAGGAACGCCATCGTTATCGTCGTCACGCAGGAGAACCCGGGCGGCAGCAGCCGCAGGTACGGCAGGGAAACCTCCCGCCGGAACGCCCGCAGCCCCGAGTTCAGATCGGGGATCTTCATGCCGGACAGCCGCTGCGCGATCATTCGGATGAACCACTTGGCCGGCACCCGCGCCCACTTGTGGGTGCCCTCCTCGGTCGTACGCGCGCCCACCACCTGGTCGACGTCGGGGCAGGCGTCGAGATGGCGGACGAACTCCGGGATGCGCTCGTTCGGGTAGGTCATGTCCGCGTCGGTCCAGACCACGATCTTCCCACGGGCATCCTGGGTGCCGATCCGGCGTGCGGTGCCCGACCCGCCGTTGCGGCGGAACGCGATCAGCCGCATGTTCGGGAAGCGGTGCGTCACTCCGCGCAGCAACGCCAGCGTGTTGTCGGTCGACTTGTCGTCAATGACCAGCAGTTCGTAGCTGTAGCCGCTGGCGTCCATCGCGGCGGTGATCCGCTCCAGCTCGCGGATGATGTGATCCTGCTCGTTGTAGCAGGGCAGCACGACCGTCACATAGGGCGCGGCGGGCGCCTCCGCCACCGGCCCGACGCCGGGCTGCTTTCTGAGGACCGGTACGCCGGGGCTGACAGCTGCGCGTACAACGCTGGCACTCACGTCGATGTGGCTCCTGATTTCCGTCCGGGAACAGGGGGTTCACCGGTGCCGTCGAGTTGCGGTCGGGCCGGTCGGGCCGGTCGGGCCGGTCGGGCCGGTCGGGCCGAATGATCACAACCTCCTCCGCACGTGTTCGAGATGCCCTGTCCGCATGCCAGGGTCACCGGATGCCAGCGTTACACGCCGCTGCCACCGGCCGGTCACGGAGGTCCCGCGACGCGGCGGCCCACCCGGCCCGGCACGCCCACCGCCCGGCCAGCCGCGCGGGTGGCGGCGGTACGGGTCGCGGCAGCGCGCCAGGACGGGCGCGGCTGGTGGTACGTCCGGCATGATCGCTGATGGCGAGCGGCGGCACATACAGGTCATGATCGCTCCAGGCCGACCGGTTAGGATTGCCGGCCATGGGTGGGCTCATCGAGCGTTTCGGCAGTCAGGTCAACCGGTTCGACCGGCGGTTCGTCGACGACGCGCGCGAGTACGCCCGCAACGTCCGAGCGCTGCGGGCCGGACGGGAGACCTCGGCGCGCTCCTTCGTGGCCGGGCTGCGCTATCCGCTGGCGTACGGTCAGCCCATCTGGACCGGTTCGCCCACCGTGCTCGAAGGCCGTGAACGGATCGAGTTCGCCGACGGCGCGGCGCTGCGGATCGGCCTCGGCCCGTTCGGGATCTCCACCCGGCGGGACGTCTCCGTGCTGCGGATCCACCCCGAGGGACGGCTGCGCTGCGAGGGGGTCGTCTCGGTGCAGCGCGGCACCCGCATCGTGGTGGACTCCGGCCTGCTGCAGCTCGGCCACGGCGTCAACATCAACGGTTTCGCGAAGATCCTCGTGCGGGAACGGGTCAGCATCGGCGCCGGCTGCAACATCTCCTGGAACACCCAGATCCTCGACAACGACTTCCACCCCATCACCGTGGACGGCGTCGAGCAGCCGATGAGCGCCCCCGTCGTCCTGGAGGACCGGGCCTGGATCGGTGCCGGCGCCATCATCCTGAAAGGGGTGACGATCGGTGAGGGCGCGGTCGTCGCGGCCGGCGCCGTGGTGACCAGGGACGTCCCCGCCAAAACGATTGTCGCGGGCAGCCCGGCGAAGGTGGTCGGCCAGGTCGACTCCTGGCGCTGACCGTTTCTGTCTCCCCGTCCGATCTTCTGTCTCCCGTCCGATCCCCTGATCGTCTGATTTCCTGATCTGAGTCTGATCCACCGTCCCTGTCTGATCCACCGGCGGCGGCCTGCTGGCCAACCGGCCCGGATTTTCTGTCTTCCCGCGCTTCCCTCGCTTTCCGCGGTCGCGACTGCGGCGGCATGATTCCTGGCAGCCGCGAAGAACGAAAGCGTCACAGCGCACGCAGCCGTCGAAAAGGCGCAAACCTTACGTACGATGGCAACCATCCGTTCCCGGAGATCCCAGCCCCACCCGCCAGCGGGCCGGAGGCGGCGTGATCACGTGTTTCTCGCGTCGCCGCGGGCCCGAGTCCCGGAGCCGCCCTGATGGAGGCCGCAGTCGGAACGACCGCCGCCGCGGTTGCCGTGGAACCATCCGGTGACTGCCCGGCGGAGCGGTTCAGCCCGCTTGGAATCCTGCGCCAGGCACCCGGCCACATCTGGCTGATCACCGCCGCGTTCGCCTGCCTGCTCGCCTCCTGGTCGATACTGGTGCCCCACTACCACGCGCCGGACGAACCGAACCAGGTCGACGCCGTCATGCGGCTCGTCCAGGGCGACGGCTGGCCGCACCCGGGCGACGCCGTGGTGACACCGGACGGGGTCGGTGCCATCAGAGCGTCACCGTTCGGCAGCCGGACCAGCCCCTACGAGCTCACCGTCGCGCCGATCCCGGCGCACGACGCGCCCCCGGACTCCCAGCGGCCGGCCTGGCGGGATCTCGCCGCCCCGGGGCAGCCGTCCGGTTACATCCAGCAGATGGTGCAACACCCACCGCTGTACTACCTGCTGGAAGCGATGATCCTCAAAGTGCTCCCGGGCAGCGGCGACGCCCTGCGCTGGGACGTGACCATCGGTCTGCTGCGGATGAGCAACGTCCTGATGGTGGCGCCGCTGCCGCTGCTGGCCCACGCCGCCACCAGACGCCTGTGCCCCCAGCCGGTCGCCGCGACCGTTGCCGCGCTGGTCCCCTGCGCCGTGCCGCAACTGGTCCACATCGGCTCCAGCGTCAGCAACGACAACCTGCTGATCGGCCTCGGCGGGCTGGTCACGGTGGCCGTCGCCCATATGCTGCGCGGGGACACCTCGGCGCGGACCGCCTGCTGGATCGGGCTGCTCACCGGTCTCGCGCTGTTGACGAAGTTCTTCGCGGTCGTGCTGATACCGATGATCGTCACGGCGTACGTCTGTGTCCGGTTGCGTGGCGCGCGCTCGCTGTGGCGACCCGCCGTGCTCTGCGGCGGGCTCGGGATCGCCGCCGGCGGCTGGTGGTGGCTGGTCAACGTCCTCCGCTGGCACACCGTCCAGCCGCGCACCCCGGGGTTCCCGCCCGGCGAGTACGTCGGACGGGACTGGAGCGTCTACTGGTCGTGGATGTCCGAACGGCTGGCGACCCGCTGGTGGGGTTCCATCGGCTGGTACGAAGCCGACATCTCCCCGCTGCTGGTGCTCGTCGCCTCGCTCCTGCTCGGCGGCCTGCTCGGCTGGGGCCTCCTACGTGCCCGCGGCCGGGCACAGCGGGTGGACCTGTTGTTCATGCTGTGGCCGACGGTCGGCCTGCTCGTGATCGTCGGCGGGCAGGCCGCCGCCCACCTCGTCCGCACCGGGCACATGACCGGGGTCTCCGGACGGTACCTGTTCACCGGCTTCGTCGGGGTCGCGGTCCTCGCCGGCGCCGGAGCCGCCGCGCTGGCCGCGGCGCTGCGGCCACGCCCGGCCCGCTGGCTGCCACTCGCCGTGTTCGCCGCCGCGGTCGGCATCCAGCTGGACGCGGCATGGCTCGTCCTCGGCCACTTCTGGCGGCCCGCCGGGGGCGGGCCGGTCGCGGCCCTGCGCGCCATGGCCGCCTGGTCGCCGTGGCCGGCGGCCGGCATCGCGGTCGTTTTCGGGTCGGCTCTGGCCCTCGCCATCCTGACTGCCATAAGCCTCGCGCGAAACACCCGGGCCACCAGGCCCATAACGCCGGCCCCATGACGCGGACGCACCACAGCCACCCGCACAGATTATGATCCAGAATCGTTTGTCGTTTTGTACGCCAACAGGAACAAAAAATGTACAAAACAACAAAGATTCGGCGATCTTTCTCGGCGCTGGTGGCCGTGGACCGCGCCGGCCGCGGCGCGGTCCACGGCCTGGGGTACCGGCGGGGTGCGGGGAGGTCAGCGGCGGGCGTGCAGGGCTCCGCGTACCGCACGCGCCGTGCGTACCGCCCGCGCGCCGCGGTGACCGCCCAGCCGGGCCTTGAGCGCCGCGTTCGCCACCCGGGCCGCGTGCACGAGCTTCGGTTCGTCGGCCAGGGCTGCGCGCAGCTGCTGGGCGGTCGCGCGTTCCGCATCCAGTGCGCGTTCGGCCTCGGCGGCCGCGTCGAGCAGCCGCAGTTCGGTCGTGGCACGGTCGGCCAGGGCCGCGTCCAGTCGGGCCCACTCCCGCTGCCGCCGGCGAGCAGCGTCGATCATCTCGTCCTGCAGCAGCAGCACGTGCAGGTAGAGGTCCAACCGGTTGCGTTCCAGGCGGGTCAGCAGGCTGTTACGCACCCATGGCCGCAACAGCTCGTCGACCCGTTCGGCGTACGGGGCCCGGTCGTCCACCACGATGCCCAGGCCGAAGATCGGCGCGGCCACGAACAGGCGCAGCTCCGGACGGGTGGTGAGGAAGTCCTCGACCGCCGTGCGGACGCCGTTGCCCGCCCCGCCCTCCGACCGGGCCCACGCGAACGCCCCCTCACCCCGCAGCCCGCCGGCGACCGCACCGGTGCTGTCGAGGCGGACCCCGAGCTCCCACGAGTATGGCTGCCGCTCAGGCTCCGGGATGCGCTCGGGCGTGTAGTAGGAGTCCCGCCGGGCGTTCGGCCAGCCCACGTCATGCATGATCAGCAACGGAAGGTAGGGACGGCCGGTGGCCCGGGCCGCGTCGGCGATCGTCTCCAGCTCGCTGGTCACCGTCGCGTAGTTGTGATCGCCGTCGATCAGGTAGGCGTCCACGGGGGCGAGCCCGACCAGGGCCTGCGGGCTGTAACCGCGCACCACGTCGACCTCGAGCCCGTCTCCGGGCTCGGGCGCCACGCCCGGATCCGGGTCGATGACCACCAGTTTCCCGCCGCCACGCCCGCGCAGCAGGTCGACGAGCAGGGACGTGGCGGCGCCGCTCTCCGAGCCGATCTCGGCGACGCTGCGGATGTCGGCGGCCCTCAGCAGCGGCACCCAGATCTCCCGCAGCTCCGCGAGGGAGTGCAGCAGCAGCGGCTGCAACGTCCTGTTGGGGGCCGACTCGACCGCGTACGTGTCAGGCTCACCAGACTCGCCCAGGACATCCTCCTCGCGATCGTCGACGCCTTCACGGTCAGTGACAACGCCGCCAGGAGCGACGGCAGCCGGCGTGGTCCCCGGCACGCGGGTGGTGACCACGCCGCCGCTCTCCTGATCGCCGCGCGTCCCCCGATCGTCACCGGTCTCCTGATTGTCCTGTGCCTCCTGGTCGCCGTGGGCGGCAGCGGCGCGGCTGGCGGACGGCACGCCGAACCACGGCGTACCCGGCCGCGCCCCGGCCGTCCCACTCGATCCATCCGATCCGGCGGCCTCGGCGGCCTCGGCGGGATCAGGATGCGGGACGGGGGTGCCCGCGTCGGCGTCCGCGGGCACCCGGTTGCCGGGATCCGGCGCCGACAGGTTCGCCGCGGGATACTCACCGGCGCTGCCACGCGGCCCACCGTCACCGGCGGAACCACGCCACTCGGCCGGACGACCCACAGCAAGATCGTTCACGCTGCCCCCACCCAGAGCTGTATCACTCACAGCGACCCCGTCCACATTGTCCGCAACGACCGCACCATCGCGATCGACCGATTCTCCCTCAGAGTCTTCTTTGGATGCTTCCAGCGACGCGCCCGGCAACCACGATCGCACCACCTCCGACCACAGTGCCTTTTCAATGGCCTCCTTCAGGGGCCTCCGGCAGCTTCAACGGTCCCTGGAGCCCGTCGGCGGCGCGAGCAAAATACGATCATGCCGCCGGCGGCCCGAGAGCACAGGCTCAGAAACGCTCCTCGAGCTCACGCCGCAGCCGCTGGACGGCCCGGCGTGACAACGGCGCGCTCTGCTCGGTCGGGATCGCCAGCGGGTCGAAACGGATCCCCAGCCACCCGAAGGCGAACTCGACGTCAATGGCGTAGGTGGCCGCCAGATGTGCCTGCGCCACCGGGTCGAGCACGTAGATGAGCTGCGGGTCGTCACCGAGAATCTCGATCAGGTTCGGCTGGAGGACCCGCGCCCCGAGCAGGTGCAGCCGCGCCTCGTCCAGGACCGAAGTGATCGTCACCTCGTGGGGCTCGGTGACGTTGTTGAGGTGGAAGGACAGCTTCAGCCAGTCCAGCCGCAGCAGGCCGCGCCGGCCGGCCGGGTCGATGCGCACCCGGCGGACGCCGACCCCGTCGATGCGCAGGCGCACCAGCGACAGCCCGTCCCGTCCGGAGCGGGTGACCGCGGACTCCTTCGGGCCGGCGGCGAAGTCCGCCCCGGCATCGACGTAGACCTCGACCGGGCCGGCGGCGGCCTCCGGGGAGACCTCCAGCGCCGAGATCCCGGCGCCCGCGGCCAGCCCGCTGACGACCGCCAGCGGCCGGTTCGCCACCGCCGCCACCCCCGCCGGCCAGTAGAGCTCCTGCATCGGGATCTTCTCAAGATCGGCCGGGGTCAGGTATGGCATCCTGCGCAGCAGATCGGCGGGCAGCAGCCCTTCGGAGGACTCGGAGCCGAAGTTGTCGTCGTGCGACCACATCCCGAACGCGAACGCCTCCTGCGGGGTCGGCCGGGTCACGAACCGGGTGAGGGTGCGCAGGGCAGCCAGCCGCGCCCCGTCCGACACCAGGGACGGCATCGGCGTCTCGCTACGGTGGTAACGCAGCCATTCCCGCTGGTAGGCGAGTACCCCGTCCTGGACGGCGGCCCGCTGCGCGACCTGCGTCCGGGAGGTGTGGTCGGCGGCGAGCACGGGGGTGAGATCCTCGTCGAAGCCGATCAGCGAGCCGATGTCGGGCATGCAGAGCTGCTCGAGCACCTCAGGGCTGCGCATCACCGGGGCGAACAGCGCCTCCGGTTCGCCGCCGGAGGCGACATAGCCCTCCAGCCGCAGCCCGGACAGGCGGTGCACACTGACGCCGGCGTTGGTCGCCAGGTACAGGCCGACGATCTCCACTTCGCGGCCGGAGGCCACCAGCAGCTGGTGCAGCAGGCCCTGGATGGTGCCGCCCCAGCCCAGGTCGACGATAACGACCCGGTCCGCGTCGCCGAGCTGGGCGTCGAGATAGCGCAGGTAGCGCTCCCGCAGCTGGCTCGCGGTCGTCACGATCTCGCCGCGGACCCGTTCGTCGTTGCACAGCGCCCGCAGGGTCTCCTCGAGCAGGCCCGGGACGTCCAGCCGCCGGCCGGCGAGCGCCGAGAGGCCGGCGACCTCCTCCACGCCTACCCCGAGCTGGCGCAGCAGCTGCCCGACGCTGGGGGCGTGCCGTCGGGTCAGGAAGCCGCGCAGCTCCTGTGGGCTGCCCTCGAAGACGTTGGCCAGCGCGCACACCTGCCGGGACGCCCACAGCGGGGACGTGGTGATCCCGCGGTCGTGCCCGGGCTCCGCCAGCGCCCGGGCCAGAAACACCCCCTCGCGCATGAGGCAGTGGATCCGGTCGACCCCGTAGGCCTCGGCCCGTTCGACGGCCCACTCGGCGAATCCGGTGAACACCGGGCCGAACACGGCCGCGCCGGTCTCCCAGTGGCGGCGCAGGCCCGATGGGACGGCTGCGGCGTCGGCGCGGTGCAGGGTCCGGGCCCGGATCGCGGTCACCCCGTAGTCGCCGTGCACCGGGTCGACGGGCGTGTCGGAGGTGGGCCGGGAACGCAGCCCCTCCAGGTCCAGCGTCGTCTCCAGCCCGCTGGTGTACTTGGGGTAGTGGACGGCGAGAATCCCGTGCTCACGGGCGCCCTCGACGTCGGCGACCGGGTTGTCACCGAGGTGGATGACCCGGGACGCCGCGACCCCGGCCTGCGCGAGCACGTGGGCGAACAGGCCGTTGCTCTTGTTCACCCCGGCGTCGCTGGAGGTGAGCACCTGGGTGAACCTGATGCCGGCGAGCTCCGGCCGCCGCAGCAGCCGGCGCAGCTGGTCCGGCGAGAAGTAGGTGTCGGAGACCAGGTGGACGGGCCGGCCGAGCTTGGTGATGGTCAGCTCGGCCAGTTCGGCAACGGCCAGGTCGGCCCGGCAGATGTCCCGTTCGAGAGCGACCTCCATGGCGACGAGGTCGTCGATGCTGCCGCTGCCGGGCAGCGCCGCCGCCAGCACCGACCAGATCTCGTCCAGCCGGGCCTCCGGCGTGCCGCGCCCGGCCTGGCTGCGCTCGCGGGCTCTGGTCTCGGCGTGCACCCGCAGCTGGGCGAACTGCGCGGGCGACAGCGACGGCGGCAGCAGCCCGGCGGCGGCCAGCCGGTGCCCGAACAGCAGGAAGGCGTGGGTCGGTTCGGGCACGAGCCGCAGCAGCAACGTGTCGAACACGTCCAACGTCAGCACCTCGGCCCCGCCGGACTCCAGATGGGACCAGACCTCACGGATCCGGACGTCGGTGAACACGGGCGTCCTCCACAGACGGGGGCACCACGGCCACCGCCGACAGGCCGGCTGGTATCCGGGTCAGACTGGACAGTGACCGGCCGGAGCTGAATGAACGGCCCGATACTATGAATCGGCCCGGTGGCCGCAGTCACCGGAGTACCAGGTCCGGCCGCCGGAGCGCCAGGCCGGCCACGTATCGTCTCGGCGCGGTGTCCGCCGGTCAGTGCGATCCGGTGTTCCCGGTAGCGTCGGGCCCGTTTCCCACTTGGCGCGGCTCACGGAAGGTTGTCGGTGTCGAACCTGACTGATGAGCGGTCCGCACCGGCGGCCACGCTGGCGGCGCGGCAACGGATCCACGACGACGGGCGGGGCCCGGATTCCCGCCGGCTCGCCCGTCGCAGCCGAGCCCAGACCCGGGTGCGCTGGGAGCTGCTGCGCAATCTGATCCGCAAGGATCTCAAGGTCAAGTACAAGGGGTCGACCCTCGGGTTCGCCTGGTCGCTGGCGAACCCGCTGCTGCTGCTCGCCGTGTACACCCTGGTGTTCCAGGTCATCATGAACGCCGGGGTGCCCCGTTTCGGCGTCTACCTGATGTCCGGCCTGCTGATCTGGAACGCGTTCTCCGCCAGCGTGTCCGCGGCCAGCGGCAGTGTGGTCTTCAACGCGAACCTCGTGAAGAAGGTCCGTTTCCCGCTGCCGGTGCTGCCGCTTTCCGCCGTGGGATTCGCCATCGTCCACTTCGTCCTGCAGCTCGCCGTGCTCTTCGCGGTGGTCGCGGCGCTCGGTTACAGCTTCGTCGGCTTCCAGCTGTTGCTGCTGGTGCCGGCGTTCACGGTAGCGATGATCTTCACGATGGGCCTGGCCATGCTCGTGTCAGCGCTCAACGTCCGATACCGCGACACCGAGCACCTGCTGGAGGTGGCGCTGCTCGCGTGGTTCTGGCTCAACCCGATCGTGTATCCGGTCGGGCTGATCCGTAAACTTCTGCACGAGTGGACGTGGATCTATTTCCTGAATCCGATGGCGACGGTCGTCGCGACCTTCCAGCGGGCAATCTACAAAGGGCCGACCGTCAACCCCGCGAACGGGCAGGGCATCCTGGCCGACCCCGGATACTTCTTCTACCTCGAACATCTTGCTGTCGCGGGCGCGATGTCGCTGGGCCTGCTCTGGCTGGGAACACACGTGTTCCGCCGCATGCAGGCCGACTTCGCCGAGGATCTCTAGAACCCGGCTGAAGTGGTCACGACAACCGTCATGATCGTGTCCGCGGAGGCAGTGAGGAAGGTTTGACAGACGTGCCAGCGCAGCAGTCACCAGCCGGCCCGACCGTGACCGGCGAGGCCTTGGACGCTTCGGACGCTTCGGACCCGGACGTTTCGGACGCGGCGATCACCCCGACCCCCGCACCCGCGACGGGCCCGGCGGGCCCAGCGCCCGTAGCGGGCCCGGCGGACGGGGCAGGCCGGACGGACGGGGCAGGCCGGACGGACGCGGTGAGCGAGGCGTCCACGGCGACTCAGGGATCCCCGCCGGTTGCCCCGGTGGTGATCCGGGCGACCGGTGTGAGCAAGAAGTTCATCTCCTACCACCGGCGGGCAACCAGCCTCAAGGAGCTGTTCGTCCGCCGCGGGCAGGCCAGCGGGGACGATTTCTGGGCGCTGCGCGACATCGACGTGGAGATCGGCAACGGCCAGACGGTGGGGCTCGCCGGGGCGAACGGCTCCGGCAAGTCCACGCTGCTGAAGGTGCTGGCCGGCATCCTGCGCCCGACCCACGGCGAGGTCTCGGTCAGCGGGCGGATCGCCTCCCTGCTGGAGCTCGGCGCCGGCTTCAACGGCGAGTTGACCGGCCGGGACAACGTCTACCTCAACGCGTCCCTGCTCGGCCTGTCCCGCCGTGAGATCGACCGGATGTTCGACTCGATCGTCGACTTCGCCGAGCTCCCCCACAAGATCGACGACGAAGTCAAGCACTACTCGTCCGGCCAGTACGTCCGGCTCGGGTTCGCCGTGGCCGTCCACGTCGACCCGGACGTCCTGCTGGTGGACGAGGTGTTGGCGGTCGGAGACGAGGCCTTCCAGAAGAAGTGCCTGGCGAAGATCGAGGAGTTCCGGCGGCAGGGACGCACGATCCTGTTCGTCACGCACTCCCTGGACCTGGTCGAGAGCATCTGCGACCGGGTCCTGGTCCTGGAGTCCGGTTCGATGATCTTCGACGGCGCGCCGGAGATCGGCACCCGGCTGCTGCGGCAGCGCCTGGGCAGCCTGCCCTCGGACGGCTCCGTGCCCTACGACGCCGCCGCCGTCCGGCCCGTCCTGGCGACCTTCGCCAGGGACCCTGGGGGGCTGCCCCAGGTCCAGTTCGACCCGGGTGAGAAACTGACCGTCTCCCTGACCCTCGACCTCACCCAGGACGCGCCGGAACGGATCTACCTGCACGTCTACGTTCTCGGCCAGCACGATCTGCCGATCTGGCTGATGGAGACGCCCGTCGGCGGCATACCGAGCAGACCCGGACTCCTCACCGTGGACTTCACCGTGCCGAAAATCCCCGAGCTGCTGGGCGCGTTCGCGATCAGCGTGCACGTCTCCGACGCCACCACCGGCGTCCCGATCACCAAACGGCGCTTCGACGACCTGTTCGGGATCAGCGGCCCGCAGGCCGGTGGCCTGCTCAAAGTCGACTACGAGGCGAGGGCCCGCGGATGAGCGACCCGACCACCCCCGACCCGGCCCCCGAGGCTCCCGGCCCGACCACCGTGCCCGCTGGCACAGCCACCGTGCCAGCCGGCACAGCCGTCGAACCGACCGCCGTGGCCGGGGAGCCGACCGTCGAGTCGGCCGCCGAACCGCTGGTGACCGTCGTCATCGTCAACTGGAACGGCGCGCACCTGCTCCCGGCCTGCCTGGACGGGCTGGCCAAACAGGTCACCGGCTTCGCCTTCGAGACGTGGGTGGTCGACAACGCGTCGGCGGACTCCTCCCGCGCCCTGCTGGCCGAGCGCTACCCGTGGGTCCAGGTGGTGCCCTCCGAGACCAACCTCGGCTTCGCCGGCGGCAACAACCTCGCGCTACGCGCGGTCACCACCCCGTACGCCGCCCTGCTCAACAACGACGCGGTGCCCGAGCCGGACTGGCTGGCCAACCTGCTGGCGCCGTTCGACGCCCCCGGCGGCGACCGGCTCGGCGCGGTCACCGGCAAGGTCGTCTTCCTCCCCCGCTTCCTGCGGCTGCGGCTGTCGACGCCGACCTTCACCCCCGGCCCGCACGACCCGCGCCAGCTCGGCGTCCGGGTGTCGTCGGTGACCGTCGACGGCCGGGAGACGCTGCGGGAGGTGCTGTGGGAGAAGCTGACCTTCGGCGCCGAGGGTGGCCCGGACGCGCCGTTCTTCTGGACCCGCGGTGACGGCGAGCTGTGCGTCCCGGTCCCGGAAGGGGGCCCGGTCACACTCGGTTTCACCTGGGCCGGCCAGGCAGCCAAACCGGTCACGCTGAGCTGGGACGGCGGGTCGGTTACCCTGGACGCCGGCGCCGAACCGTCCACGGTGGAGTTCACCGTCCCGGGCGACGTGGCACGCGTCGACGTGATCAACAATGTCGGCGGGATCGTGCTGCGCGACGGGTACGGCGCCGACCGCGGCTATCAGCAGATCGACACCGGCCAGTTCACCCGCCCCGAGGAGGTTTTCACCGCCTGCGGCAACGGCATGGCGATCCGCACCCGGCTCGGGCACGAACTCGGCTGGTTCGACGACGACTTCTTCCTCTACTACGAGGACACCGACCTGTCCTGGCGGATCCGCGCCCGCGGTTACACGATCCGTTACATACCGGACGCGGTGCTGCGGCACGTCCACTCGGCGTCCAGCGTCGAATGGTCACCGCTGTTCGTCTTCCACACCGACCGTAACCGGCTGCTGATGCTCACCAAGGACGCGAGCGCCCGGATCGCGGTGGCTGCGGTGGCCCGCTACCCGCTGACGACCACGTCGATCGCGCTGCGGACACTGCGCCAGGCGTGGACGGCGCGCAGCCTCCCCCCGCTGCGCCCGACCTGGCTGCGACTGACGGTCATCGCCTCCTACCTGCGGCTGCTGCCGGCCATGCTGGCCCGCCGGCGGGCGATCTCGCGGACCGCCTCGACCCGCCGTCACGAGCTGGAGAACTGGCTGGTGCGACGATGACGACCGGACCGACAACCAGCTCGGCGACCGGGCCGGCGCGGACACGCGCCCCGCTGGCGGTGGCCGGGCCGGCCGGCGGCGTCCGGGCCGCCGTCTACAACAGGTTCTGGCATTCCATGGGCGGCGGTGAACGCCACAACGGCATGATCGCCGAGGCGCTCGCGTCCGAAGGCGCCGAGGTCGACCTGCTGGGGCATTCGGCGGTCGACCTGGACGCGCTCGGCGCCCACCTCGGGCTCGACCTGTCCGGCTGCCGGTACCGCCTGCTGCCCGACCGGGGCGACGACGCCGTCGCCGAGATCAGCGCCGAGTACGACCTGTTCGTCAACGGCTCGTATATGAGCCGACTGATCCCCCGCTCGAAGCACGCGGCGTACCTGTGCTTCTTCCCGACACCGGCCGATCACGACGCGGCCGCGTGGCGCCGGGCCGCGATCCGCGCCGGCAGCCCGTTCCTGCGGGGCGTACGTCCGGCGGTCGGGTACGGGACGGGCTGGTATCCGCCCGAGGGCGGCCGCCGCCGGCAGTGGGTCTGGTCGAACGGCGCGGGGATCCTCTCGGTCGCCCCCGGCGGCGAACGGGTGCTGCACGCCGACGTCGGCCGGCCAGGGGCGCCCGGGACGGTACGGCTGCGCGTCCTCGACGCGGCCGGGCAGGCCCTCGCCGACATCGAGGTCGGCACCGTGTTCACGTCGATCTCCGTGCCGCTGCCCGCCTCGTCCACCGGGACCGAACTGACCCTGGTCAGCGAGACGTTCACCCCCGCGGCGGCAGGCGCTCCGGGCGCACCCGACGTACCTGGCATCTCAGATACACCTGATAGATCAGACGCGCCGGACGCGCCGGACGACACATCAGACGCGGCGAGCCCGCCGAACGGGACGAGCCAGGCGGACGGGACGGGACGGCCCGCGGGCGGCGCGGCGGCATCCCGGGACATTCGCCAGCTCGGGGTGGCGCTCAGCCGGCCGCGGGTGACCGACCGGCGCGAGGGCGTCCGGGCCCGGGTGGCGCTGCGTTTCCCCTGGCTGCTCACGGACCCGCGTGACCTCGGCTATCTCGACGCCTACGACGTGGTCATGGCGAACTCGGCCTACACCCGGGACTGGATCCGCCGGCTGTGGCGCACCGACGCCGACCTGCTCTACCCGCCGATCCAGGTGGCGCGCCTGGCACCGGCCGAGGAGCGGGAGCGGTCGGTGCTGAGCGTGGGGCGGCTGTTCGCCCCCGGCCTGGGGCACGCCAAGCGGCAGCTGGAGATGGTGCGCTGGTTCGGTGAGCTGTACCGTTCGGGCGCGCTGCCCGGCTGGCGGATGCACGTCGTCGGCGGTTGCGAGGACTCCCAGCTCCCCTACCTGGAACAGATTCGGGACGCGGCCCGCGGCCTGCCGGTGGAGATCCACCCGAACGCCCCGCGGCACGAGGTGGAACGGCTGCTGTCCACCTGCTCGGTGTTCTGGTCCGCGACCGGCTACGGGGAGGACGTCGACCGCCGGCCGTGGACGGCGGAGCACTTCGGGATGACCACGGTCGAGGCGATGGCCGGCGGATGTGTCCCCGTGGTGATCGACAGCGCCGGCCAGCGCGAGATCGTCCGGCACGGGCTCGACGGCTTCCGCTGGACCTCCCCGCAGCAGCTCGCCTCGTTCAGCCGGCGCCTGGCCACCGAGGACGGGATGCGCCGGCGACTCGCGGCAAGCGCGATCGCCCGCGCCCAGGAGTACTCGGACACGGCGTTCGCCACCCGCTGGCGCGACACAGCCACCCGCCACCACCTCTACAGCAAGTCGCGGCAGGTGGAGGGCAATCACTTTCAGTGATTGCCCTCCATTCAACAGAGAACAAACAAGACAGACAAAATCGAACAACGTCGTCACGATCCAAGGACTTTGAGCCCTGGAGTGGATCACCATGGAGGACCGCGTGATCACCTTTGGCGATTATGCTCCGCCAGGATGAGCAGCACCGGGGAGTACTGACCACCGAGAGACACCGACCAGCAGGACCGTTCACGCCGGCTACCAAAAGCTACCGGCAGCATGGCCTGTCGGCCCACAGCCCGGCGGGTGGCATCGCCGGGCAACTGTGGTACTCACGGACGTACCCATGGAGAGGAGCGAGGTCGATGCGGGTCATCCTGGACGGAACGCCCCTGCTCGGCCCGCGTACCGGAGTGGGCCACTACACCGGCCATCTGCTTGCCGAACTACCGTTACTGCCCGGCCTGGACGTGGCCGCGACCGCGTTCACCTGGCGCGGGCTCGAGGAGTTCGCCCCAGCCCTGCCACCGGGCGTACGGCCGGCCGCACGCCGGATCCCGGCCCGACTCGTACACGAGGCATGGGCGCGCACCGACGCGCCGAAACTGGAATGGCTGGCCGGCGCGGCCGACGTGGTACACGCCACGAACTTCGTCCTGCCACCGCTGCGCCGCGCCCGCGGTGTGCTGACCATCCACGATCTCGCCTATCTCAAGCTCACGAACACCGTCTCCACCGCGTCCGCCCGCTACCGGGAACTGGTCCCGCGCGGCCTGCGCCGCGCCGCCGCCGTCGTCACCCCGAGCGCGGCGATCGCCTCCGAGATCGCCGACACCTACCGGCTGGATCCGGCGACGGTGACCGTGACCCCGCTCGGCGTGGACGCGGCCTGGTTCGACGCGTCCCCGCCGTCCGCGCGCTGGCTCGCCGCCCGCGGCCTGCCCGAACGGTATCTGCTGTTCGTCGGCACCCTTGAGCCGCGCAAGAACCTCCCGACCCTGCTGGAGGCGGTCCGCGGCCTGCACGCCGAGGTCGCCGACGCCCCGCCGCTGCTGCTCGTCGGGCCATCCGGATGGGGGCCGCTGCCCGACCAGTCGAGGCTGCCGACCGGGGCGGTCATCACCACCGGTTACCTGCCGACGAACCAGCTCCGCCGGCTGGTCGCCGGAGCCGTCGCCCTGTGCTTCCCCTCGTTCTACGAGGGTTTCGGCCTGCCTCCACTGGAGGCGCTGGCGGCCGGGACCCAGGTGGTCGCCTCCGACATCCCCGCCGTCCGGGAGGTCGTCGGCCCGCTGGCCGGCAAAGGGGTACGGCTCGTCCCACCGATGGACGCCGAGGCCTTCACCGACGCACTGATCGGCGTACTCAAGGAGATCCCCGACCCGGCCCCGGGCCGCTCCCATGCCCGGACGTTCACCTGGCGCCGCACCGCCGAACACACGGCCGCCGTCTACGCCTCCCTCACCTGATCCAACCTGTAGGTGGAAACCGCTGTGCTATTGCCCCATTTCGTGGGTCTCGCAGGTCACGAACGTGCCGTTTCTCGTTGATCTTACCGTTTTGTGGTAATCGATCGTCCGGCGGGCGGCGCCCGGATCGCACGCCGAAACGGCAGCGGCCCGGAGCCGGTGGGCCGACACCAACCCCAGGTCCTGGTCCCCGGCCCCGCGGACACAGGACTCAGAGACCTATGGCTGGAGGGTTCCCACTTTCGTGGACAGTCCTAACTATGCAGCACGAAGTGTTTGTCCGTCAAATTCTTCCTCGAACTCGACAGGCGTGAGATAGCCGATCGAGGAGTGCAACCGCTGCCGGTTGTAGTAGATCTCGACATATTCGAAGATCCCCGCCCGGACGCGGTCTATGGTATCGAACGGGTGGAGGTGGACGAACTCCTTCTTGAGGGTGGCCCAGAAGGACTCCGCCGCGGCGTTGTCGAAACAGATCCCGGTACGGCCGACGGAGTTTCGGACGTTGTTGTCGCGACAGAAGGCGACGAACTCACGGCTGGTGTACTGACCGCCTCGGTCGGCGTGGAATATGACGCCGCCGGGTGGCCGCCGGCGGGTGACGGCCATACGAAGCGCGTCGAGAACGAGTTCGGTGCGTATGTGATCGGCGACCGCCCAGCCGGCGATCTTCCGAGAGAACGCGTCGATGACGGAGGCCATGTACACCCAGCCATCCCAGGTGCGAATATATGTTATGTCGCCGTACCACAACTGGTTCGGTGCGGACGCGGCGAAGTCTTGGCCGACAAGATCAGGCAGCGATGAGGAGTCCGCGGCCTGCACCGTCGTCACCGGCCGGCGGGGACGCGGATGCACGCTGACCAGGCCCATCGTCGCCATCAGCCGCTGGACCCGCTTGTAGGCGACGGCGACGCCCTGGCGGCGGATCTCGTGGAAGATCCGCCGCACGCCGTACCGCCCCTCGTGACGGTCGAAAACAGCTCTGATCATGGTCGACAAGGTGGCGTCGTCCTTCTCCCTCCGAGACGGGCCGCGTTTCTTCCACGCATAGTAGCCCTGTCGGGACAGGTCGAGTTTCTTGCACATGTAGTCGACGGGAAAGGTGTTCGCGCCGTCGGCGGACACAGGCTTCTTCGGAGCGTGTATCGAGATGAACTCGAACTTTACTTCTGCTCGCTCGCGAAGAAGCTCGCCGCTTTTTTTAGGAAGGCGATGTCCATCTGCGCCTGCGCGTACTTCTTCCGGAGCTCCTCAAGTTCCGCGCGCTCCGACACCGACAGCGGCCGCTCCTCGGTCTCGCCGTTCTCCTTCGCCTTCTTCACCCAGTTTCCCAACGTGGTCTCGTGGATACCCAGACTCTTCGCGACCTCGGTCACCGACCGGCCCGAGTCGAGCACCAACCTTACTGCCTCGGATTTGTACTCCTGGGTGAACTTCCGGCGAGCTGACCCCATGACGCTCCTTCCCTATGGACAGCGAACCTCAGGTTCGCTGTCCACGGAAGCGGGATCACTCCAGGCCACGATCCCGGACAGTCGCCGGTCCGGTGGTGCCGGGTCGCGTTTCAGCGGCCTGTCGATGGCCCATCCGGCTGAGCCTGCGAGCGTCGAGCTGGCCCAGCCGGGCTCGGCCCTGGTCATCCTGCGGCCGGCGCCCGTACTGCCGGCCGGTGTGCAGATCTGTCTGGGTCTCGCCAGCACGGACGCGGACACGACCACCTGGTGATCGACGCTCGCGGCGGAGGCCACCTACGCGTCCCTCTGGCACTCGAAGGTCACGCGCCTCGTCCTCTGCCGCTTGCGTTCGCGTGCGGATGGGGCGCTGGACTGTCGGATGTGGCTATCCGTCCTGGTGCGTCGCCGTCATGGCTCTGCCCCTGGCGCTGTCATCACGCCCACAGCGGTGCTCACACATCGCGACACGAACACTCTTCAACGTCAAGACACGGTGACACGAACACTCTTCCATAACAATGGGTGGCCGCGTAGGCACTCCATGGAACAATATCGTCGCTATACGTGATGTTCGGATGTGGGTGGCGACATCCACCGATTCGAGGAGTGGGAATGTCTGAGCGACGATGGCGACTCAGGGTGTGGGCGGCGGTGATGGCCGCGGTCGGGGTGATGTTCCTGCCAGCAGCGGCCCTGGCCTCCCCGGGCGGGTCCCTGAAAACCGGCACCGTGCGGGCCTGGGGCGACAACAACTTCGGCCAGTTGGGTGACGGCACCACCACCAACCGGACAACGCCGGTGCCGGTCGTGAGCCTGGACCGTGTCACCGCGATCGCCGGCGGCGGGGCCAGCGGGTATGCGCTGCGCCGGGACGGCACCGTGCGGGCCTGGGGCCGCAACAGCTCCGGCCAGTTGGGTGACGGCACCACCACCAACCGGACAACGCCGGTGCCGGTCGTGAGCCTGGACCGTGTCACCGCGATCGCCGGCGGCGGGGTCAGCGGGTATGCGCTCGTGAAGTAAAGAAAGGATCAGCTAGCCGGGCCACCGACGGCCCTGCCCCGGGCAGCCTGCGTGGATCGGGCTGCCCGGGGCACTCGGCAACCGGGTGCGGGTGACCGGGGTGGCCGCCAGTGTGCCCACCGCTCGTCGTTCCCTGGTTTCCCGCCCCTGGCGCGCCGGCTGATGGATGATCAGCAGATGGCCTGCCGACGCCGGACGAGTACCGAACTCGCCCGGCGTCGGGTCGGTCTGCGGGCCACACGGCCGGAGACCATCCCAGCAGTAGCGGCATGCGCCTCGGAGTAGTACCCGAGGCAGCCCTCGTCGACGTCTGCCTGGGCCTGCGGGTGTCAGCGGAACTGTTCGGCGATGCCCTCGCTGCGCATCGCGGTCCGGTCGTGCATGCGGCCGGGCCGCCCCGGACCACAGGGGGCGGCCCGGCCCGTCGCTGATACCGGTCGTCTTCGCGGTGTTCTGTCTCCTCTTCCCGAGCACGAACGCGCTGCGGCCCGGGCGCCCTGCCCGGGGACGGCGTACCTGCACCTCGGTCCCGCCCGTCCGGAGCCGCTCACCTCCAGCCGCGGCGTAGGCGAACACGTCCGCCAGGGTGCGCGGCCTTGTCTCGGGCCGGCCCGCCACGGCGAAGCCCGTGCCGCCAGCAGCGGGCGGATCTCCCCGCGGCCCGGGTGACGGTGACCCGGCGGACCAGCTCCAGCGGCCCGGAACGGCGGGAAAGCGGCGGAAACAGCCCCCCGACGCCATCACGATCATCCTGTCGAGACGTCACTACGGCCATTCGGCCCCGCCATGTTTTTGGTGTGGCCGTCCAGGGCGATGCTGGCCCTCGGGTCCGCCGCTGCCGCATCCACCACACATCCGGCCGCGGCGTATTCGTCTACGACAACGGTGCGGGGCTGTTCGAGAACAACGAGATCAGCGGTAACCGGAAAGCCGATTGGAACGTGTCGGGCGCCGATAGGACAAAAATGATCCGCCGGTGAGAGTCTCGCGCAGGCCGCGAGCGTGCCTGCGGAACAGGATTGTTCAGGGCAGCCTTCAGGCTGGGCGGGGATACAACGCGCCGACTCGCCAGGATGGGTGGCCGGGGGGCCGACGTACCGTCGAGCACGGCGTGCCAGCGCCACGCGTAGGCCTCGCGTGGCGGTCCCTGCTGGGTCTCGTTCCCGGGCGCGGCGGGTGCGGCGCGGTCCCCGCGGCGGTCTGGAGGGGCGCCCTCGAACCCGTGCAGGACTTTGGCGGCGATCTTTCTTCGGTGCGTCCGCCCCGGTCAGACGGCCGGTCCCTGAATGGCGGGGAGGGGGTGTTCCGGGGTGTCGAGCCAGAACGTCTGCCCTTCGGGGGTGACGGTAATACCGATGCGGGTGTGATCGGGCCGTCCGGCGTCGGTCCACCATCGGTAGGCGGTCTCAAGGTCGTCCCAGAGGCGGCGGGGGCCGTACTGCCTTACCTCGTGGGCGGTGGTTCCGGGAGTGAGGGATGCCCAGGATCGGGAGGCGGGGTGTGACAGGAGGAGTGTCGCGGTGTCATCGTCGCCTCGTTGCCCCGTGATGCAGTCGGGAAGCCGGGTGCCGATGGCGAATCCGGCGTCGAAATCGGTGAATGGTTGTCGCGGGTACAGCTGAGTCGTCGTCACCCGCGCGCCGTCGGCTGTTTGTCGGTGGAACCTGGTGGGACGGTGGTTGCGGAGTCGTATGAAGGGCGCCTCGCCATGGAATCGGCCGTGTGCGGTGCCGTCACCGTGGACGGTGACGGCGAGGAGCGCCCCGTGGTGGAAGGTGGCTGCGAGAGGGAGCAGTATCCGGCCGGCGGGCCGTGTCTGTTCGACCCAGGCGTAGGGGATGGTGGCCGCGGCGGCAGTGGCGATGATTCGGTCATACGGTGCCCGCTCGGGGTATCCGAGGATACCGTCACCGATGATCACTGTGACCGGATAGTTGTTCCTGCGCAGAGCCTGTCGGGCGTGGCCGGCGATCGTGGGATCAATTTCTATCGTCGTGACGCGTCCGGTGCGGGTTCGCTCGGCGAGCAGCGCGGCATTGTAGCCGGTACCGGTCCCGATTTCGAGGACGTCCATCCCCTCCCGCACGTTCAGGAGGGTGAGCATCCGGTCGACGAGCCAGGCCGCGGTGTTGGAACTCGTGGGGAGGATGCCCTTGTCGGGGCGCTCGCCGTCGTCGACCTGGATTGCTACAGGATCGCTACTCTCTGCCAGTGCCGACCAGGTTTCAGGGTCGTCATCCCGGCGTAGCGGGACCATCCATCCATCGGGGCCGTCGACCCAGATCGTGTCCGGAACGAACGCCGCGCGTCTCACAGCCATCCGGTTCCCCTACATATCTGACAGGGTTTTTGCTCCCGCTTTCCGTCAATGACAACGATGATTTTACCCGAACCATCGCACGCCGAACACTCCAGCTTCTTCCTGTGTTTTCCAACTTTTACCCGGCCTCCCACGGAATCTCCTTGAACAACCGTAGAGAAAATTGGCGGCGGCCTGTCGGGCCCGAGTTGACGCCCCTGTTTCTCCGGGTGTGCCGCGCGACGCGGCGGCAAGCCCGATGAGATCGCGGCGGTTCGCGGCGGCCTCCTCGTCTCCGGACACCGACGTGCCCGCCGGACCCTGCCGCTGGGAGCACTGGGGAACCCGCGTAGCCGGCTACGGCGCGCCTACCTGTACCGCACCGCCTTGGCCGCCCCCGAAACCGCCGAACAGATCTACGCCACGTTCCGTGTAGCAGCGGTTTTCTACCCGCGGCTGACGACGGGATGGGCGGGGGCTCTCGTAGCCTCCAGGGGTGGTGGACGCACTCGACAGGCCGGTGTCCGTCAGCCGGGAGGCGGGCGGGGCGGAGCCGGGCCGGGCTGGTCGGCGGCGAGCCGGCTCGCCGGGCCGGGCCGGTGGTCGGCAGCGCTTCGGCTCGGCGGGCCGAGCTGGCGGTCGGGCTGGCGGTCGGGCTGACAGTCGGTGGCGGGCCGGCCTGGCGGGGCAGGGCGCTGGCCGGTGGCGGGGCGGGGTCGCTGTCGCGGCGCTCGTCGGGCTGGACGCGGTGGTGGTCGCCGCGCTGTGGCCGACGCTGGTGCGTCCGCTCTGGTACGACGAGGCGTGGCGGGCGTATCACCTCAGCGTCGGCGCGGGCTGGTTCGAGGCCCTGCGGACGGCGAACGCGCCGCTTTCCGGAGGCTGGTTCGCGGTCGAGAAGCTGGCGGCCGCCCTCGGCGGTGACACCGAACTCGTCCTGCGGGCGCCCCAGATCGTCGCGCTGGTCGTGCTGTCGCTGGTCACCTACCTGCTGGGCCGGTGGTGGCTGCCGCGGCCGGCGGCCACGGTCGTCGCCGGGCTGCTCACGGTCAACGGCGGGCTGCTCGTCTACGGGCTGCAACTGAAGTCGTACCTGCCGGAAGCCGCGTGCGCGGCGGCCGTTGCGCACCTGTGGCTGTGCGCGCGCCGCCGTGCCGAGGCGGGCCGGCGCCTGTGGCCGGCGCGGGCGGGGATGGCGCTGTGCGCGGTCATGGCCGTCACGTCGCTGTTCGTACTTGCTCCACTGCTGCTACTGGACGTCGTGGACGCCGCCCGGGCCTGGTGGGCGCACCGCCCACACCGGGCCCGGAGCACCGCGACCGAAACGGATGCCGCGGCGCCGGAGTCCGCCCGCTCACGGCGGAGGTCACGACAGGGCTCACGGCGGAGGCCACGGCAGAGCACCTGGCAGAACCCACGGCGGCGCCCGATATCGGCGGGGCTGGCCGGGTCCGTGCTGGTGGGCGGCTGCGGGCTCGCTCATCTTGTGCTGTTCGTTCTGCCGCAGAGCTATCTGACCACGAACCCGTACTGGCGGAATTTCTTCCTCACCCGGAACAACGCCGCCGGCCAGTTACGCACGGCCCTGTGGGAGCTGCCCCGCAACGCGTTCACCGCGGCGATGACCAGGCCGGACGCCCAGTTCGGCTCGCCGTTCACCGGCTCACCGCTGCTCGCCGGCCCGGATCACCGGCTGCACGTGTGCGTGATCGTCGGGGCGCTGGTGTGCTGGGCGGCCGGCCTGGACGTGGCGGTGCGGGACAGGGCGGGCCGGGCGTTGCTGCTCGCGCTCGGCGGGGCGCTGGCGCTGATCGCGTTCGCCTCGGCGGCGGGACGATGGCCGGTCGGGTTCGTCCGGGCGAACCTGTTCCTGCTTCCGTTACTGTACGTGCTCGCCGGCACCGGCGGGTCGGCGCTGCTCCGGTCCGCGCTACTCCGGTTGGCTCTGCCTCGGTCAACGCTGGTTCGGTCAACGCTGGTTCGGCCGGCCCCGCCCTGGGCGGCCGAACCCGGGCCGAGCCGGTTGTGGGCGGGGCCGGGCGGACGCGTGCTGGGCCGGGTGACTGCCGTGTTGCTCGTGGGCGCGGTTGCGATGTTCGTCCTGGCGGCCGGGGCGGTCGCGGCCCAGCGGAGCAGGCAGGTCCGGGCGAGCGCGACCGGCCCGCTGCTGCTCGGTGACATGCGGGAGCTGGTCGCTGTCCAGCGGCGGACAGCCGAGCCGGGCGACGTCCAGGTCGTGATCCCCGGACGCTGGGACGAACGGCAGTGGTACAAGGCCCAGCAGTACTACGCGCGCTACCACGCCGGCCGGACGACGGGCGGCCAGACGACAACGACAGACCATCCGGCGGCGGATACGGCCGGCCATCCGGCGACGAGCACGCTCGGGCCGCCGGTCGCTGAGGCGGACACTCTCGTCCTGCCCCCGCTGGGCTGGGACGTCTCGATCCCGCCGTTCCTCGCCGGGCGCCCGCGGGCCGGCACGTTGTACCTGGTCACCTACAACCTGGTGTTCCCGGACGCCGTCCGCGGCCTGCACGCCCTGCTCGGCGGGCTCGGCTGGTGCCCGGACGAGCCGACCCGGCGCTCCTGGCCGCTGACCGGTGAGATCACCGCGTTCACCCGCTGCCCGCCCGCGACGCCTCCGTCGGCACCGTCGCCTCCGCCGACCCCGACCCCGGCACCGACGGCAGCGCCGACGACGACAGCCGGAGCAGCGGCATGAGCGCGCGTGCCAGGGCCGTCCAGCCGAGCACGGCGGCGGCGCCGAGCAGGCCAATGACGGATCCCAGGTAGCGGTAGTCGAAGCCGGCGGTCAGCGCCGCGAGCACCAGCACGGACAGGCCCGCCCCGGACGCCAGCCAGAACATCCGCCCCAGCCCGGCCAAACCGCCCCCGGCCGAACCGTTCCCGACGGGACCGGATCCGACGGGACCAGGCCTGGTGCGGCCCCGCCGGACGCCGGCCGACGCCGCCACGGCGCCGGCGAGCAGGCCGGCTCCGACCAGGGGCATGGACAGGTAGCCCAGCCTGCTGTACGCCGTCAGCTTCCCGGCGAGCGGCCGGGAGATCTCGGTGAGGACGTAGTGGCCGTCGGCGGCATGCGGGTTCTGCGCGGGCAGGACATTGGCCAGCTCCGTGGGCAGCTCCCAGGTCGCCGCCCGCGAGGTCCGCGCGTTCTCATGCTGGACGGGTGAGAAGTAGCCGATCAGGTAGGCCGCCGTGGTTGTGGCCACCATCACCGGCTGGGCCCGGATGACCTCGGCGGCGAACCGTCCGGCGAGTTCCTCGCGCCCGGCGGGGATGCTGTCGTCGCCCTGGCGCAGCGGCGAGTCGTCCGGCCACAGGTACATGTCGGGCTGGGTGCGCCGCGCCACCGGCCGCGGGTCGCACAGCGTCCGCAGCTCCGGCCCGGACAGGACGCCGCAGTCGGCGAACGGCGCCATCCGCCCGTACAGGAAGAAGCCGCTGTGCGCCGAGACGGAGAAGGTGCCCCCGTTCGCCACGCTCCACGCCGAGTAGCCGATGATCGGCACAGCGGCGGCGAGCACGAACGCAACCAGACGTGCCAGCCCACCGCCGCCACGGCCGACACGGTCGCCGGTGTCGGTGTGGTGGCCGCGGGTCCGGGCGGTCATGGCGAGCAGCGCGACGGCGCCCACGGCGAGCGGTCCGTAACCAACAGTGCGGATCGTCACGGCCGTCCCGAGCAACAGCCCGGCGGCGGCGCAGGCCCGTACGGCGGGCCGGCCCGGCCTGGCGAGCAGGACCACTCCGCCGGCGACCAGCGTCCCGAACAGGCTGTCGGCGAGGACGAACTGGCCGAGGTCGAGCACCCATGGTGACAGCAGCACTGGCGCGGCGACACAGGCGGCAATCCAGGCGGTACGCACGGTGTGAAGCGCGACAGCGTACAGGGCCGCGCCGGCCAGGAACGTCAGCAGATGCTGGACGATCACCAGCCTGGTCAGATGGGCGTGACCGTCGATGAGCAGCAGGAACATCGGGTAGCCGGACGGGCGCCAGTCCCCCGGCCACGGCCCGTTCCACGCCTGGTCGAGATAGGCCGCTGAATCCCCGAGGTACATGATCGCGGGTGGGTAGGCGACGATGACCAGCACGCGCAGGAGGGCGCCGGCCGCCGCGATCGCGACGAAGACGGCGTGCCGCCGCGCTCGGGCTCCCAGTGTCCGGCGGAAGCTCGCCCCCTGGCGAAAGCCCGCCACCCGGCCAGCCAGCGACCGAACAGCCGCCGTCCGGTCACCGGGCGGCGGCACGGACGTCCTTCCAGCGCCCAGAGCGTCAGTCCAGGGCGTCCGGGTCGAGCTTGGTGAACAGCGCCCCGGACCAGGTCAGGGCGCGGCCGGCCGGCACGGGCTGGCGCTCCCAGACGTCCAGGCTGATGCCGAGGGTGTCGGCCAGGCGCGCCGAGGTGAACGGCAGGAACGGCGCGAGCGCGGTCGTAATGCCGGAGATCGCCTGGATCGACACGGCCAGGGTGCGCCCGGCCCGCGCGGGGTCGGTCTTGACCGTCTTCCACGGTTCCTCGCGGTAGAGGTAGGCGTTGACCTCGGCGGAGATCTCCATCGCGGCCCGCAGCGCCGCCCGCAGCTCCACCCGCCCGATCAGTTCGCCCACCCGTACCAGGCCGGCGTCCACCGAGTCGATCAGCTTGGCGTGTGCGCCGTCGAGTTCCCCGGCCTCGGGTACGCGCCCGTCGAAACGCTTGCCGATCTGGGCCATCACCCGGTTGACCAGGTTGCCCCAGTTCGCGATCAGCTCGTCGTTGATCCGCCGGATGATGTCCGCGTCGGTGATCTCGGTGTCGTTCTGCTCCGGCAGCACCGTCGCGAGGGCGTAACGCAGCGCGTCCGGCTGGAGCCGGTCGAGGTACTCCCGGACGCCGCGCCCGATCCCGGCGGACTTCGACGCCTTCGCCCCGCCGAACGTCACGTACTGGTTGGCCGGGACGTCCGTCGGCAGCTCAAGCCCGCCGTAGCCGATCAGCATCGCCGGCCAGATCACCGTGTGGAACGGGATGTTGTCCTTGCCGACGAAGTAGTAGCTGGCCGCGTCCGGGTTCTGCCACCACTGACGCCACGCGTCCGGGTCGCCGGACCGGGCCGCCCACTCCTTGCTCGCCGACAGATAGCCGATCACGGCCTCGAACCAGACGTAGATCCGCTTGCCAGGGCCGAGCTCGTCGGTGGGCAGCGGGACCCCCCAGTCCAGGTCACGGGTGATGGCCCGGTCGTGCAGACCGTCCTTGACGAACTGCAGGGACCAGTTCATGACGTGCCGGCGCCAGCCGGTGCGGGTCTCCAGCCAGGCCAGCAGGTCGTCGGCGAGCGCGGACAGCCGTAGGAAGAAGTGGGTGGTGGCCCGCTTCTCCGGGACCGCGCCGGTGAGCTTGCTGCGCGGGTCGAGCAGGATGTCCGGGTCGAGGGTGCGGCCGCAGTTCTCGCACTGGTCACCGCGGGCCTCGCCGTACGCGCAGAACGGGCAGGTCCCGACCACGTATCTGTCGGGCAGGAAGCGGCCGGCCTGCGGGTCGAAGAACTGGACGGTCTCCTCGGGCACGATGTAGCCGGCTTCCCGCAGCCGGACGAAGACGTCCTGCGCGACCTCGCGATGGTTGTCGGTCATCGTCGAGGTGAACAGGTCGAAACTGATCCCGATGTCGTCCCAGATGCGCAGGAACTCCGGGTGGTAACGGTTGACGATCTCAGCCGGCGACACCCCGTCGATGTCGGCACGCACGGTGATCGGTGTGCCGTGGGTGTCGCTGCCCGAGACCATCAGCACCTGGTTGCCGGCCAACCGCTGGTAGCGGGCGAAGATGTCGGCCGGCAGGTAGGCGCCGGCGATGTGCCCCAGGTGGGGCATACCGTTGGCGTACGGCCAGGCCACCGCGACCAGGACAGGCCTGCCCCGCTCCCGCGAAACGGTCGAACCACTGGTCTCGGTCGCCTGCGAGGCGGGCGAAGCACCGGTCTTGGTCGTCACTCTCCCAACGGTAGCGCTCGCCACCGATGCTTCTCGACCGGGTTTCCCAACAACGACAGGTGCCGGACGCCGACGGCTCCGCTCGGGCCCACCGAGCAGCGCGGGCCAGGCCCGCGGGGCGGCACCGACGGGGCCCGGGGGACGGCGCCGGCGGGACCCGGGGGCCTGGCGGGGCGGCGCCGATCAAGCCGGCGGAACGCCGATCAGGCCCGCAGAACGTCGCCCGACTGCGCGAAGGCCGCGGCCAGCGCCTCCCGCCAGGGGCGCAGCGGCCGCAGCCCGGCGTCCGTCCACGACCGGGGCGAGAGCACCGAGTAGGACGGGCGCGGCGCGGGACGCGGGAACGCGTCCGTCGTCGTCGGCCTGACCTTCTCCGGGTCCATCCCGAGCTCGGCGACGATCGCGCGGGCGAAGCCGAACCAGGTCGTGTCGCCACCGCCCGTGCAGTGATAGATCCCACTGGCGGCACGGCCGGCACCGGCGGCGGACACCAGGTCGATCAGCCCGACGGCAAGATCCACCGACCAGGTCGGGGAGCCGCGCTGGTCGTCGACCACAGCGAGGGTGTCGCGCTCGCGGGCGAGCCGCGCGATCGTCCGGACGAAGTTGCGCCCGGACGCGCCGTACACCCACGCCGTGCGCACCACACAGGACGACGGGCACAGCGCGAGCACGGCCTGCTCGCCGGCAAGCTTGGTTCGCCCGTAGGCGGAGCGCGGCGCGGTCGGGTGGTCGGTCTCGTACGGCTTGTCCGCGGCCCCGTCGAAGACGTAGTCGGTGGAGATGTGCACCAGGGTCGCGCCGACCTCCGCACAGGCGGCGGCCAGGTGCGCCGGCGCGGCGGCGTTGACGGCATAGGCCCCGGCCTCGTCGGACTCGGCGCCGTCCACGTCGGTCCAGGCGGCGGTGTTCACGACCACGAGGCCGCCCTGGATCTTCGCCGGCCGGGCCTGGTCGCGGACGACGGCCCGCACCCGTGCCGGGTCGGTGACGTCCAGCTCGACCCGGGTGAGCCCGGCCCAGGCGTGGACCCGTTCGTCCGCCTCCAGCAGCCGACACAGGTCCACCCCGAGCTGGCCGCCGGCTCCCGTCACCATCACGCGCACCCGGCAAGTGTCGCAGACCCAATTACCCGACCGGACGCGCACCCACCGCCCATGAAGTCACATGCAGTATCCACGTAATTGCCAACGGCAATTGGCAGCTAAACTCAGAAGCGGCCCGTTGACTATGGGCTCAGCCGGCCAACGGCGGCCGGTTGCCGTCGTCCTGGAGAGATGGCGATCGTCGACTACTCGGAGATCAGACTGGTCTGGCCGACGGCCGGGATCCCGCGGCAGGCAGCCTCGACAGTCGATGCCCGCCGCGGACAGCCCGGCGCCGGCGCCCCTGCCGCCGGCACGCCCCGGCCACGCGCCCGCCGGCCCCGGCCGCCGCGGGCGGTCGTGCTGCTGACCGTGCTCCACATCGCCCTGCTGCTGACCTACTCGTTCGCCTTCACCACCTGGACGGGCTACGACGAGGCCCAGCACGTCGACATGGTCTACGGCCTGCAGCACGGCGCTGGCTGGCCAGCGCCCGGTGAGCGGATCATCGCCTCGGGGGTCGCCGCGACCTCGGACGACTTCGACCGTGGCCGCTTCGCCGAGATGTTCCAGTCGGGCGGCCGCGACAACGGCGCGCCCCCGTTCGCCGAGATCGATCCGACCCCTCGTGACCAGCGCCTGTCCTTCGACAGGCTCGGTGGGCCCGCCCCGGTCACCGACGGGCGGCTGTCCAACCAGATGGTCCAGCACCCACCGCTGATCTACGCGATCGGGGCCGCCCT
The DNA here is from genome assembly GCF_000177615.2 of Candidatus Protofrankia datiscae. Taxonomy (GTDB): domain Bacteria; phylum Actinomycetota; class Actinomycetes; order Frankiales; family Frankiaceae; genus Protofrankia; species Protofrankia coriariae. The sequence goes on along the minus strand of NC_015656.1, from coordinate 1,222,334 downwards.
GCTGTCCGTCCTGCCCGGTTCCTCGAACTGGGCGTACGACCAGCAGGTCTGGGCGCTGCGCCTGCTGAACATCATCGTCGCGGCCCCGCTGCCGTGGCTCACCTGGGAGGCCTCCCGGCGGTTCGGGCTCAGCGCGCCGCTGGCCCAGGCGGCCGCTGCGGTACCGCTGGCCGTGCCCGGGCTCACCCGGGTCGGCGCCACGTTCAACAACGACGGCCTGCTGATGCTGTCGGTCAGCGGGATGACGGTGCTGCTTGCCGGCGTGCTCACCGGCGACATGCGAAGACGGACGGCGGTGGGCGTCGGCCTGCTGCTCGGGCTCGCCTTCCTCGCCAAGGCGCTCGCTCTGCCCCTGGTGGCCGTGGTCGCCGCCGCCTATCTCGCCGGCTGGGCCCGCCCCCGCCGCTCCCACCGGCCCGGCCGCCACCTCCCCCGATCTGTCGGCCCCCGATCTGTCGGTCCCCAGCCCGTCAGCCTCCGGCTCGCCGGTCGCCGCCTCCGCTGGTCGGCACGCCGCCCTCGCTGGTCCGGCCGGCGCGGCCAGCACGGCCCGCGCCGTGGCGGCTGGACCGTGCCCATCCGGGTGCTGCGGGCGCCGCCGGTGTATCCGGCGCTGCTCGCGATCGGGATCGCCTGCGCCACCGGCGGATGGTGGTGGGTCCGTAACTACGTCCTCTACGACGCCGTTCAGCCCAACGGATGGGCAACGGAACCCCCACGGCGCGAGCCGGTCCTGCTGCCGAAGTCCTTCTACACCTGGTACGAGTACTTCTGGCAGACCATCATCAGCCGGTTCTGGGGCGGTCTCGGGATGTTCGAGCCGCCCCAACTCTCCCCGGTTGTGATCGTCATCGCGACCACGGCCGTAGTGGGCTGCGTGCTGGCGGCGGTCGTCCGTCCCCGGGCCACCGGCGAGGCGCCCCGGGGACACCGGTTCACCTGGCCGCGCGCGGCCGTGTCCGGACGCGCGCTCGTGCTGCTCATGCCGATCCTGCTGGCCTACCTGCTGGTGGGCCAGCGCAGCTATTCGGACTACCTGAAGTACACCCAGGGCATCGCCATCCAGGGCCGGTACCTCTACATGGGCGTGGTCGGCCTCGCCGTCGTCACCGCCGCCGGCCTCGGCCGGCTGCTGCGTGGGCACGAGCGGGCCGCCACTCTGATCGTCCTGGTCGGTGCGCTCGGCATGCAGACGGCGGCGCTGTGGGCGGTGTGCGGGTACTACTGGCTGCCGCGCGGCGAGTCGGCCCCCCCGCTGCACGTCGCCGAGATCGTCACCGTGATCGGACGCTGGGCGCCGTTCCCCGTCGGGGTGACGATCACCGTCTTCGCCCTCTGCCTGGTGATCGCCTGCGTCACCGTCGCCGAGATGGTCCGCGAAGCCCGTCGATGTCCCCTGGAGGAGCCAGGCGGTTCCTCGGGGGAGCCAGGCGCCCCCACGCCGCTGCCCGCGGCGCCCGAACCGCCCGCACTGCCCGGCCTCCGCCCGGCCGGGACGGCCGGCACCCTCCTGTCCCCGGTGCAACGACCCGGGCCCGGCCAGCGGCCCTGGACCGGCAGACGGTCCCCGGCCAGGCGATGGCCCCGGTCAGGGCGTGGTGGCGACCGAGACCCGGGAGTGGTCGCCGAGCATCAGCCGGTGCGCCCGCGGCCGGGCCGCCGACGGGACGACCTCGACGTCCCGCCCGATCAGTGAGTCCTCGATCCGCCCGATCCCACGGATGGTCGCCCGCTCCAGCACGATCGAATACTCGATCTCGGTGTCCTCGATCGCGCACGAATGGTAGATCGAGGTGAACGGGCCGACATACGAGTCGACGACCCTCGTGCCCCGGCCGATGATCGCCGGCCCGCGTACGGTGGAACGCACCAGTGACGCGCCCTCCTCGATCACGACCCGGCCGACGACCGTGCTGCCCTCGTCGACCACGCCGCGGACGGCCGGCTCCAGCGACTCCAGCAGGTGCCGGTTGGTCTCCAACATGTCGTCGAGCCGCCCGGTGTCCTTCCAGTAGCCCTCGACCAGGTGCGGCGCGACCTCATAACCGCCGTCGACAAGCCACTGGATCGCCTCGGTGATCTCCAGTTCGCCGCGCGCGGACGGTTTGATCCCCCGCACGGCCTCGTGGACCGCCGGGCCGAACAGGTACACCCCGACGAGGGCAAGATCGCTCGGTGGCTGCCGGGGCTTCTCGACCAGACGCACGATCTGCCCGCCCGGCCCCAGCTCGGCCACGCCGAACGCGGACGGGTTGGACACCTTCGTCAGCAGGATGAGCGCGTCCGGCCCGCTGCGGCGGAACTCCTCCACCAGCCCCGAGATCCCGCCGATGATCAGGTTGTCGCCGAGGTACATCACGAACGGCTCGTCGCCAAGGAAGTCACGGGCGACGAGCACCGCGTGGGCCAGGCCCAGCGGCGCCTCCTGCCGAATGTAGGTGACCTCGATCCCCAGCTCGGCACCGTCACCGACGGCGGCCTCGATCTCCGCGGCGGTCTCCCCGACAATGATCCCGACATTCGTGATATCCGCGGCGGCTATTGCCTCCAATCCGTAGAAAAGCACCGGCTTGTTCGCCACCGGCACAAGTTGCTTGGCCGAGGTGTGGGTGATCGGACGCAGTCGTGTTCCGGAACCACCGGCAAGCACAAGAGCCTTCATGATCCGAACCTTATCGTGCGGCCGGACGGCGACCGTACAAGCCCACAGCCATAGGGCTCAATACCCGTCGAACGACATTGTTCCGGACGGCGTACCGGACGGCGTACCGAACACGGCGTACCGGACGGCCGGCGCTGGTTTCGGCCGGCCGCCGCGGTGGCCCGCGCCCCCCCGTCAGCCGCCGCCGAAACACCGGACCCATCGTCCTCAGGGCATCCCACAACGGGTGTGTCATGCCTACGGCGGGTACCTTCAGCAATCAGGACCACAGTTGTCCTCCGCGGCCATGACGACAGTCATGACATCAGCGGTACGGGGGTAACGCCGCGATGAATCCAGCAGCCGGCCCGCGAACACCGGCGGGATCCGTCGGCATGCCAGCCGAAGGCGGCACGAGCGGGCCACCACCGGCCCGGCCGGCCTCGACGGCCCGCCAACGGCACCATCACCCGGGACATAGTGGTAAACAGGACCATATCCGGGGACGCGGGACACATCGGGCGGTGTGTACGTCCGTGGGCCGGTGCCAGGCCATGGCGGGGGTGGGAGGTACGGCACGGTGACCGCTACGACCAGGGTTTCCGTGGACCAGCCTGCCAGCACCACGCCACCGCCGGGCCCGCGCCGCGTCCGAAGGGCCCGCCCGAGGGCGAGGTGGCGATGGTTCCTGCGCACCGCGAGGGAACGCCGGCGGCAACGCTCCCTGACCGGAAAGCTGCTGCTTGCCCTCGCCGCCGTGCTGTCGATGTCGATCGTCGTGACGAGCGTCGGCGGCTACTTCGCCTACCGCTATTTCGACTCCCAGATCACCAGGGTCACCCTGGCGCTCGGCGACGACCACGAACGACCGGCCGCGGCCCCGCCCGGGAGCACGAACTTCCTGCTGGTCGGATCTGACAGCCGGGCGGGCACCGGCAACATGTACCAGCGCCAGGAGGTCGTCGCCGGGGAACGCTCGGACACCACCATGCTCGCCCATCTGGACGCGAACGGAACAACCACGCTGGTGTCGTTCCCCCGGGACACCCTGGTGCGCGTTCCCGGCCACGGCCGGAACAAGCTCAACTCGGCGATCACGACCGGCGGCCCGTCGCTGCTGATCAAAACGATCGAGAACCTCACCGACATCAAAATCGATCATTTTGTGTCGATCGACCTCGCTGGCTTCAAGGCCATGACGGACGCCATCGGCGGGGTGACGGTATGCGTCAGAGCACTGCCGGACGGCAGCAGGTCCAACCTACGTGACGACTACTCACAGTGGCGCGGTGTCGTGGGCGAGAACCACCTCGACGGCGAACAGGCGCTGGCCTTCGTCCGGCAGCGCTACGGCCTGCCGGACGGGGACTTCGACCGGATCAGACGCCAGCAGCAGTTCATCAGCGCGGTGTTCCAGAAGGCCACCAGCAGCGGGGTACTTACCAACCCGGCCAAGCTGGAGGGCCTGCTCACGGCCGCCACCGGCGCGTTGACCGTGGACGCCGACACCACCGCCGACGACCTGCGCAACCTGGCGACCCGGCTGCGGGGCATGTCCGCGAACGCGATCAGGTTCGAGACCATCCCGGTCCACTCGCCGACGAGGGCCGAAGGGGCGAACGCGGCCGGCGAGATCGCGCCCTTCGGCTCCGTCCAGATCTACGACCCTGACGAGCTCGAGACGTTCCTGGCGCCGCTGCGCGGCCGTGGGAGCTCCGCGTCACAGCCGTCCCAGCGCCCCGGAACACCGACGCCGGTGCCGACACCGCCGGCTACGGCGATGACGCCCACGCCCACCGGCAGGACGCCGCTACGGCCGTCGGCGATCACGCTGGACGTTCTCAACGGCACCCCCACGGGCGGTCTCGCGACCAATGCGGCCCGGGAACTGGCCGCGGCCGGCTTCCGGATCGCCCATGTCAGCAGCGCGGCCAACCGGCACGCGGCCACCTCGCTGGTGCGCTATGGCCCGGGCAGCCTCGCCGCGGCGCGTACCGTGGCAGCCGCTGTCCCCGGGGCACAGCTGCGCGAGGATCCGTCCCTGTCGGAGCGTGTCACGCTGGTGCTCGGGACAGGCTTCAAAGGGGTGAACACAAAGGCGCTGGCAGTCACCCCGGGGCCGACCGACGCCCCGACCGCGAGCCCGGAAGATGCCACCCGGGCCACCGACCCGGAGGGCACCGCCCGCCCGGACAGCGGCGCCGGCGCGACAGACACGGGCGGCACGGGCACGGGTACGGGCACGGCAACGGGCCGACCCGCCTCGACAGGCGCCCGGCCGAGCCCGACGCCACCGCCACCGCCCGTCACCGCGGCCGAGCTCACCGCCGGCTGCACGTTCTAGCTCCAGCCCCGTCGGGTCTGGACCCGTCAGACCAGGCCAGGGCCAGATCAAGGTCAAATCAGGTCCCGCCCAGGGCCAGACCCGGTCGTCCAGGGTCAGGAACAGCCGCGGAGCTGGCAGGACCGGCCCGGGACAGCTGCCGGCCGTCCCTGGACGGGTGCGCGGTGTCTCGTTTCTCTCGTTCGGCGGGCCGGAGCGTCGGCTGTCCGCTGGCTAGAATCGCTGCGAACCGGGAGCAGTCGATCCCGGATCACCAGCGCAGCCAATGCCGTCTGCCATCCGCCGCGTAGGGTGCCGGCACAGCGCGGGTGGGCCTTATGGCGGGCCCGTCCGTCTCGGACACCCGATCCGGCGAACCATGACCTGAGTGACGATGATGTTACTTATGACTCTTCCCAGCACCCGGTGGTGAGCTGTCGTTCGCCTCATGGCAACGTCAGAGCGGCTCAAAGCGTCCTAATCAGACAGGGCCACACTGCCTCGTGGAGACCGACACCGCCACAGAAGTCGCCCCGGCCGAGGAGGACTGAACAAGCCGGTGAGTCGCAGACCTGCGCGCCGGCCGGCATTGCCCGCCGAGCTCAACCCAAGGCTCCCCCGGAGCGCGCGCCGCCATGGGCGCTCACCGCTGCGCGTGCTGTCGGTCGGGGCGGCCGCCGCCCTGTCGGTACTGGTCCTGGCGGTCAGCTCCATCGGGTGGGCGGCATACCGCTACTTCAACAGCTCGGTCACCGGGGTCGCCTGGTCGCCCGGCGGCAACCGGCCGGTCGAACGGCCCGGGGAGATGAACATCCTCCTGCTCGGGGACGACAGCCGGACGGGCACCAACGGCGAGTACGGCCAGGTCGACGGAGTCCGCTCCGACACCACGATCGTGGCCCACTTCGGGGCGGACGACTCCGTCACCCTGGTCTCCTTCCCTCGGGACACTCTCGTGACGGTGGCCCCCGGCCTCACGAAGACACCCCGGGACGGCAAGGACAAGCTGACCGACATCCTGTCCTACAGCGGGGTGGAAGGGCTCACCCGCACGCTGGAGAATCTGACCAGCCTGAAGATTGATCACTTTATCACGATCGACCTCGCCGGCTTCAAGACCATGACCGACGCGGTCGGCGGGGTGGACGTGTGCGTGGCGCCGCTGCCCGGCGGCGGCACGTCCAACCTGCGCGACAACTACTCGCAGTGGCGGGGGAAACTCGGCGTCAACCATCTAAACGGCGACCAGGCACTCGCCTTCGTCCGCACCCGGCACGCGCTGCCGGACGAGACCTACCGGGTCGCCCGCCAGCAGCAGTTCCTGTCGAAGCTGCTGGACAAGGCGACCAGCGCGGGCGTCCTCACCAATCCGGTGCGGATCACCCAGCTGATCGGCGCTGTCGGCGGCTCGCTCAAGGTCGACAACGGCCTCACCGAGAACGGCGCAATGATCAAGATTGCGCAACGGCTCAGCGCGATTACCAGTGGAAAAGTGACATTTATCACTATACCCACCTTCGTGCCAACGAAGGCAGACGGTGCCATCAACGACAAGGGCGAGATCCCCCCACACGGCCAGGTGCTGTTCTACGACCGCGCTGGCCTGGCCACCCTGCTCGCTCCGCTGCGGCCCGCGACGGACAACCCGCCGGCCGCCGGCGGCAGGAGCGACGACGCAGCCGCCAGCCAGCCCTCGCTCCCGCCGGCCCAGGTGAGCATCGCCGAAGTCCGCAACAAGACCGGCCGCTCCGGCCTGGCCTCGCAGACGACCGACGCCCTCAGCGCTCTGGGCTTCGCCGGCTCGATGCGGAAGACCACCGGCCCGGCCGGACAGGTCATGACGGAGATCCGCTACCCCGCCGGGCAGAAGGAAGCCGCGCAGACGCTCAGCCGGCTGATCACCGGCTCGCAGACCGTCGAGGATCCGACGATCAGCCGGGGGCTGGTCGTCGTCCTCGGCGCCTCGTTCACCGGTGTGACCAGCGCGCTGGACCTGCCCGCCGCGCCCGGTAGCGCGTTGCGCGGGGCGGTGGGAGCCGGCTCGGCCAGTGGCACGACAGCGGCCGGAGCGGGGGCAGCACCGGGCGCACCCGCGTCAGCGGCACCGACCGTCGCCCCAGCGAACACATCCTGCACACCTTGAGCAGGCACAGCTTTTCGTGATCAAAACTCTCGTGGCCGGCACGCCTGTGGCCGGCATGCCGTGGTGCCGGCCGCACCGCCGGCTGAAACCCGCCGGAACGAACGCTGGCTGACATGCCGGCCGACAAGGCTGGCCGGGGCGCCGACCATGCCACCAGAAGACCGGCCGGACCGGCAGTGCTCTACCGTAGGCGTCCCATGAGTACGAGCATTCGATGAGTTCATCGCCCCTGCCCGCGGGACGCCTTCTCGACGGGGTTCTCACCGGCGTCCTGGACGCCGCTGAGACTGCCGTGCCCGCGCACGCCCTCGGCGCTCCAGCCAGCGTGGGCGCTCCAGCCAGCGTGGGCGGTTCAGCCGACGTGGCCGGTGTCGCCGCGCTGCTGGCCCGTCGGGTGCGCGCGGACGCGGGACGTCCGCTGCTGACCTTCTACGACGACGCCACCGGCGAGCGGACCGAACTGTCCGCCACCACCATCGACAACTGGGTGGCCAAGACCGCGAACCTGCTCGTCGACACACTCGGTGTCACTGCGGGTGAAACCGTCCGGATCGCCCTGCCGCCGCACTGGCAGACCGCGGTGGTGCTGCTCGCCGCGTGGTCGGTGGGCGCCCAGGTGGGTGTCCACCAGCCCGGCGCCGCCACCGGCGCGGGTACCGCGGCCGGCGAGGGTGTCGCGGCCGGGACGGACAGCCACGACGACCCGCCGGTAGCGGTGTTCGTGACCGAGCAGGCCGTGGACGACCCGGCCGTGGTGGGCGACGGAGCTGAGATCATCGCGCTGTCCCTGCGCCCACTGGGTGGGCGGCTGGCCCAGCCGGTGCCAGGGGTGCTCGACTTCGCGGCCGAGGTCCTCAGCCACGGCGACCGCTTCACCCCGCCGGCGCCACCGGCGAACCAGCGGTTCCTGGCCCGGCTGGCCGGCTACTACGCGCGGACCTGGGAGCTGGCCGCGACGGACCGTGTGCTGACCACGGCCGGCTACGACACGCCGGACGGCCTGTTCGGCGGCCTGCTGGCCCCGCTGGCCGCCGGCGCATCGGTGGTCCTCTGCCGCCATCTCGACCCGGGCCTGCTCGCCCGGCGGATCGCCGTCGAGCGCGTCACCGCCATATGCGCCCCGACCCGCTACGACCCGCCCCGGCCAGTCGCGTCCGAACCAGCCGACCCGACCAGACCGCCCAGACCGGACACCCCCGCGGAGCGGGCAACACCCACCGTCCGCCACCTCACCACCGGCCTACCGTAACCGGACGCGTCAGCTGTACGTCGCAGAACGGACACCATCCCATGCAGACGGCCACCAGCTGTCAGAGAAGCAGGCCCCTCCCCCGGCGCGTGGCGCCGGGGGAGTCAGAGGGTGACCTCGCTGAGTTCGCCGGTGGCCACGTCGTAGATGAAGCCCCGGACGGATGTCGTGGCGGCCAGGAAGGGGTTGGAGCGCAGCCGCGCGATGGACAGCCGCACGTTCTCCTCGAGATCGGAGAACGCGTGGACGGGCCAGTCCGGACGGGCACCGGTGCGTTCGAGCAGCTTGTCCCGGAACCCGTCATCGGTGATCGAAATCATCCCGCACTGGGTGTGGTGCAACAGGATGATCTCGGTGGTGCCCAACTCGTGCTGGCTGACCGCCAACGAACGGATCATGTCGTCGGTGACCACTCCGCCGGCGTTGCGCAGAACGTGCGCGTCGCCTTCGCCCAGCCCCAGCAGGGCGTGCACGTCCAGACGGGCGTCCATGCAGGCCAGGACCGCGACCCCGGTGGTCGGACGGGCCGACCGGGCCCGCGGCTGACCGCTGCTCCGCCGGGCGGCCGCGAAGTCGGCGGCACGCCCCGCCAGGACGTCGGTGACGCTGTGGGAACTTTCCAGGCTTGACGGATCATCGCGAGCGTCGACCGTGGTCATGGTCGTACAACCTCCATCGGCGCGGTGCATGCATCGGCACGGTGGGCATATCGGACAGCGGGTACATCGGACGGTGAGCACGGCCACCGGCGATCCGTGCGGCACACGGCGACATCGCCATGCGGATCGCCGTGGCGGCACCGACAGCGCATGACGCCCCGCCGCACCCCGATGGGCGCCGCCGCGGGGCGAACGGTGTCGGGCCGCCACCACGGCCGGCCCCAACCAGCATGACGCGGCCACACCGATTCCGCCAGCGTTCGCCGCGGCAGGCGGCGTCACGATGCCGGCCGGGTCGCGTCACGATGCCGGCCAGCCGTTCAGGCCGGCCAGGTGCAGATCCCGGCCAGGTGGCGCTGTCGGCCAGGCCGCCCGCGGGCCGGCCGAGTCGTGCGCCGGTCGGGTCGTCGCTGTCCGCCAGGTGACGGCTGTCCGCCAGGTGTCAGGCCGGAACAGCACCCCGCAGGCATCACCCGCCGGGACACGGGGTCATACTTACCGTGAGGAGATCGGCAACTGAACGGCCCACAGACGTGACACAGACGTGACACGGGTATGACACGGACATGGCGTTGGTGGGCTGCGTACCCGGCCGGGTAAACGGCGATCGCGGTCAGAGCGTAGTCACGGCCGCTCCCCGGCCGCCGGCGACGGCCGGGAACCCGGGGGGGGTCGGATGGGTCCAGGACAGCGGTCTGTACGCTCAGCCGGTGACACAAACCGGTCGAGATCACATGAGGTGAGCGTGGCATCAATGGACGACGGTTCCAGGCGGTCGCGCTGGCAGCTACTTGCTCATGAAATGGCGAAGTTCGGTGTCGTAGGCGGCTTCTGCTACCTCGTCGACGTCCTCGTCTCCAATCTGTGCCATGGCGTTCTCGGTATAGGCTGGCTCAGCGCGAAAACCGTCTCCACCATTGTGGCCGCAACCTGCGCCTACATTGGCAACCGGCACTGGTCCTTCACGCATCGCGCACGTACCGGCCTACGGCGTGAATACACCCTCTTCGTGATCCTCAACGCCATCGGGCTCGGGATCGCCCTGGCCTGCCTCGGGATCGCCCGCTATGTGCTGGACCTGAACAGCGTACTGGCCTTCAACCTGGCCGGAAACGTGGTCGGCACCGGCCTCGGCACCATCTTCCGGTTCTGGGCGTACAAGCGGTGGGTTTTCCTGCACCCAGACGACCCGAAGGCCGTGCTGCACGCCGAGACCGACGCCCGGCGCGGCCAGCGCCTGCCCGAGCCGGTAGGCCGCCTGTAACCGCGGAAAAGCCGCTGGTAAACATCTGGGACGGATTGCACCGGAACGGATGCTCCTGGTTTTCCAGCGTGGTTCCGTTCCTGTGACGGCCGCACCGTACGGCACTTTTCGCCCCGTCTCGGCCGACTGGCCGGCCCCGGGCCTGCTCGTGTCCCGGCCGGCCAGGTGAACCAGGGCCGACCACGAGGAGAACCGCCCCGCGGGACGACATGCCGCCGGAGGCCGTCGCTGCCGTACCCATCGCATGGTTTGCCCGTCCCGCGGCCTGTCGGGTCTGTCGGGCAGCCGTTCGCCGGTACATACCGGTCGGCCGGTTCAACCGGCACGGTTTGGCTGGCACGACCCACCGGCACGGTTCGATCAACGCGGCTCACCCGCACTGCCCGGGAATGCTGCCCGGGCAGGCGGTGTGGACGCTCCCGCCGTCGCGCGTCGGCGTCAACATGCTCCCGGGCCGGCAACCAGGAATCCGACGCACGGCAACCCTGCGTAGTATCAGCCAAGGTTCACAGACGCACCGGGGAGGATTCGTCCCGCCTCGGACACCGTCGGCGCAGCCACCATGCCCAGGCCGTGTCCGATGGATGCTGGCCGACGCGAGCACCGCCCGCGCGATCGGACATCCGTCGGGTACAGCCCACCCCGTGACCCGGACCATGGCCGCCGCACCGGATGATGTGCCGCCGTATCCACGCAGACCGCATCAGAAGATCTGCATACCTGACCCGCCGGGGGGGACGTGGCAACCGGACTGACACTCGCGGTCGATATCGGCACTGGCTTCACCATGGCCGCGACCGCCGTCGACGGCCGATCGGAACCCTTACCGCTAGGTCCGGACGGACCAATGCCCGCCGTTGTCAGCCTGAGCCACGACGGCCGGCTGCTGACCGGCTCGGCCGCCGTCGACATCGCGGTGACGCATCCCGACCGCGCGCAGCCCTGCCCTCTGCGGGCGCTGGAGAGCACCGAGCAGGTGCAGCTCGGCGGCACGGCCATCCCCACGATCGAGCTGGTCGCGGCCCTCCTGCGCCAGGTCTCGCACGAGGCGATGAGCCGTTTCCCGGGCCCGCCGCCGGCGCAGGTGGTCCTCACCGCGCCGGTCCGCTGGGGTTCCGCCGAGGTCGAGCGGCTGCGGGCCGCCGCGTTCCGGGCGGGCCTGACCAGCGTCACCCTGCTCCCGGAACCAGTCGCGGCGGCCCGCTGGCAGGCCGATCCGGCCGGTTTCCAGCCGGGGACGACCCTCGCCGTCTACGATCTTGGTGCCACGAGCCTGGCGACGACCGTTCTCACCGCGACACCCGGCGGGTTCGACATCCGCGGCGAGCCAGGCGGCAACCCCGGCTTCGGGGGCGACACGATCGACGACATCCTGCTGCGCAGGATCGGCGAGCGGGCCACGAAGACCGACTCACAGGCCTGGAACGCGCTGTGGGCCGACCAGAGCCCGTCCGGCCAGCGGTCGCGCAGCCAGATACGTCAGCAGGTCGTCGCGGCGAAGGAAGCATTGTCGACCGCCACCAGCCACACCGTCCGGGCCGGCGGATCCGTCGGGGACATCGAGCTCACCCGGGCGGACCTGGAGGCCGTGATCGAGGGCGAGCTGCGCGCCACCGTGGCGGAGCTGATCCGGACGGCCGAGAGCGCGGGTGTGCGGCCAGGCGGGCTCGCCGAGGTGTTCCTCGTCGGCGGATCGACCCAGATACCGCGGATATCAGCGCTGCTGCTGGAAATGGTCGGCGTCTCACCCCGCCCGCCTCGCGACCCGCGGTACGCGGTCGCGCTGGGCGCACTGGTCGCCGTCGGCGCGGCCAGTGGCCCCGCGCCGACGGGCCACGGGCCGGGGCGCCCGGCCGGTGGGGCCGCGGGGATCGGTGGGGCTGCGGGGGCCGCCGCGGCCGGCGGGATCGTGGGGGCCGCGGCGGCCGGTGGGGCCGTCCCCGCGCAGCCTGGTCCCGACCTCAACGCGACCCGTTTCCTCCCGGAGGCCGGGCCGGCCCGGGCGGCAGCCGGCCCCGACGCGGAGCCACGCCAGGGGCAGGAGCAGTACCCGTCCGGGCCGCAGGGGTCGTACCAGCCCGGGACACCGGACGAGTACGCGCCCACCGCCAGGGCCCCGTACGGGCAGTTCCCGCCCGGCGCCCAGCACCCCTATCCGCCGACCACCCCACAGGGCGGCTTCGCGCAGTCAGGCGGATATCCCCCGCCTGGCTCCTATCCGCCGCCGGGCGGATACCCGCCGGGCGGCTATCCGGCCGGTCCGTACCCGGCGGATCCGTACCAGCCGGGCCCGTACCCGGCCGGCGGACCGCCGGGACAGCCGACACCGAGACGAACCGGGCTGATCATCGGAATCGTTGCGGCTGTCCTGATCGCCGTCGCCGTCCCGGTGATCGCGCTGACCGTGGCCGGTTCCGACAAGCCCGGGGGCAGGGCGTCCGCCGGCCCGACCCTGCCGGTGATCCCCGCCGGGCCGACGGGCGCCGCCACGTCGACGTCCGGACGGCCGTCGGCGACCCCGGCCACGACACCGCCGAGTGCCAGGTTCACCGGCGGCCTCACCGCCGCCCAGAGCGACCTGGAGGCGACGCTGGATCCCACCGAGATAGACGACTGCGTGGGGAACTCGGACGACGAGGACTCCGACATAGAAGCGTCCCTGACCTGCCGGTCGAGTAGCGGGACGCTGGTACGCGCCTTCCACTACTACGACAGCGGCTCACTGCGTAACGACATCGACTACCGGTCGGGCCAGATCACCGAGGACGGTTCCTGCCGTACCGGCAGGAACCGTATTGAAACCTGGCATGTGACCAGCCGGCCGAACGTGGACGTCGGATCACTGCTGTGTTATCACGACGGCGGTAACTATGTGATTTTCTGGAGCTACGACGACGATCTCACCGCCTTTGCCGCCCAGGGTACCGACGCGGCGGCCCTCTTCAAGTGGTGGCAGGGATTCGACCCGCTGGCCTGACCCGGTCGCACAACCGGCGGAAACAACCGGACAACCAACGAGAAAAACCGCCGGCAGGAACAACCGCTGACAGCGGGCGGCCGCCAACGGAGATAACCGCTAACGCGGATAACCGCTGTCGTCGGCGGGGCCGCGCAGCCGTGCCGCGTTCTCCTCGGCCAACCGGTAGAGCGTGGCATACACCTCCTCGACATGGGGCAGGTTCACCAGTACGAGCCGACCGCGCTGCCCCCCGCTGTCGATCGAGAGTGTGCCGGATCCCACCAGGCCCTCCCAGAAGGAACGGCTGAACGAGACGTCGCTGAGCCGGAGCAACGGGATGTCCCGGCCGTAGCGGGAGAGGATTCCCGCGCGGACGACGACCCGTTCCGTCGTCACCACGTAGCGGGTGGTTACCCATCGTAACCACGGCCGCAAGCTTGTGAAGAAGAGCAGGACCGCCCCGGCCGCGACGATCAGCCACTGGGCCGCCTGCTGGAACGAGCCCGCCGGGACAGCCCGCACACCGAAGAGGGTCAGGCCGAGAAGCACGACGAAGGCCACCGCTGGTCCGGTCAGCCTGATCCAGTGCGGATGCAGATGTAACACGACCTGTTCGTCGCTGGTCAGAATGTTGTCCGGGAATCCCACCCGGCGATGGTCTCACCGCCGCGGCGGCCGACGGAGCCGAGGGGCGGGCCGAACCGAGAGGCAGGCCGAGCCGAGGGACGGCACACCATTACAGCCATGGCCGGGCGTCACCGACGGCGCGGTTGCCCGCGGGCGCGTGGGCCAGCCGGGTGTCCACCGCCAACCGCTCAGGAGGCGGTAGCTCTACCCGAGAGCGCACGGGCCCGAGCCGATGGTGGCGCCGGCGAACGTCAGCGGCGGCTTCACCGAGGACGCACGGGCCGGGGCGGGGCGTCAGCGGAGGTGGACGACGTCCCCGGCGGCGAACGCCCGCCCGTCGACGACCAGCCGGCCGTGATCGTCCACGTCGGTCGCGGTGCCCGTGACCACCGATCCGTCGGGCAGCTCGACCCGTACCCGCTGGCCGAGCGTGTCGCACACCGACCGGTAGGCGGCCGCGGTGGCGGTGGGCTCGGCGAGCCAGCGCCGGTACACCCTGACCAGCCCCCGCAGCAGCTCGATGAGCAGTTCCCCCCGGCCGACGAGTGGCCGCGACTCCTGCCGCTGGCGCAACGCGACGCTGGTGGCCCCCGGCGGCAGCTCGTCGACGTCGTTGTCGACGTTGAGGCCGATGCCGACGATCACCGCGACCGTCCCGGAGCGGTCCCGGTCGGGGACGGCCTCGGCGAGGATCCCCGCCAGTTTCTCGCCGGCCACGAGCACGTCGTTCGGCCATTTGAGGCCCGCCGGTATCCCCGCGAACTCACGCAGTGTCGAGGCCAGCGACAGGCCGGTGACCAGCGGCAGCCAGCCCAGCGCTCCCGCCGGCACTGCCGGCCGCAGCAGCACGGAGAAGGTCAGGCCCGCGCCCGACGGCGACGCCCACGACCGGTCGAGGCGCCCGCGACCGGCCCACTGGTGCTCGGCGACGAGCACCAGGCCCTCGCCGGCACCGGTCTTCGCGGCGGCGACGAGGTCCGCGTTGGTCGAACCGGTCTCCTGGACGACCCGAACACTCAGGCCGTCCCCGGCGAGCGCGGCCGCGAGCAGGCCGGCGTCCAGCGGAAACCGCCGGTGCCGCGTCATCGATGTCCACATGTCAGCCAGAGTCCCACCGCATCCTCACCGCCGACGGCTGAAAGTCATATCGCACCGCGGCCACGCGCCCGGATCAAGAGGTAGTTGTCGCAGAATCGAGCACGGGAGGCCACGACGGCCGTACGCTGCCCGGCATGGCGCTTCCCGTTCCCGCTCAGAACCCCTCGCACGATCCGGTACCCGATCCTCTCACAACTGCCGGCAAAATCGCCGAGTTGAAGCGCGTGACCGACGAAGCGGTACATGCCGGTTCTCAACGGGCAGTCGACGCACAGCATGCCAAAGGCAAGTTGACGGCCCGTGAACGGATCGAGGCCTTCCTCGACCCGGGCTCCTTCGTTGAGACGGACGCCCTCGCCCGGCACCGCGCGCACGACTTCGGCCTCGACCGCAACCGTCCGTATGGTGACGGTGTGGTGACCGGTTACGGCACGGTCGACGGCCGCCAGGTGTGTGTGTTCAGCCAGGACTTCACCGTCTTCGGCGGCAGCCTCGGCGAGGTTCTCGGCGAGAAGATCGTGAAAATCATGGATCTGGCGCTGAAGACCGGCTGTCCGGTGGTGGGCATCAACGACTCCGGCGGCGCGCGCATCCAGGAGGGCGTCGTCGCGCTCGGACTGTACGGCGAGATCTTCTATCGCAACGTGCTGGCGTCGGGAGTCGTCCCGCAGCTCTCACTGATCATGGGCCCGTGTGCCGGTGGTGCCGTGTACTCCCCGGCCATCACCGACTTCACGCTGATGGTCGACCAGACCAGCCACATGTTCATCACCGGTCCGGACGTCATCAAGACCGTCACCGGTGAGGACGTCGGCATGGAGGAACTCGGCGGCGCCCACACCCACAACTCCCGCAGCGGGGTCGCGCACTTCCAGTCCGCGGACGAGGCTGACTGCCTGGAGACCGCCAAGGCGCTGCTGGCGTTCCTGCCGTCGAACAACCTGACGGACCCGCCCGTCTTCGCCGAGGTGGCCGACGTGGAGGCGGAGGTCACACCGGAGCTGGACACGTTCATCCCGGACTCGTCCAACACACCGTACGACATGCACACGGTGCTCGGCTACCTGCTCGACGACGGTGACTTCCTGGAGGTCCACGCCCAGTTCGCGCAGAACCTGCTCTGCGGGTTCGGCCGGGTGGACGGGCGTTCCGTCGGCATCGTCGCCAGCCAGCCGATGCATTTCGCCGGCACCCTCGACATCGACGCCAGTGAGAAAGCGGCCCGTTTCGTCCGGACCTGTGACGCGTTCAACATCCCGATTCTCACGCTGGTCGACGTACCGGGCTTTCTGCCCGGAACTTCGCAGGAATGGAACGGCATCATCCGCCGGGGCGCAAAGCTTATATACGCTTATGCCGAGGCAACGGTACCAAAAGTGACCATCATCACACGTAAGGCATACGGTGGCGCCTATGACGTCATGGGCTCGAAACATCTGCGCGCCGACGTCAACCTGGCCTGGCCGACCGCGGAAATCGCGGTGATGGGTGCCCAGGGCGCCGTGAACATCATCTATCGGCGTGAGCTCGCCGCCACCGAGAATCCCGATGCCCGTCGCGCGGAGCTGATCGCCGACTACACCTCGCATTTCGCCACTCCGTACATAGCGGCCGAGCGCGGGTATATCGACGCGGTCATTCTCCCGTCGGAGACCCGGCGTGAGGTGATCCGGGCGCTGCGACTGTTGCGGACCAAGCGGGAGTCGCTTCCTCCCAAGAAGCACGGAAACATCCCGCTGTGACCCTCCCGGGAGCCACGAAAGGATGATCAGATGAGCAGTGCTGGCGACGGCCGCGTCCCACGCCCGCACCTACAGGTGGTACCGACGAACGCGTCCGCCGAGGAGATAGCCGCCCTGATAGCGGTGCTCTGCCTGTGGGCGGGGGCGGCGGCAGCCCCCGCCCCGCCCCCCTCGGCCTGGTCGGACCGGTCCGCGACGCTGCGACGAACCGTGCATTCCGGACCGGACGGGTGGCGTTGGACGGGATTCACTCCGGGTACCCGAACCCGAGCCGAATGGTAATCATTCGATCACAGTCGGATATCACCGACCGTTTCGCGGGGCCGGACATCCGCACCAGCTCCGCGAAACAGCGAGAATGGCAGGTTTGTGGGCGCCGAGGATACACATTCCCCGGCGCCTTTCATGATCGATTCATTACACCACCAACGCGATCTCGGCAAGCAGGGACCCGACCAACAAACCCAGCCGATCAATGTTGGTCATCGAGTCCACCACGGCGGCCACGGCCCTGGCGGTACAGGACCCGCACAAGGATTCCTTTAACATTGCCAGAACAACAGCCTGCGCCGCCGAACTCGCCTAGACTCAGCCACGCTGAACGAGGACGGGAGAAACGTGCGTAAGATCCTCATTGCCAACCGGGGAGAGATCGCTGTCCGGGTCGCCCGGGCATCCCGCGACGCCGGATATGCCAGTGTCGCCGTATACGCGGAGCCTGACATCGACGCTCTGCACGTACGCATCGCGGACGAAGCGTACGCCCTCTCCGGCAGCACACCGGGTGACTCGTACCTGCGGATCAACAAGATCCTCGATGCGGCTCGTGCCAGCGGCGCCGACGCCGTCCACCCCGGATACGGCTTCCTGTCGGAGAACGCCGACTTCGCCGAGGCCGTCATCGAGGCCGGGCTGACCTGGATCGGACCGCCTCCCGAGGCCATCCGGCGCCTGGGCGACAAGACCGCCGCCCGCCACATCGCCCTCGCCGTGGGCGCCCCGCTGGCACCCGGCACCCCCGACCCGGTCGCCAGCGTGGACGAGGTGGTGGCCTTCGCCGAACAGCACGGGCTGCCGGTCGCGATCAAGGCGGCGTTCGGTGGCGGTGGCCGCGGGCTCAAGGTCGCCTGGAACGCCGAGGAACTGCCCGAACTGTTCGAGAGCGCGGTGCGGGAGGCCACCGCCGCCTTCGGCCGCGGCGAGTGCTTCGTGGAGCGCTACCTCGACCAGCCCCGCCACGTCGAGACCCAGATCCTCGCGGACAGCCACGGCACGGTCGTCGTCGTCGGCACCCGGGACTGCTCCCTGCAGCGGCGCTACCAGAAGCTCGTCGAGGAGGCGCCGGCACCGTTCCTCACCGAGGAGCAGCGCACCTCGCTCTACGAGGCGTCCCGGGCGGTCGTCCGGGAGGCCGGCTACGTGGGAGCGGGCACGGTCGAGTTCCTCATCGGCCGGGACGGGACGATCAGCTTCCTCGAGGTCAACACCCGGCTACAGGTCGAGCACCCCGTCACCGAGGAGACCAGCGGCATCGACCTCGTCCGGGCCCAGTTCCGGATCGCCGAGGGCGAGGCGCTCGACCCGGTCGACCCCGCCCCCCGAGGGCACTCGATCGAGTTCCGCATCAACGGCGAGGACCCTGGCCGCAACTTCCTGCCGGCGCCGGGAACGGTCACCCGGTTCGTCGCGCCCACCGGGCCGGGCGTGCGCGTCGACACCGGCATCGAGTCCGGCGCCGTCATCGGCGGGGCCTTCGACTCGCTGCTCGCCAAGCTGATCGTCACCGGCGCGACCCGCACCGAGGCCCTGGAGCGTGCCCGCCGTGCCCTGGACGAGACAGTCCTGGAGGGCCTGGCCACGGTCCTGCCGTTCCACCGGGCCGTCGTGCGGGATCCGGCGTTCGCGCCGGCCGACGCCACCGAGCCGTTCCGGGTGCACAACCGCTGGATCGAGACCGAGTTCGACAACACCATCCCCGTCTTCACCGGCGGGGTGGACGCCGACACCGAGCAGGCGGCCCGCGAGTCGGTCGTCGTCGAGGTCGGCGGCCGGCGTCTGGAGGTCGTCCTGCCCGCGGGCTTCGGCGCGGTCGCCGCGGGCGGCCCGGCGGCCGGCGCTGGAGCAGCCCGGCCACGGCGGCGGTCCGGCGCCAAGGCCGCCCGCGTGGCCAGCGGGAACGAGCTGACCAGCCCGATGCAGGGCACCATCGTCAAGATCGCGGTCAGTGACGGGGACACCGTCGAGGCCGGTGACCTCGTCGTCGTCCTGGAAGCCATGAAGATGGAGCAGCCGATCACCGCGCACCGGGCGGGCACCGTCGCCGGGCTCACCGCGACCGTCGGCGCGGTCGTCTCCAGCGGCGCCGTCCTCTGCGAGATCAAGGACTAGTGGAGCCGGGGCCCGCCCGGCCCGCCCCGGTTCGTTCGTAGTTCGTAGGCTGGTGCTCATGGGCACCGACGGCGCGGACGACAGCGGGACGGACCGGGGCGGGGCCTACCCGCCGTCCGCGAGGAGTTCGACGCGGCCAGGCGGCGCGGCACCGGCGTCAGGATCGGTACCCGCCGAACCGGCATCGGCCGAGCGGCCGCCGCTGACCGGCCGGATCTACTACCTGGTGGGTGGGACGCTGCCCCCGCGGTACAACCAGTGGATCTCCCACGATCTGACCGGGCCACGGTGGCGCGTCCGGCAGGCGTCCCGACCGCCGCTGCTCATGCTGCCGTTCGCCGTCATGTTCGCGCTGCTGCCCGGGCGCCTCAACATCCGGCTCACCATCGCGATCGTCCTGCTGGCGATCGCGGTCGGCCTGGGGTTCGCCACCGCCGGTTACTTCCGCAACCGTCGTCTCGTCCAGCACGGCTTCCCACCGGTGTTCCCACCCGAGGAGGACGAGGACACCGGCCCCGAAGACGCCGGCCACGCGGCCACCGATCACGCTACTGCCGATCACACAAATATCGATCATGACCGCACGGGAACCGGCCGCGACCGCCCGGGGGCGGACGACCACTGACCCCCGGGCGGCCACGCAGCCGCCGCCCGGAACGACCCGTCAGCCGGACCGGCCCTCTGAGAGCCCTCTGACAGCCTCTGCCGGCCACACCCGCCGACCAGCACCCGCCGCCGGCGCGCGACCCGTCAGCCGCGGCTGTCAACCGCGGCTGGCGCTGGTCAGAAGCTCGCGAACAGGTCCCGGGGCATGGCGATGCGGGCTGCCTCGGTCAACGAGCCGGACACCGACGGGTAGATTGTGAAGGTGTGGGCCACCTGATCGACGGTGAGACCGTTGGCCACCGCCAGCGAAACCGGAAAGATCATCTCTGATGCTCGCGGTGCCACGATCACCCCGCCGAGGACGCTGCCGCTGCCAGGCCGGCAGAACAGCTTCACGAAACCGTCGGTGATGCCCTGCATCTTCGCGCGCGGGTTGCGCGCCAGTGGGAGGATCGTCGTTTGCGCCGCCACCGCGCCTGACTCGATCATTTTCTGTGAGATGCCGACCGTCGCGATCTCCGGCTCGGTGAAGATGTTGGACGACACGGTGCCCAGCCGCAGCGGCGTGACCGCCTCGCCGAGCGCGTGCCACATGGCGATCCGGCCCTGCATCGCGGCGACGGACGCCAGCGGCAGCACCCCGGTGCAGTCGCCGGCGGCGTACACCCCCGGCACCGACGTTCTCGACATCCGGTCGACCTCGATGTGGCCGGTCGGGGTGCGGCGTACCCCGACCTCGGCAAGCCCGATGTCCGACGTCCGCGGCACCGACCCGACGGCCATCAGGACGTGACTGCCGGTGATGGTCCGGCCGTCCGCGAGATCGACCTCGACGCTGTCACCGACCCGGCGGGCGGCCTCGGCCCGGGCCCGGCTGAGCACGGTCACCCCGCGGCGCTGGAAGACCTCCTCGAGCACCTTGGCGGCGTCCGGGTCCTCCCCGGGCAGCACCCGGTCCCGGGAGGAGACGAGCGTCACGTTCGCACCGAGCGCCTGATAGGCGCTGGCGAACTCGGCGCCGGTGACACCGGAGCCGACAACGATCAGATGCTCGGGCAGCTCCCGAAGATCATAGATATGACGCCAGGTGAGAATTCTCTCACCGTCCGGTTCGATGTTCGGAAGAACTCTCGGTGATGCTCCGGTCGCAATCAGGATGATGTCGCCGAAGAACGCCTCCCCGGAGGCGACCTCGACGGCGTGCGGGCCGACCAGCCGGCCGCGGGCGTGCACCACCCGGACGGCCTCCTTCTCCAACCGGGTCTCGATGTCGCGGGACTGCGCCGCGGCAAGCCCCCGCACCCGGGCGTGAACCCGCTCGATGTCCACACCGATGCCGGGCGGCAGCCCCGGGCCGGGCGCCGCCCCGGCGTCCCAGCCCGCCTCCGGCAGGACGTGCCCACCGTCACGCAGTCGGACTCCCAGGGACGGCGCCGCGGCCAGCTCCGTCATCGCGGCCGACGTGGCGATCAACGCCTTGGACGGGACACAGTCGGTGAGGACGCACGCACCACCCACCCCGTCCGAATCGACGAGCGTGACGAACGCCCCAAGCTCAGCCCCGACAAGAGCCGCCTCGTACCCTCCGGGTCCGCCTCCGAGAATGACGATTCGCGGCACCTGCGCGCTCCCTTCGGTGGGTGGGATTCCCACCAGCTATCTTGCCTTGTCCGATGTGTGAGCAACCATCGCATGAACAGTCACTCGGCCGACGTGCGCGGACGCTCCCCCGCCGGGCCGGCATCGGGCGGATCGGGACACCGATGGCCAAGGTCCGGGATGGTCGGGATCCGGGATGGTCGGGGTCTACACTGTCTTTCGCGTAGCTGTCGAACATCGACGACCGGATCCGCGGTGCCCCGCGGGAGACCGCCTGCCACCGCGACGTGGTTACGGTCCGCGTTGTCACACGAAGTCGGGTCCACGGACGTCGCGATCAGGATCCCACGGCCGCCCAGGTAGTTATGGTCGGATCGTGGTCGGATCGATCGTGGCACATCGGACGGGTCCGGGCAGATATACGGTCCGCGAGGTCGGCCGGAAGTGGCCGAGGGTTCCCCGCGCGGCGCATCCGCGCCCGCGGGGGGAGGAAGTGGGTACGGGTAGGGACCAGTGAAGATCCTCCAGGTAGTTCTTTGCCGCCGCGGCCACGACCTCGGCGCCCGGGCCGGTGAAGGACGCACACGATGACCTTGTATGCCGCCTACGGCAGCAACCTCGACCCGGCCCAGATGAAGGAACGCGCACCCCACGCCCCCGTCATCGGGACCGGCTGGATCCGCAACTGGCGGCTCACCTTCGGCGGCGAGGACGTCGGTTGGGAAGGCGCGCTGGCCACCATCGTCGAGTCACCTGGCTCCCAGGTGTACGTGATGCTCTACGACGTCGCCAAGCGTGACCTCAGGCAGCTCGACGTCTGGGAGGGTGTGGAGGCCGGCCTCTACACCCGCATCCGCGTGCGGATCTTCACCCTGGACGGCGAGACGTTGGCCTGGACGTATGTGCTGGACGCCTACGAGGGCGGGCTGCCGTCCAAACGGTACGTGGCCATCATGGCCGACGCGGCCGAGCGGGCCGGCGCGCCGTCCGACTACGTGGCCGATCTGCGCAACCGCCCCACCGCCTGACGCCCCGGTCGCGCTCTTCGTCGCGCGGCCTCTGCCGGTGCCGGCGGTCCACACGCCACGCTGCGGCCCGCCCGCGATCTTAGCTGCTCTCACCGACGCCAGGCCCGCAACCGAGTCCGCGGGGCTGGACAGCCTGCCCTCGCGCGACCAGCTCGTCCCCCAGCACGCCGAGGATCCGGACGAGATCGGCCTGATCCTGCTCGGACAGCACGCCGAACAGCGCCGACGCCCGCTCGACATGCTCCTGCCCGACGCGGTCCACCACCTGTTCACCCTTGCTGGTCAAGGTGATGAGTATCGCCCGGCGGTCGCGTGGGTGCCGGGTACGGCGGACCAGACCGTCTTGCTCGAGGGTGTCCACGAGCCCGGTCACGGCCCGGGCCGTGGTGCCGAGGTCCTGAACGAGATCGCGCATGATGGGCGGCCGCGGATGGTGGCGCAGCGCCGACAGCAGCCGGACGCCGGCCGGGCTGAGACCACCGAGCCCTACGGACGCGTGTAGATAGCGCACCCAGGCAGGGCCGAAACGGGCAAATGCATAGAAAACCCGCTCCCGCAAAGATATCGCGATGTCACGGTCAGCGTTCACCGTAGGCGTGTCACCCATAAGACAAACCATTACCGGCTTCACAATCGACAGTGGTACCGTTGCGGAGGTCAGTATGCAGGAGCACAGATCATCCTAACGAGTGGGGGGACGCCGATGTCGGCGCTCGCGCGCTGGTGCCTCCGGCACCGCCGGCTTGTGATCTCTTTCTGGATCGCAGCCTTCCTGGTGGGAGGCGCCACCGCCGGTATCACAGCCGACCGGCTGACCTTCGACTTCTCGCTGCCCGGCCAGCCCGGCTACGAGACGGCCAAGAAGGTCCTCGCCACCTACCACACGGATGACCAGGGCGCACCGATCATCCTGTCGCTGTCGGCCCAGCCCGGCGGGCAGGTCACCGATCAGCAGGTGACGACCGCGTTCGCCGCGGTCAAGAAAGACGTGCCCGGCATTCGGGTCATCGGCAGAGCGGAAACCGGCGACGACATCTTCGTCACCGACGACGGCCGCGCCCAGTTCGCATACGCCTTCTACCCGCCGCAGACCAGTTTCACCTCCGAGACCGCGGAGGCGCTGAAGAAGTCGCTCGCCGCGCACTCCCCGGCCGGGCTCACCAGTACCATCACCGGTCTGGACGAGCTCGCGACCAACGGCGCCAACGACTCCGGCCCGGGGGTGCTGGTCGAAACCCTGCTCGCCGGGCTCGGCGCGCTGGCCGTCCTCGCCTTCGTCTTCGCCTCGCTGCTCGCGCTGCTACCGCTGCTCATCGCCGCGGTGGCGATCCTGTCGACCTTTCTCGTCCTGCTGGGGCTGACCGTCTTCGTGGACGTGTCGTTCCTGGTGCAGTTCCTCGTCTCCCTGATCGGCCTCGGCGTCGCCATCGACTACTCGCTGCTGATCGTCACCCGTTGGCGGGAGGAACGCGCGCACGGCCGGGACAACCACGACGCCGTGGTGGCCTCGATGCAGTTCGCCGGTCACGCCGTGGTGTTCAGCGGCCTGACCGTGGCCATCGGCCTGGTCGCGATGGTCGTCATCCCGGTGCCCTTCCTGCGCTCCATCGGCTACGGCGGCATGCTCATCCCGCTGATCAGCGTGGCGGTCACGACCACTCTGCTGCCCGCCCTGCTCGGCGGCATCGGCCCGCGGGTCGACTGGCCGCGTGTCCGGCACGAGAACACCGCGAGCCGGTTCTGGACGAGATGGGCTTCGCTGGTGGTGCGCCGCCGCTGGATCGCCGCCGGCGTCGGTATCGCCATCCTCACCGCGCTGATCATCCCCTTCTTCGGGATCCAGATCGGCACGGCGCAGTCCGGGTCGCTGGCCAAGAACGGCCCCGCCTACGAGGCGATAAAGCTCCTCGAGGACGGCGGCGCCCCGAAGGGCGTCCTCACTCCGGCCGAGATCCTGGTCCAGTCATCCGCGGCGGACGACGTGGCGCAACGTGTCCGGGCCGTGGACGGCGTGGTCACCGCGACCCTCCCGAGCGGTACCGACGCGAACCGGGACGGCACCTCACTGATCATTGCCGTGCCGGACAGGGAGACCGCGGGCGGCAGCAGCATCGACCCCATCCGCAACATTCGCTCCGCGCTGCACGACGTGCCCGGCGTCATCGGTGTGACCGGGATAGGCGCGTTGCAGCTGGACTACATGCACGGCGTCTACGGGGTGTTCCCCTGGGCCCTGGCTCTGATCGTCATCGTCACCTACATCCTGCTGGTGCGGGCCTTCCGCTCGCTGCTGCTGCCCCTGAAGGCGGTGGTGCTCAACCTCGTCTCGCTGGGGGCGACGTTCGGGGGCGTGGTGCTGTTCTGGCAGCACGGCTACGGCTCCGAGAAGATCTACGGCATCGAGGCCACCGGCGCCATCACCTTCTGGCTGCCGCTGATGGTCTTCGCGTTCCTCTTCGGCCTGTCCATGGACTACGAGGTGTTCATCCTCTCCCGCATCCGTGAGGAGTACGACGCCCGCGGCGACACCCACGCCGCCGTCATCGAAGGCGTCGGCCGCACCGGGCGGCTGGTCACGTCGGCCGCCCTGATCCTGTTCCTGTCGTTCCTGTCGCTGTCGAGCGGGCCGCAGACCGACATCAAACTGTTCGCGACCGCGCTCGGCTTCGGCATCCTGCTGGACGCGACGGTCGTCCGGATGCTCCTGGTGCCGGCCCTGGTCTCCCTGTTCGGCAGCTGGAACTGGTACCTGCCGGACGGGGTCGCGAAGCTGCTGCGGATCGAGACGTCGCACGCACGGCCGGCCGTTCCGGAACCTCGCTCCCGGCCCGAGGCCGACCTCGAGGTGCCCAGCCCCCGGTAGACCCGATGCTCCAGGTAGATCCGCCCGCGGGGCCCTGGCTTACGGCCAGGGCCCCGTCGTCTCGGTTTTTCGACGGCTGCTCGCCGTCACTCCCCGGCCGCGGCGGCCGACGCGAGATCGACCGCGGTGGTCGCCAGCAGTCGGACGCCAACACCGATGGCCTTCTCGTCCACGTCGAACCGGCCCTGATGAAGGTCGTAGACGGGGCTGTCGGGGCTGCGGGTACCCAGCCGCGCGAGCGCTCCCGGCACCCGCTGGAGATACCAGGCGAAGTCCTCACCGCCCAGGGACTGGCCGGTGGGCGCGACGGCGTGCTCACCGATCGCCGCCACGGTCGCCCGGCGAAGCGCCTCGGTGATGTCCACAGAGTTGATCACAGGTGGTATGTCCTGCCGGTGTTCGATCGTCGCGGTGGCGCCGTACGGCGCCACGAGCTGCGCGACCAGCCGTTCGACCATCGCCGGGGCTCGTTTCCAGATCTCTTCGTCGAAGAGCCGCAGCGTGCCCCGCAGCAGGCCGTCACGGGGAACGGCGTTCGGGACGCTGCCCGCCTCGATCTGCCCCCAGACCAGGCACGCCGCCGCCCGGGGATCGACCGTTCGCGACAGCGCTGCGGGCAGCCCCGTCACCACCTGCGCCAACGTGTACACCAGATCCACGGTGTTCTGCGGACGCGAGGTGTGCCCGCCAGGGCCCTGCAACCGGACCTCGATGTAGTCCGTCGCGGCCGTGATCGGGCCGCCGCGGATACCCACCCGCCCGACTTCGAGCGTCGGGTCGCAGTGGACGGCTATCGCCGTGGACACCGAATCCAGCACACCCTCACGGATCAGCTCGAGCGCGCCGCCGGGCATGACCTCCTCCGCGGGCTGGAACACCAGTCGGATGGTGCCAGGCAGCGGGTAACGCTCGTCGAACGCCGCCAGCGCCCTGCCGACCCCGAGCACGATCGCGCTGTGGACGTCGTGCCCGCAGGCATGGCTCACCCCTGACACGCAGGAGGAATAGGGGAGGTCTTTTTCGTCCTGCAACGGCAGCGCGTCGATGTCCGCACGGACCATGACAACCGGGCCGGAACCGGTACCGACATCGCACCACAGGCCGGTGCCCGAGGACATCACCCGCGGCTTGAGACCGGAACTGTTCAGTGATTCCGCAATCAGTTCGGTCGTCCGCAGCTCCTGCCAGGCCAGCTCGGGATGCGCGTGGATGTCGCGGCGGACATCCACCAGATCTTTCTCATTTTCCGCAAGCCAGGCCGCGACGAAGTTCTCCACCTTCACCGCACGGCCACCTGTCTGCTGCCCCCACCTTGGCTCACGAGCCATCGACACCGAAAAGCCTCGGCCCCCTGCAAGTCAGACCCCTACTCTCCCGATATCAAACGATCACCAAATGCTACTGCGCGACCTACTGCGCGACGAGACGCCCAGGCGGCTCGACAACCGCGGCGACGCGGCAACCGGAACACGGCGGACGCCGACACACCATCCCCGGATTTCCGGCGGATCGACTCGCAATCCCCAGGGGACGCCGAGAGCCACACCACAAAATCGCACCGCCACGGGTGAGAGCACCATCGCCGCTCACCCCCGTCAACCACGGTACTCCGCCCCCGCCGCGCCCCGGACGCGGTCGCCCGGCAACCCCCGCTGTCACCGTCGACCGCGCCCCCGGCTTCCCCACGTCACCCCCGCGCGGGGAGCACCCTCGAGCTCCTCCGCGCCTTCGGATCCGCGGGTCTTCCGGTCCTGAAGGTCTTCGGAGTTCTCGGGATCCACGGGGACCGGAAAAGAAACATGACCGTACATCCTTTGGCCAGCCAACGCACCGAAGCTGTCGCCCACGCCACCGGCAGCCATACCGCCAGCAGCTCCACCGCTGGCAGCTTCACCATCAGCGGACCCGTGGCACGGGGCCATACCACCGAAAAGTCATACCGCAGGGAGCCGTACCGGCCGTTCCCCGCTAAAGAGGCCGGCGGGACTTCATCTCCCGAAGAAGGACATCGACCACCGCGGAGAGATCCCCGTCGGCCCGTTGCGCCGTCGCACGCTGTCGATCGCAGCTCGAGCCGACCTGAAGAATGTGCAGGACGTCGGTGAGCTCGTCGACGCATTCCAGCCGCCGCGCGACGGGCAGCAGATCGTCGACGAGAGCGGCGATCTCGTCCCGGACACGGCGGGTGGTGCCCCGCTCGTCGAGCAGGATCTCGGCGTCCAGACCGTACCGGGCGGCCCGCCACTTGTTCTCCTGCACCACCCAGCGCTGCGGTGTCGGCAGCCGGTAGCCCTGGTCGAGCCGGGTGTTCATCCGGTCGACCAGGCACTGGGTCAGCGCGGCGATCGCCCCGACCTCCAGCAGGGTCGGCAGACCGTCACAGATACGCAGCTCCACCGTGCCGAAGTCCGGGTGCGGCCGGACGTCCCACCACACCTCACGGATGGTCTCCACCGTCCCGGACGACACCAGCGTCCCCATGAACCGCTCGAACTGCTCCCAGTCCGACAGAAGGTACGGCAGGCCGGCGGTGGGCAGGCTCTCGAACACCTTCGAGCGCGACGACGCCAGCCCCGTGTCCAGACCCAGCCAGAACGGCGAGGACGCCGACAACGCGAGGAAATGCGGGATGTAGCCGACGAGTGCGTTCACGACGGGAATCGCCCTGTCCTGCGCGGGAACACCGACATGTACGTGGACGCCGAAAATCAGCAGGCGTCGGGCGACCCACTGCATGCGTTCCAGGATGGAGCGGTAGCGCGGATCGGGGCTGATCTGCTGGTCGGCATAGCTGGTGATCGGGTGGGTACCGCTGCACATCAGGGCAAGCCCGCGCGACGCGGCCAGATCCTCGATGAGACCGACTGTCACGGCCAGGTCGGCCTTGGCGTCGGCGACCGTGTCGCAGACCCCGGTGACGACCTCGATGACCGACTCGAACAACTCGTGTTTGGCACGCTGTTCGGCATGTTCACCGATCTTGGCCTGATACTCGTCGAGGATGGCGGTCGCCGCCCCGCGAAGCTGACGGGTACGACGGTCGACCAACGCCAACTCCCACTCGACACCGAGACTGGACGTCGGTGACGGCGAGAACGGTATCTGCATTCCCGGGCCTCCTGTCGTATCCGGCGCGTGATCCACGACCAACCCGCCCGAAGCCGAACCAGCCGGCCCCGATGCCCGTCCGGGGCGGATTCACCGGTCATACCCACGACACGACGCGTGATGCGGCCAGGTAACCGTAAAACAGCCGGGACGCCGCCGGAAGCGGTTTCACCCGGTCGTGCCTGCCAGGTAGGGGAATTCGCGTGCGGTAGCAGGTGAAGGTGGCAGGCGTTTACGCTGTCGGTAGTACCCGGATGCCCAGCTCACGCACCTGCCGGGCGTCGATCGGAGTCGGTGCGCCGGTCATCGGGTCGAGTCCGGACTGGGTTTTCGGGAAGGCGATGACCTCGCGGATGTTGTCCTCGCCGGCCAGGATCGCCACCAGCCGGTCGATACCGACGGCGAAACCGCCGTGCGGCGGGGCCCCGTAGGAGAACGGCGTCAGGAAGAAACCGAACCGGCGGTCGGCCTCCTCCGCCGAGATCCCCAACGTGGCGAAGATGCGCTGCTGCAGGTCGGGCTCGTGGATCCGGATCGATCCCGAGCCGAGCTCCCAGCCGTTGAGCACCAGGTCGTAGGCACGGCTGCGCACGGCCAGCGGCTCGGTCTCGAGCTTGTCGAGGTCGTCGGGATGCGGCCGGGTGAAGGGGTGGTGGCCGGGCTTTGGCCGCCCGGTCTGCGAGTCGACCCCGACGAACAGCGGGAAGTCGGTGACCCAGGCGAAACGGAACCCGCCCTCGCCGGCCGGCGGGCGTCCGAGGTCGTTACGGAGCTGGCCGAGCACCTCGCAGACCGTTGCCCACTCGTCGGCGACCAGCAGCAGCAGGTCGCCGTCCTCACCCCCGGTCGCCTTCACGATCCCGGCCAGTTCGGCTGCGGAGAGGAACTTCGCCACCGGCGACTCCAGCGACCCGCCGGCGCCGACCCGCATCCACACCAGGCCCTTCGCGCCGAGCTGCTTGGCCCGCTCGGTCAGCGCGTCCAGCGCCTTGCGGTTGTGGGTAGCCGAACCGCCCGGCACCCGAATGCCCTTCACCGACGGCGCCCCCGCGAACGCCTGGAAGCCGCTGCCCGTGAAGACCCCGGTCAGTTCGACGAGCTCCAGGCCGAAACGCAGGTCGGGCTTGTCCACGCCGAAACGGTCCATGGCCTCGTGCCAGGTGATCCGCTCGATCGGCACGACCGTCCCGCCGGTGACGGCCCGTGCGGCGGCCAGCACGGCAGCGGAGATCACCTCCAGGACGTCGTCCTGGTCGACGAAGCTCATCTCGATGTCGAGCTGGGTGAACTCGTACTGCCGGTCGGCGCGCAGGTCCTCGTCACGCAGGCAGCGGGCGAACTGGAAGTAGCGGTCGGTGCCGCCGACCATCAGCAGTTGCTTGAACAGCTGCGGGGACTGCGGCAGCGCGTAGAAACTGCCCGGGAACTGCCGGGACGGCACGACGAACTCCCGCGCCCCCTCCGGCGTGGAGGGCATCAGCAGCGGCGTCTCGACCTCGACGAACTCCCGCGGTACCAGCTCCGAGCGCAGCGCGGCCAGCACCGCCGAGCGGGTGCGCAGGTTGCGCTGCATGCGCTCGCGGCGCAGGTCCAGATAGCGGTAGGTGAGCCGGGTCGCCTCGTCGACCGAGTCCGCCCGCTCGTCGATCGGGAACGGCGGCGGCAGCGCCGCGGAGAGGACCATCACCGTGCAGTCGTGCAGCTCGATCTCGCCGGTGGCCAGGTTGGGGTTGATCGTCCCCACGGGCCGGGCCGCCACCGTCGCGGTGACGGCGACGACGTACTCGGAGCGGACGTCGACGGAGCCGTCCACCACGCACTGCACCTGGCCGGAGTGGTCCCGCAGATCGACGAACATCAGCGACTGGCCGTGCTGGCGGCGACGGGCCACCCAGCCACATACCGTAACTGTCGCACCGATGTGCTCCGTGCGCAGCGCACCGCACAGGTGTGACCGCATCGCCGTCTTCATCGACCGTTCCGCCCGTTCGCTGTAGTTCCTGGGCCTGCCGTGGCTGCTTCAGGTGCCCGCGCACGCCCGTATCACGATGCCTCTACCGCGACCGACCTTACCGGCCACCGGCGCCATGACCGAACGAACATTCGCGCCCACCGTCCGCCACCGTCACGAAGCCGTGCCGTCACGGATCCGTCAGGGCATCGTCACGATCAAGCATTCCAACGGCCGAGCGCCCACGCGGCGTCCAGCCACCCGCCCACGTACCGAGCGTCCATTTCACCACGACCCGTCCGACCAGATGACCACAAGGACAGCGTCCGGGTGACCACGATACCCGCGTCCAACTGTCCACGAACAATGCGACCAGATGACCACGATCACGGCGGCCAAGTGACCATAATGGTGGCGTGAACGCATCAGGCGCGCTAATCAGACGCAAGGCGGAGGCACTCATCGTGGAGGCGCTGGGAGACACCAGAGTTGTCGCGATCAACGGTGCACGGCAGGCCGGCAAGAGCACCCTCGCCCGGCTGGCCGCCTCCGCCACCGCCAACCCGCTGATCCGCCTGCTCGACGACCCCGCCACGCTGCGCGCCGCGCACGACGACCCGACAGGCTTCATCGACCATGACGACCTGCTGGTCGTGGACGAGGTCCAGCTCGCCCCCGAACTGTTCCGTGTGATCAAGGTGGCGGTGGACACCGATCCCCGGCCCGGCCGCTTCCTCCTGATCGGCTCCGCTCAGATCCTCGCCCTACGCGACCTTCCGGACGCGCTCCCCGGGCGCATCGAGACCATCGAACTGTGGCCGTTCTCACAGGGAGAGATCGACGGGACGCCGGACCGCTTCGTCGACGCGGCCTTCACCCACGGCCCCGGGCTCAGCCGCACCTCGCCGCTGCGACGTCGCGACTACCTCGAACGCATCGTCCGCGGCGGCTATCCCGAAGCGGTACGGCGCTCGCCCCGCCGCCGGACGGCGTTCTTCGACTCCTACCTGTCCACCCTCATCGCCCGGGACGTCACCGAACTGTCCGCCATCCAGCGCCGCGGCGAACTGCACCAACTGCTCGCCCTGCTCGCGAGCCGGTCCGGCGGGCTGCTGGTACCCGGCGCGCTCGCGTCACAGTCCGGCATCCCCAGAACCACTCTCAACCGCTACCTGGACCTGCTGTCCGCGGTCTTTCTCATCAAGCTGGTTCCGGCCTGGTCCACCGGCCACACCCACCGGGCGGTCGGCACACCGAAGCTGGCATACGTGGACAGCGGCATAGCCTGCCATCTCCTGGGGCAGGACGCGGCCCGGCTCGGGGAACCCGACGGCACCGCCGGCCCAATGGTCGAGAACTTCGTTCTCACCGAACTCGCCCGCCAGCTCAGTTGGAACGAGCAGTCCGCCCGCCTCTACCACTACCGGACGAAGGACAAGGTCGAGGTGGACGCACTGCTGGAGACCCCCGACGGCCGTGTCGTCGGGATCGAGGTCAAAGCCGGTGCCACCGTCCGCGGCGAGGACCTCGCCGGCCTGCGCCACCTCGCCAACCTGCTCGGCCCACGCTTCGTAGCCGGCTACGTGCTCTACACCGGCCAACAAACCCTGCCCTTCGGCGACCGCCTCTCCGCCCTCCCCCTCGACGCCCTGTGGAACCTGGCCCCGTGACCTGGGGCACCGGCTCGCGTCCAAACACCTCGCGTCCCGGGAAGGCCACACAGGTAGATGGCGCAGACTGCGCTGCCCAACGGCGAGCCACCGACTGGTCCCACCATCGAGGTGACAGCAGCGGCGTTTACCCTGGGCGGCCTGACCCTGGCCAGCGCTGGCCAGGACAGAAGGGGCGGCTATATAGGGCGTGGTCAACCGGGCTCACCCACCGAACGGCTATGTGGAGACCGGCGAATGTTACGCCCGCCAGGACACCGGCCGGACCAGCCCCCTCGGTAGCTGCGTGACTGCGTCCCCCTCTGCTGACTCGAGTTGCTCCTGAGTCAGCCCCTGTGCCCCGATAAAGCGCGTACCAGTCAACAAAGCATTAGTGAGGTCCGCGTCAGTCAGCCCGGCGACGGTAAGGATTGATCCGTCGAGCCGGGCCCCGGCGAGGTTCGCGCCAGTAAAATCTACCGCGTCCAGCCGGGCATCAGTAAGGTCCGCGCCGGTGAGATCCGCCCCGACCAGCCGGACGTTAGCGAGAATTGCACCAGCGAGTCGGGCCCCGGCGAAGTGCCCACCAGTAAGATCCGCCCCGTTCAGCCAGGCGTCAGACAGGTCGAAAGATCGATTCTTGGCGATCCGGACGAGTATGCGCCCCGTGGCAAGGAGATCTTCCGGGGCGACGGCACCGGGGCGCGCGCCCTTTGCGTTACGGGTTCCCCGGAGGAAGGACTCAAGCACCTCGGCCACTTCGTCGATCAAAGCTGGGTCAGCAGACTCGGCGGTAGCGGCACGTTCCATGGCGCGGATGCCTGCGCAGCGGACCGCGAGTGTCGTCGAGCCAAGCTGGCTCAGCGCGGTGGCGAGGGTGACGGCGGGATCGGAACGCTCTACCCCGTTGTGCAGATGCCCCACCGCCCCGGTAGCGCCGGGAAATACCGGCGTCGCCGTCGAAGCAGAGGTTCGGCCGGGGAAGGCCGCCAGTCGGGGCAGAACCTGTTTACCGACCGCGTACAGCAGTCGCTCACGAGCTTGGTTTTCGTCGAGGTCGAACAGGTCCACCCAGGTCAGGACCTGCAGCGTCGCCGGCGGCTCGACCGGCTCGAGGCGGACCGGCAACAGAGTGCGACGGGCCAGCGCCGCGGTCCACTCCGCGGTGCACCAGGCAGACGCGAAATATGCCCGGGAGTAGAGCGCGATCGTCCAACGGGCACCGGCAAGCTGGGTGTTCATCCATTCAACGAAGTTCTGCCCAGGCAGGGAATCTCACACCTGTACTCGGGCGGCCAGCCCGGCTCCTTCGAGCGCGGAGGCGATCCACGTCGCCCACTTCTCGTCCGCACTGGTGTAGGACACGAACACGAACACGAACGACTCCCCCTGCGTCATGTCCCTGTTGTAACGGAATGGCACGCTCCGTGCCAGAACCAACCCGGGCCGGCAGCCGGGAAACACCGCATCCCGGCCAGCGCCATTTCGACCCGGGCCCCGCCCGCCTCAAGTCTGCCCGCGCGTCCGCCGCCATCCCGTCTCCCGCCCCGACAGGCGGGGGACGGGTCAGCGGGTGCGGAGGGCACGGATGAAGCGGGTGGCTTCGGGGCGGATGGATGCCGGGACCCGCAGCATCTGGGGGCCGGCGGGGGTCACCAGGGGGATGATGATCAGATCACCGTGCTTGCGCCCCTGTGACGCCGACACCATCCGCCGGTCGAAGGCAACGTCGAAGTAGTCACCGGGCCGGGGGAAGGGCGCGACGACCAGCAGGCGGCGGGTGGTGAGCAGAATCCAGCGGGACGTCCCGAGGCGGTGCCCGATGAACCGTTCGGCCCGCGCGGTGAACGCGCCCGGGCCGGCGGGGTCGGTGAGCCGGCCCCGGAGCACGACCTCGGTGAACTCCCCCGGCTCCAGCGGAACCTCCGGCGGACGGGCCTTCCATGCTGGATGTACGCGCACACCGCCCAGCCTTCCACCACGAACGCCGTCCGCGCAGGGCCGTCGCCGGCTGCCCACACCCACCCGTCCTCCTGACCGCTCCCGACCTCGCTCCTTCCCCTGGACACCGTCCGTGCGGGAGCGTCTCCGACGTCCACGCGGCTGCTGGCCCGGGCGCTGATCCGCCGGGAAGCCATGCTGTCCAGCCGGATCGAGGGCACCCAGGCGTCCGTCTCCGACCTGGTGCTTTTCGAGGCGGAGCAGCCGGCCCGCGACGACGGCGCAGACGTCCGGGAGGTGTTCAACTACATGGCCGCGGTCGAGCACACACCCGACCCCGACCGTCGGCTTCCGCTGAGCGTCCCGTTGCTGCGGGAGGCGCACGCCATCCTGCTCAGCGGCGTCCGCGGAGACTACGCGACCCCGGGTGACGTCCGGCGGAGCCGGAGCGGACGGCATCCTGCGGACGATCGAAGGAGAACCGAACACGCCCGCCCGGTAGCACCGCCGGGCCGGTCGGCCCCGGCAGGGCCGCCGACGCCGGCTGGCGTTGTGATACTTACCTACCACCGGCGCGGCCTTGTGATATCGAACGGCCCGGTAGGTATCGCAAGGCCGCCGTCGCAGGGCCGCCGGGGTTTCGCCCGCGCCCGGTCGCCGGGATGCGGGCGGAAGCCCGGCAAGGTCGAGGAGCCGCCGCGTACCCGGAGGGTACGCAAGGTGACGAGAAACGCCGCCGGGGTTTCGCCCGCGCCCGGCGAGGTCAGAAGGCGTCGGCGGGGTGGTAGATCCCCCAGACGGCGCGCAGGGCGTGGCAGACCTCGCCGACCGTGGCCCGGGCGCGCAGCGCCTCCTTGAGCGGGTAGAGGACGTTGTCGCTGCCCTGGGCGGCGGCCTTCACCTCGTCCAGCCGGCGGGTTACCTCAGCGTTGTCGCGGTCGGCGCGCAGGGCGGCCAGCCGGGCCGACTGGTCGGCCTCGATCGCCGGGTCGACCCGCAGCGGGTCGTACTGCTCCTCCTGTTCGGCACGGAACCGGTTGACGCCGACCACGGTGCGCGAGCCGTCCTCGATGCCCTTCATGACCGCGTAGGCGGAGTTCTCGATCTCGCTCTTCTGGTAGCCCTGCTCGATCGCGGCGACGGCTCCGCCGCGCTTCTCGACCTGCTCCATGAGCTCACGGGCGGCATGCTCGACATCGTCGGTGAGGGCCTCGACCGCGTAGGAACCGGCGAACGGGTCGACGGTGGCGGTGACGTCCGTCTCGTAGGCGAGCACCTGCTGGGTGCGCAGCGCCAGCGTCGCGGCCTTGACCGTCGGCAGGGCGATGGCCTCGTCGTAGGAGTTCGTGTGCAGGCTCTGGGTGCCGCCCAGCACGGCGGCGAGGCCCTGTATCGCGACCCGGACCAGGTTGACCTCGGGCTGCTGCGCGGTGAGCTGCACGCCCGCGGTCTGGGTGTGGAAACGCAGCATCATCGACTTGGGGTTCGTCGCGCCGAAGGTGTTCTTCATCACGTCCGCCCAGATCCGGCGGGCGGCGCGGAATTTCGCCACCTCCTCCAGCAGGGTCGTGCGGGAGACGAAGAAGAAGGACAGCCGGGGGGCGAACTCGTCCACGGCGAGCCCCGCCTCGACGGCGGCCCGGACGTAGGCGATGCCGTTGGCGAGTGTAAAGGCGATCTCCTGCGCGGGAGTGGCTCCGGCCTCGGCCATGTGGTAGCCGGAAATCGAGATCGTGTTCCACCGGGGAATCTCGTTGCGGCAGTATGCAAACGTGTCGGCGATCAGCCGCAGGGACGGCGCGGGCGGATAGATGTAGGTACCGCGGGCGATGTATTCCTTGAGGACGTCGTTCTGAATGGTTCCGGTGATCTTCGAGCCGGGGACGCCCTGCTCCTCGGCGACCAGCTGGTACAGCAGCAGCAGGACGGACGCCGGCGCGTTGATGGTCATCGACGTGGAGACCTTGTCCAGCGGGATGCCGGCGAAGAGCACCCGCATGTCCTCGATCGAGTCGATCGCCACCCCGACCTTTCCGACCTCGCCGTGAGCGATCGGGTCGTCAGAGTCGTAACCCATCTGGGTTGGCAGGTCGAACGCGACCGAAAGTCCGCCGGTGCCCGCGGCGACAAGCGAGTGATACCGCTCGTTGGACTCCCTGGCGGTACCGAAACCGGCATACTGCCGCATTGTCCACGGCTTGCCGGTGTACATGGTCGGGTAGACGCCCCGGGTGAACGGATACTCACCGGGTGAACCCAGGCGCTCCGTCAGGCCCGTGGGCAGATCGGATGCACTGTAAACCGGCTTGATCGGCTGGCCGGACTCCGACAGACGCTCGCTCATGGCCAGATCGTAGGGAAACCCGGCCCACTCATGCGCGATTCTCACGCCGGGTTCACCGCTGTCACGGCAACGGCCTGCCGGGATCGCCGACTGGATCGCTGCCGGGATGGCCAACGTGCTGGCGAGGAGCGAGAGCTGAACCACTCCGGATGCGCCAGCCGACGCCCGGCAGGGTGGCGCCGTCCGCGGAGCCGCTGGGCGGGTTGGCCTTCCGCCAGACGGTGCCCGGCGGGCTGGCTGCGGGAGGCGGGTGCCGACGCCCACCGTCACCGCGAGCGCTCGGCGCGGCCGGCCCGTGCGCCGCACCGGGCGGCTCCGGACGACCGCGGGTGACATCAGGTGGCGCTGTCCGTCCCGACCGCCGTCCCTGGGAGCGATTCGACGACAGCGATTCGACGACAGCGGTTCGCTGGCCCGAGGCGCACCACACCGTCCCGTCGTCCCGAGACGACCCGCCGGCCGGGGCCACCCGGTGGCCGCGCCCCGGCGACGGTCGTCCGGGTCCGGCCACAAAGCAGGCAAAAGTGATTATTCTTGTCTGCGCTCACCGGGAAAACACACATGTGCCAGCGATTACGTCTACCGTTGATGGAAAGGCTCCACGGCGCACGCCACCACCGGCGGAACCGACGCGCGGCCGCGCGGGTTCACGCTGCCCGGCCGGCGCGACCCGCCGGGAGTCCGATCGGTTGTTTCCAGGACGGGAACGGGGCTGCCCATGACCGGCGACACCATAACCCAGTTGACCGTCGAGACGATCAGGGCAGAGCTTGTCGCGCTCTCGGCGGGGCCGGGTTTGAACGTCGAGAAACTCAGGAGTTCACCACTGGTACGGCTGCTGCCCGCGGCGCCTGGAGAATGGTCGGACGACCAACGCGCCGCCGCATTACAGAACATCATAGCCGAGTGCTGTCACGCCATCCCCCAGGAAAAACTGCGGACCGGCGCCCAGATCGGTTTCAATATTGACGGCGAGAATCCGGACGAGCCGTCCCTGACAGCCCGGATAGACGCGCTCGCCCGCCGTCGGGGCCGGCACGAGCGGACCGTACGGGAATGGTTCTATCGGGGGACCGTCGAGGCCGCGCTCCTGCTCAGGCAGCGGGTCGCGGAGCTGGGCACCGGTGCCGGCTGGCAGGACTACCTGACCGGCAGCGGCGCACCAGACCCCCTCGACGCCAGCCGACCGCGGTTTCTCCTCGACCGGGCCGAGCTGCTGGTACGACTTTCCGGCCGGATCCCGACGGAGGTGCTGATATTCCGGTCCCTGGTCGCCCTCGACGAAGGAGTCGATCACTACGTCGCGACCGCCCGTTATCACAGCGACCCGCGCCCCGGGGTGATCTCCGTCGAAGCGCTGGCGAACTGTGCCGTCCGGCGCTCCACCTTCGCTCCGAACGGGTACGAGGTGACCGAGCTCGAGTTTTCGACGGCGCTTTCCCCTGGCGACCGGATTTCCTTCGCGTACCGGCTGCGAGTACACACCGACCGCGAGATGGCACCAGTTCTGAACTACGTACCGAAAGCACAGCAGAACAGTCGACACATACTGCAGCTCCAGTTCGACCCGACGGCACCACCGGTTCGGGTCTGGTATTTCAATGGTGTGCTCGGCCCGGAGACCCGGCTGCACCCGGAGGATGAGGAGCACTGGCTTGTGCCGAGCAGCCTCGGATACGTCCGCAAGGACTTCGTCGAGCTTTCCCGCGGGCTCCACTACGGCGTGGCCTGGGACTGGCCCCGCAACTCGCACGGCCCGGTCACCCGGGAACGCCCGGACCACGACTTCCGGCCCGCCGCCGGCCCCCCTGGCAGCTGACACACAATCATGATCAACCGTCGGCCGTCAGGCGTCGGCCCGACGTGACCGGACCACCGACACCAGCGATCCGTAAAAGACCAGGAACAGTCGGTGATGACCATCCGCTCGCTCCAGAAGGAGAACGCCGTCTCGACCAGGCTGCCGTGGCCGACACAGCCCGGTCCGTGAGGACCAGTCATCCGTTCCGGGCGGGGAGAGCTGCGGCTCCCGTGCTGGTACTGGGTCAGATCACCAGTCTGCAGGTGGGGTCGGCCGTGGCCAAGGGAGCCTACGACCATGTCGGTCCCACGGCTCTGGCCGGTATGCGCCTCACCTTCTCAGCCATGATCATGATATTGCTGGTACGCCCCCGCCCACGTCGGATCGCGGTTCACCAATGGCGGGTCGCGATCTCGCTCGGTCTTGTCCTCGCGGCAATGAACGTGGCGTACTTCCAGGCAATCAGTCACCTGCAGATCGGCGTGGCCTCCACCCTGGAGCTGCTCGGCCCACTGACATTGTCGATCGTCCTGTCCCACCGGTTGGAACACCTCGCGGCAGCATTACTGGCCCTGGCGGGTGTGCTGCTGCTGACCGCTTCGGCTCCATCGCTGAGCCTTCTAGGAATCCTCCTGGGCGTGCTGGCCGCGCTGTGCCGGGCCGGGTACACGGTTCTGAACCAACGGGTCGGGCATCTGTTCCCGGACTGGAGCGGCCTCACGGTGGCGCTGGCCGTCGGAGCCTGCATTCTCGCGCCGGTCACCGCCGCCACCGACACAAACACCGTGGCTGCGCATCCGTCCGTCCTCGTAACCGGTCTCGGGGTGGCCCTGCTGTCTTCCCTGATCCCGTACGCACTGGATATGACCGTCCTGCGGCGCATTGACACGCGCGCCTTCGGGGTGTTGCTCGCGCTGAGCCCTGCTGTTGGTGCCGGCGTCGGGTTCGCCGTACTCCACGAACATCTCACCGTACGGCAGATCTGCGCGATTGCCCTGGTAATCGCTGCCAGCGCCTGGTCGGTGAGCCTGGACCGGCCGCCGCGGAGCGGCAGTTCCCCAAGCGGCACCAGCCAGGACACGCCGAACATCGACCACCGCTGACCAGGTGCGGGTGGCACGATTCATGACTCATATGACCCTGGATACCGTTCCAGCGGCACCGGAATCACAACCATCACAGCGTCGACGACGGCTGTCGCCGGCGGACCGGATCCGGTGAAGGTGTGCGTTTCAGCACACCGGCCTCGAATTTCACAGGGTGATCGCCCATTGGATACGCCAGACATGGGAGGTGTTCCTGAGCCGGGAGGATCAGCCCGGTCGCGGATCTGCCTGTCGATGACGGCCATTCACCACCGGCCCGGGCAAGGCGCCTTCCCGCGCAAGCCGTAGGTGGAAACCGTCATCACGACGACCGTTTTCACCTACGGTCTCCGCGACTGTAGGTGAAAACCGCTGCGATAACGACGGTTCTCACCTACTGAGTCGCCTGCGTGGGCGGTGACGCCACAAGGGCGACTCCACAAGGATGACGTCACAAGGATGAAGCAGCGGCAGGACGGTGGCAGAACCGAGGCCGCACCGGAAGGCTAGAGTCACCGCATGCGGGACACCACCGCCGCGCAGACGGCGACTGGCCCAGGCACACGGACGGCGGCCAGCCCAGGCACACGGGCTGCCGCGGCCCAACTGGCCGAGATCACCGGTGTCGGGCGTCACGACGTCGCCGTCGTGCTCGGCAGCGGATGGCTGCCCGCCGCGGACGTGCTGGCCGCGGCCGGAACCGTGACCGGCGAAGTAGCCGTCACCGGCCTTGCGGGCTTCCCGCCGCCGAGCGCCCCTGGTCACGCCGGGACAGTGCGCTCGATCGCCCTTGGTGGGCGTCATCTCCTGCTGTTCCTCGGCCGGGTCCACGCCTACGAGGGCCATCATCCCCAGGTCGTCACCCATGGTGTCCGCACGGCCTGCGCCGCGGGCGTGTCCACCGTGGTGCTCACTAACGCCGCCGGGGGGCTGCGTGCGGACCACACGGTCGGCCAGCCCGTGCTGATCTCCGATCATCTGAACCTCACCGGCCGTTCGCCCCTGGTCGGACCGCGGTTCGTCGACCTCACCGACGCCTACTCACCGCGCCTGCGCGCACTGGCACGAACCGCCGACCCGGCCCTCACTGAAGGGGTCTACGCGGCGCTGCCCGGACCGCACTTCGAGACCCCGGCCGAGATCCGGATGCTGCGGACGCTCGGCGCGGACCTGGTCGGCATGTCGACCGTGCACGAGACGATCGCGGCGCGGGCCGAGGGCGCCGAGGTGCTGGCGCTGTCCCTGGTGACCAACCTTGCCGCCGGCATGACCGACGAGCCGATCGACCACACCGAGGTGCTGGCCGCCGGCGCCGAGGCGGCCGGACGCATGGGCGCGCTGCTCGCCTCGATCGTCACCAGGCTTTGAGCGGTGGAGGTGGATGCGCCCGCCGGCATGGCTACGCCCACCAGGATGGCCGTGTCCGCCAGCGGCGAAAGGCCCATCGGGGATGAACATGTCGCCCGCCGGGGATGACGCGGACCTCCCGGGCCTCCTGCTCGCCCGGGCCCGGCAGTGGATCGCCGACGACCCGTGGCCGCCTGACCGGGCCGAACTGGCCGCCCTGGTCGACGCCGCGCACGCCACCGGTGACCTCGAGACCCTGTGTGAACGGTTCTCCGGCGCCCTGTGCTTCGGCACGGCCGGACTTCGTGGGCCGCTTCGCGCCGGACCGGCCGGGATGAACACCGCGGTCGTCCGGCGGACGGCGGCGGGCCTGGCCGCCTGGCTGCTCCCCCGGCAGGCCGGCCCGGGAGCGTCAGCGGACGGCGATCTCCCGCCTCCGCTGGTTGTCGTGGGCGCGGATGCCCGGCATGGCAGTGAACGGTTCGCCCTCGACAGTGTCCAGGTGCTCGCCGGGGCGGGGGTGCGGGCGGCCCTGCTGCCGATCCCGGTGCCCACGCCGGTGCTGGCGTTCGCCGTCCGCCGGCTCGGCGCGGACGCCGGCATTATGGTCACCGCAAGTCACAATCCGGCGACCGACAACGGCTACAAGGTGTACCTGGGCGCGCCGCCCGACGATCCGGCGAACGGGGCACAGATCGTCGCTCCCGTCGACAGCGAGATCGAGGCTGCGATCGACGCCGTCGGACCGGCCGCCTCCCTCCCCCTTGGTGACGGCTGGATCCGCCTCGGCCCGGAGATCCACGCCGCCTATGTGGCCGCGGCCGCGGCCACGCTGCGACCGCCCGGCACCGGCACCGGCACCACCGCCGGCCTCGCCGCGGGAGATCTGGCCGCAGGCGATCTCGCTGACCTGCGGGTGGGGTACACGCCGCTGCACGGCGTGGGCGCGGACACCCTGACCGCGGTGTTCACCCGTGCCGGCCTTGCCGCGCCGTTCGTGGTGGCCGAACAGGCCCGTCCCGACCCGGACTTCCCGACCGTCGCGTTCCCGAACCCGGAGGAACCCGGCGCGCTGGACCGGGTGCTCGCCCTCGGCCGAGCGGTGGACGCCGATGTCGTCATCGCCAACGACCCGGACGCCGACCGCTGCGCGGCCGCGGTCGGCAGCCGGGTCCTCACCGGCGACGAGTTCGGGTTGCTGCTCGCGGACGAGGTGCTGCGCGCCCGGCCCGGCCCGGTCGCCACGACGATCGTGAGCTCGGGCGCGCTGGCGACGCTCGCGGCCGCGCACGATGTCCCCTGCTTCGAGACCCTCACCGGCTTCAAATGGATCATGCGAGCGCACGCCGGCCTCGTCTTCGGCTACGAGGAGGCGCTCGGCTACGCGGTCGCGCCGACGCTCGTGCGCGACAAGGACGGGATCACCGCGGCCCTGGCGATCGCCGGGATCGCCGCGGCGGAGAAACGCCGCGGCCGGACCCTGCTCGACCGGCTCGACGATCTCGTCCGCCGGTATGGCCTGCATGCCACCGCCCAGGTGTCCGTCCGGGTCACCGACAGCGCGCGGATCTCCGCCGTGATGGACGCGCTGCGCGCCGAGCCCCCGGCGAGGATCGGCACCGTCGACGTGCTCGACATCCACGACCTCGCCACCACACCCACCCCGGCCACCGGGCCTGCACCGGCCGCCGCGCCCGCGACAACAGGTACGCCTGCCCTCGCTGGTGGGTCTGCCCGTACCGGCACGGCGGGGGACGGGGTACTGTCCGCGGACGTAGTCATTTTTCGGCTGGCGGGTGGAGGGCGGGTGGTCGTCCGTCCCAGCGGCACCGAACCGAAGATCAAGGCCTACCTGGAAGTGACCGTCCCGGTCGAGCCAACGGCGGATGCCGACAGCCTCGCGCTCACCCGCCACGAGGCGGGCACCCGCCTGGCCACACTCGGCGACGCAGTCCGTCAGCTCCTCCTCGGCCGCTGATCAGACCGCGCCGAACTGGCGGTCGCCTGCGTCGCCGAGGCCAGGGACGATGAAGGCGTCGTCGTCCAGCCGTTCGTCGACGCAGGCGGTGACGATCCGCACGTCGAAATCGCCCGCGTCCAGCGCGGCGACCCCTTCGGGCGCGGCGAGCACGCAGACCAGGACCATGCCTTTCGCCCCACGCTCGGCCAGCAGGTTCAGGCAGTGCGCGGCTGATCCGCCGGTGGCGAGCATCGGGTCGAGGAGCAGCACGGGATAGTCGGCGAGGTTCGCCGGCAGTGACTCCAGGTAGGCGTGGGGTTGGAAGGTCCGCTCGTCCCGAGCCAGGCCGACGAAGCCGGTCCGGGCCTCGGGCAGCAGGCCGAGGGCCGCCTCCAGCATTCCCAGCCCCGCCCGCAGGACCGGCACGACGATCGGCACCGTGGCCAGCCGGCTGCCCACGGCCGGGGTGAGTGGGGTGGCCACGGTGTGCTGGACAGCCGGCAACTCCCGGGCGGCCTCGTAGATCAGCATTGTGGACAGCTCCCGCAGCGCCGCGCGGAACACCGGCGGCTGCGTCCCCCTGTCGCGCAGCACGGTCAGCCGCGCTGCCACCAGAGGATGTTCGACGACGTCGACCCGCACAACTGCCTCCCGCCGTCCAAGGGCCTTCACCTGGCCCGGTGGAACTCCGGCTGCCACTTCACCCGTAATGATGGACGCTATGACGAGCCTTCCAGCCGGAGCGGACCGTCCCGCCGGAACCGGTGGAACCGGTGCGACGGTGCCGGG
Source organism: Candidatus Protofrankia datiscae (assembly GCF_000177615.2). Classification (GTDB taxonomy): domain Bacteria; phylum Actinomycetota; class Actinomycetes; order Frankiales; family Frankiaceae; genus Protofrankia; species Protofrankia coriariae. The sequence goes on along the minus strand of NC_015656.1, from coordinate 1,179,170 downwards.
TCCTCCCGCTGCCCCGCGCCGGTCCGAACTCGCCCGGATGATCGATCACACCCTGCTGCGCCCCGAGGCGACCGGGGAGGAGATCCTCGCGCTGTGCGGCGAGGCCACCGAACTGGGCATCGGCGCGGTGTGTGTGGCGCCCACCCACGTCTACCTGGCCGCAGCCGCGGCCCGCCGGGGTCGGCCGAAGGACGAGCGGGCGGCGGCGGACGACCCGGCGTTCGCCGTGGCCTCGGTGATCGGGTTCCCGCACGGCACCCACCTGACCACGGTCAAGGCGCAGGAGGCTCGCCGGGCGGTGGCCGACGGCGCGGACGAGATCGACCTGGTGATCGACCTGGCCTGCGCGATGGAGGAGAACTGGCGGTCGATCGAGACCGAGATAACCGAGGTGCGGCTGGCCGTCCCGCCGCACGTGATCCTCAAAGTGATCATCGAGAGCGCACTGCTGCCGGACGCCAGCATCACGGCAGCCTGCCGGGCCGCGGAGGCCGGTGGCGCGGAGTTCGTGAAGACCTCGACGGGTTTCCATCCGGCGGGCGGGGCGAGCCTGCGGGCGGTGCGGGCGATGGCGGCGGCGGTCGGCGGCAGGCTCGGGATCAAGGCCAGCGGGGGCATCCGTACCGCCGAACAGGCTCTCGCCTTCGTCGGCGCCGGCGCGACCAGGCTGGGCATGTCCGCCACCCGGGACGTGCTCGCCGCTGTCCCGGAGTAAGCGCCGGGTCCCGCGTCAGGGCCGCTGTCCCGGAGCAGCGCCACGGTCCCGCGTCAGGGCCGGTGCCCCGCCAGCGGGCAGATGGCTCGGCGCCGTCAACCACTCCCGGGCGATCGCGCCGGTGCCCCGCGGCGGCGCCTACCGCTGGGCGGAGAGGGCCTTCTTCGCGGCGGTGAGGAACTTGTTGCCGGCCGCGGTCAGTTCGGCGGACTCGGCGCCGGCCTGCTGCTCCCAGGCGCCGTAGGTGTCGCCGGCCCGGTAGCCCCGCAGCACGTCGGTCAGCCGGCGCATGCACTCGACGGCGTCGTCGTAGTGACGGGTGACCGGGGCGGTCGGACCGAATCTGACGCGCAGCCGCCCGTAGGCGGTCCGGGCCATTTCGTTCGCGTGGTTCCGGCGCTTCAGATATTCTATCGCCTCGTCGTCGCCATCCATGATTCCCCGGGACCACAGTGAAATACAGTAGGCAGTTACCAGCTGGGACCGGGTCAGCTGCTCGGCGGCGAAGTCCAACACGTCACGACATTCTTTCTGAACGGCGAGACGATGTGATCGTCGTGTTTCCATACGGCCGGAGAAAGCGGTGATTCCCGGCGCGCCGATGCCGGTGACGACAACACTGACAATCGCAAGTACCATCACGTCCGACATGATCAGCCATGGTAGCGGAGCGGCCCGGTGCGGCCGGTTCACGCGCGGCGCGGCCGGAGCGCGGAGAGGCTCACAGACACCGGCGACGCGGAGGCCGGTCAGCCCCCCAAGCTCCTGACCGCGCAGGCCGCGAGGTGGTCGTTGACCAGACCACACGCCTGCATCAGCGCATACGCTGTCGTGGGGCCGACAAAGACGAAGCCGTGGGATTTCAGTTCCCGGGCCAGCGCCGCCGACTCGGCCGTGGCCGCCGGCAGGTCCGTCGTTACCAGCGGCACGGCCGTGGTCACGGGCCGGAACGACCAGATCAGTTCCTCGAACGACCCGTCCAGCGCCAGCAGCGCCCGGGCGTTGGTGATTGTCGCGAGAATCTTCCGGCGGTTGCGGATGATTCCCGCGTCCGCCACCAGCCGTTCGACGTCGGCCGGGCCGAAAGCCGCGATGGCCACCGGGTCGAAATCCGCGAACGCGACCCGGAAGGCGTCCCGTTTACGCAGGACGGTGAGCCAGGAAAGACCGGACTGGAACGCCTCCAGGCTGAGCCGTTCAAAAAGCCCGGCTCGGTCGCGGACCGGGCGTCCCCATTCGTCGTCGTGATAGGAGACGTATTCCGGCGCGGACAGCGCCCACGGGCAGCGCGGGCGCCCGTCCGGCCCGGTCACGGCACCGCCGGGCGCCCCGGCCCGCCCGGAGCCGGCGTCCGGGCCGGTTGGAGCGGACGGGGCGGGCTGCGGGTCACCCATCGCCACACACCGACGCGAACCCGGGCTTGATCACGTCGTTGATGAGCGTCAGCCGCTGGTCGAACGGGATGAACGCCGACTTCATCGCGTTCACCGTCAGCCACCGGATGTCCGGCCATCCGTACCCGAAGGCGTCCACCAGCGCGGCGAACTCGCTCGACAGCGTCACCCCGCTCATCAACCGGTTGTCGGTGTTGACCGTCACCCGGAAGTGCAGCCTGCGCAGCAGGCCGATCGGATGCTCGGCGATGCTCGCGCACACGCCCGTGTCCACGTTGGACGTCGGGCACATCTCCAACGGCACGCGGACGTCCCGAACGTAGTTGGCCAGCTGCCCGAGGATCGCGTTCGCGTCGGTGTCGACGGTGATGTCGTCGGTGACCCGGACGCCGTGGCCGAGCCGGTCGGCGTTGCACCACTGCAGGGCCTCCCAGATGGACGGCAGCCCGAACGCCTCCCCGGCGTGGATCGTGTAGTGGCCGTTGGCCCGCTGCATGTACTGGAACGCGTCGAGGTGGCGGGTCGGCGGGTAGCCGGCCTCGGCCCCGGCGATGTCGAAACCGACGACCCCCCGGTCCCGCCATCGGACAGCGGCCTCGGCGATCTCCAGCGAGCGGGCCGCGTGACGCATCGCGGTCAGCAGGGCGCGGATCTTCAGCCCGGTACCGGCCGAGCCGGCCCGGAACCCGTCGATGACGGCCTCGATCACCGCGTCGAGCGCCAGCCCCCGCTCGACGTGCAGCTCCGGGGCGAAACGGACCTCGGCGTAGACGACACCGTCGGCGGCAAGATCCTCGGCGCACTCGCGGGCGACCCGGGCGAGCGCACCCGGGGTCTGCATCACCCCGACAGTGTGGCTGAACGTCTCCAGGTAGCGCACAAGAGACCCACTGTGGGCGCCGCCGCGGAACCAGGTCGCGAGCTTGTCCGCGTCGGTGGTGGGCAGCCCGCCATAGCCCACCTCGTCCGCGAGCTCGACGACGGTCGCCGGCCGCAGCCCACCGTCGAGATGGTCGTGCAGCAGCACCTTGGGCACCCGCCGGATGGCCTCCAGCGTGGGCGGGGACGGCACGGACACGGTCATCGTCCGAACATATATCCGAAGGCGCGGCCGTCATCCCCAGGTCCTGCGCCCAGCCGGCGGGCCGAACAGAGGATCTACCAGCGAATCCCGGCAACGGAGATCCACTCGGGGGAGCCACCCAGGAGAATCCGCCAGAAAGAACCGAAACGGACGGGGAACCAAGGAAAGATCTGTCGGCAGAAGTCACCGGCGAAAATCATCGGTAGGCATCCGGGATGCCGGTGACCGGCGTCCGCCAGCCAGCGCCTGCAGGTAGTCCGTCTACAGGTGGACGTGGTCGAGGACGAGCCGCTGAACGGACGGCGGCGTGTCCGCGATCTCGACGGCGTCGGCGAGCGCCGCCCGGGCGGTGGCCAGCCGGGCCGGGTCGTCGGTGTGCAGCTCCAGCAGCGGTGCCCCGGCGACGACCCGCTCGCCGAGGCCGGCGAACCACCGCACGCCCGCGACCGCCGACACCTCGTCGTCCTGGCGGGCCCGGCCCGCCCCCAGCCGCCAGGCCACCAGGCCGACGGCGCGGGCGTCCAGCCGGCGCAGGAAACCGGTCGCGGGCGCGGGCAGTGTCTCGACGTGCGGGGCCACGGGCAGGGGCGCGTCCGGATCGCCGCCCTGCGCGGTGACCATCCGTTGCCACACGTCGTGGGCCCGGCCCGCCGCGAGGACGTCCGCCGGGTCCGGGCCGCCGGCCAGCCCGGCGAGGGTGAGCATCCGCCTGGCCAGCGCGACCGTCACCTCGACCAGATCGGCCGGGCCGCCGCCGCGCAGGGCCGCCACCGCCTCGTCGACCTCGAGCGCGTTGCCGGCGGTCCGCCCCAGCGGGGTGTCCATGCCGGTCAGCAGCGCCTCCGTGCGCACCCCGGCCACGTCACCCAGGGCGACCATGGTCTCTGCGAGCTCCCGGGCCGGCGCCTGGGCCGTCATGAAGGCGCCCGAGCCGACCTTGACGTCCAGCACCAGCGCGGACGTCCCCTCGGCGATCTTCTTACTCATGATCGACGAGGCGATCAGCGGGATCGACTCGACCGTGCCGGTCACGTCCCGCAGCGCGTACAGCTTCCGGTCCGCCGGGGCCAGGCCGGCGCCCGCGGCGGCGATGACCCCGCCGACGTCGGTGAGCACCGACCGCATCCGTTCCGGGGCCAGCGAGGCCCGCCAGCCGGGGATGGCCGCCATCTTGTCCAGGGTCCCGCCGGTGTGGCCGAGCCCGCGGCCGGCGAGCTGCGGCACCGCCGCGCCACAGGCCACCACCAGCGGCACCAGGACCAGCGAGACCTTGTCGCCGACACCGCCGGTCGAGTGCTTGTCCACGGTCGGGCGGCCAAGCCCGGACAGGTCGAGCCGTTCGCCGCTGGCGACCATCGCCGCGGTCCATCGGGACAGCTCCGCCGGCCGCATGCCGCGCCACACCACGGCCATCAGATAGGACGCCATCTGCTCGTCGGGGACGGCGCCCGCCGTGTACGAGCTGATCAGCCAGTCCACGGCCGCGTCGGGCAGCCGGCCGCCGTCCCGCTTCGTCCGGATCAGGTCGACGACGTGAAAAGTCACCGAAAGTCACCATCGTCCTGGCCTGCGCCAGCGTCCCGTCCGGTGTCTGCGCCCGTACTGGTGGCGCGGGCGGCGGGCGGTGGAAGGTCGGCGGATGGCAGGTCGGCGGGGCCGAAGGCATCCGGCAGCAGATCCGCCAGCCGGCGCGGGCCACCGGCCGTCGCCACCAGGAGATCCGGGCCGCCGTGCTCGTACAGCAACTGTCGGCAGCGGCCACAGGGCAGCACCGGCGCACCGGTGCCGGTCACGCAGACGAACGCCACCAGCCGACCACCGCCTGCGGTGTGCAGAGCGCCCACCAGCACGCATTCAGCACACAGCGTGAGGCCGTAGGAGGCGTTCTCGACGTTGCAGCCCACGACCAGTCTGCCGTCGTCCACCACGGCGGCGGCACCGACATGCAACCGTGAGTACGGGGCGTACGCACAGGCCGCCACCCGGGCCGCCTCGGCCCGCAGCCACCGCCAGTCGACGGCATCCACCGCGGACGCGCCCGCGGGACCAGCCGTGATGCCGTCCACGGAACCGATCACGGGACCAGCTCCGGTGCCGCCCTCGGGACCACCCCCAGGAGCGCTTCCTGCTGCCATGCGACACCTCCCGGCGGCCCGGACCCGTTCCCGGGTGACAGCGCACAGTCCAGCATGCCCCACCTGGACGCCCCGGGAAGCCGACTCCCGGCCATGCGGAGAAACACGCTCGCGGCCCAGGCCTGCCCGGCGCTCGCCGGCCCGGGCTGCCGGCCATGCGGAAAACATGATCGCTGCTGTCGGCCCGCCGGTCACAGGGCTCCCGGTGTCGAGGACGACGCCTCTGCGGATGACGCCTCTCCGGATGAGGGCTGTCCGGACGGCGACTGTCGGACCTGCGGTGACAGCGACTGATGTAATGCTGCTGATTCGCAGAGTAAGAACGGTCACGGGCAGAGCATTCAATCAACAAACGACACCCTGATAAACGGACGGTATGGCCGCGCTCACACGTTGTCGGCCACAGGAGGACGCGTTGGATCCCGCCGACACGGACACGCCTGCGGCCGGGGAGAAAGCCACGCCGCTGACCGTCCGCCGGGCCGCGCCCGCCCCAGAGCCCGGCGCAACACCGGTCACGGAGCCGGCCGCGACCGGCGGTACGGCCGTACGCGGGCGGCGGCGCGGGCGCCTCCGGACACACACCCTGATCGGGTCGAGCTATCTCCTGCTGGCCCTGTTGCTGACCGCCCGGGTGTGGTCCGACCCGACCCGGAACATCATCTCCGGTAACCCGAACGACACCTCTCTGTACTGCTGGTGGCTGGCGCATACCGCGCACGCCGTCACGCACCTGTCGAACCCCTTCGTCACGCACCTGGCGAACGCGCCGGAGGGGATAAACGCGCTGTGGAACACGTCCGTACTGGTCCCCGGCCTGCTGCTGACGCCGGTGACCCGGGCCGCCGGACCGGTGGCCTCCTACAACCTGCTCGTCATGCTGGCGTTCTCGCTGTCCGCGTTCAGCGCCTACCTGCTCGCGCGGAAACTGCGGGTGCGTACCGCGGCGGCCTACGTGGCCGGGCTCGTCTACGGTTTCTCGCCGGCGCTCGTCGCGGCCGGGACAGGGCATCTCAGCCTGGCTCTGGCGCCGGCCGTACCGTTGCTGCTCGGCCTTGTCGTGGACGCCGTCCGGGGGACGCACCGGCCGGCACGGACCGGCGTACCGCTCGGCGTCGGCGTCGGCCTGCAACTGCTGACCGGCGAAGAGGTGCTGTTCATCACCGCGGTGACGGCCGCTGTCGGGATCGTCCTGCTGCTGGTGAGCCGGCCGGAGTACCTCCGCCTGGCCGGCGGGCCGCTGCGCACGTTCGCGATCGCCTTCCTGACCTGCCTGGCGCTGACCGCGGTGCCGCTGAGCATCCAGTTCCTCGGGTCGTTGCGGGCCCACGGCAGCCCGTTCCTGGCGAACTTCTTCAAGAGCGACCTGACCGGCCTGTACGTCCCCTCCGAACACCAGTGGCTCGCGACATCCGCGCAGAGCACGCGGGCGGCCGAGTTCCCCGGCGGCGCGTCGGAGTACATGAACTTCCTCGGTTGGCCCCTGCTGATCGTGTGCGTGTGCACCGTCGTCCTGGGCTTTCACGACCTGCGGATACGGATAGCCGGGCTCACCGGCACGGTGCTGGCGGTCCTCTCCCTGGGCGAGACGCTGCTGGTCAACAACGTGGAGACGGGCCTGCGACTGCCCTGGGGCCTGGTCGCCGGCCTGCCGGTCTTCGAGGCCGCCCTGCCGAACCGGTTCTCCCTTGGCACCGCCCTGATGGCCGGGCTCGTGCTCGCCTGCGCCCTGGACCGTCTGCCCGCCCGGCTCGCAGCCGCCGGTGTCCCGGCAGCGGTGGCCCTTTCCGTGGTCTGCGTGCTCCCACTGATTCCTCGGCCGTACACCGTCGAACGCTCACCCGACGTGCCCGCGTTCTTCACCACCGACGCCGTGAAAACCCTTCCGGCCGGCTCCAACGTGCTTCTCCTGCCCTATCCGACCGGGTTGCGGGCAACCGCGATGTCCTGGCAGACCGTGGCGGACTTCCATTTCTCGATGCCGGGCGGCTACTTCATCGGTCCGGGCCACGACGGGAAGGCCTACATGGGCGGAAAAAAGCCGACGGTGACAGCTCAGTTACTTGAAGACATCGAAAGTGGCAGCTTCACCGGTCCGGTGACCCCGGCACAGATCGCCCGAAGCCGCGCCGACTTCGCCGAGCTCGGTATGCGCGCGGTCGTGCTCGGCCCGGCAAGGCACCGGGACGGCCTACGCGACACGGTGACGTCGCTGACCGGGCAGCCGCCGGAGTTCACCGGTGGCGTGTACGTCTGGCGCCTTCCGTGACACTCCGCGCTGGACGTCCCCTGCTGGATAGCTCGTGACGCCGGTATACAACGCGCTCTGAACCGGTGCGGTCGACGTGTGATGAAGTAGGCCGAGCGACGTCCACGGGCGATGTCCACGAGTACGGGCAATGTCCACGAGCGAAGCCCATGGGCAATGTCCACGAGCAATGTCCACGAGCAAAGTCCACGAGCAAAGTCCACGAGGAGGTGGGACGGCCGGATGCCGCTCGAACGCCACCCGACGTCGAAAACCGGACAGGAACCGGATTCCGGCCAGCTCGTAGCGGGTCGTTACCGGCTCGGCGCCGAACTCGGCCGCGGCGGTTTCGGTGTGGTGTACGCGGCCACCGACGAACTGCTGCGGCGGGACGTCGCCGTCAAGGAGATCCGCCTCCCACCGTCGATCTCCGCCGACGAGCGGGCGATCCTGCGCCAGCGGGTGCTGCGCGAGGCGCGCTCGGCCGGCCGGGTCCAACATCCCGGGCTTGTCCCGGTCTTCGACGTGCTCGAGGCGGACGGCCGCCCGTGGATCGTCATGGAGCTCGTGGAAGGCCGCTCCCTGGCAGAGATCATCTACGACGAGGGCCCGTTGCCGCGTGAGCGGGTGGCCCGGATCGGCATCAGCCTCGCCTACGCCCTGGAGGCCGCGCACCGGACCGGGATCGTCCACCGGGACGTCAAACCGGCGAACGTTCTGATCAGCGCGGACCGGCGCGCCCGGCTGACGGACTTCGGCATCGCGTTGTCCGCCGGGGATCCGACCCTGACCCGCACCGGCATCCTGCTCGGCTCACCGTCCTACATCGCCCCGGAACGGGCTCGTGGGGAGGCCGGCGGCCCGGGTAGCGACATCTGGGCGCTGGGCGCGACCTTGTTCACCGCGGTCGAGGGTGGCACTCCCTACGAGCGCGACAGCGCCATCGCGACACTGACGGCGATCGTCGAGGGCAGACGCCATCCCTTCCGGCTGGCCGGGGCCCTCGCGCCGATTCTCGCCGACCTCCTGGCGGTGCAGCCCGCTGACCGCCCGTCGCTGTCCCTGACCCGGCGACGGCTGCGGAAGGTCAGCGAATGGGAGGCCTCCCGGCGGCTGCCAGGCACCCGCGCGGGCCGTACCGACCGTGAGCGTCCGCCGCGAGCACCGGCGGGCCACAGCGGCGCCGCGCCCGGCACGATCCCGGCGGGCACCGTCCCCGCTGGAGAGGATCCGGCGCATACGACCGGGGCAGACGACCCGGTGGGCGCGACACCGACATCCACCAGCGGCCCCACCGCTGGCAGCCCCACCGCTGGCGGCCCCACCGCTGGCAGCCCCGCGGCAGGCGGCAGCACCCCGCCGGCCGGCGGCACCGCCCCCGCCGGTGACGCCACGCCCGACAGCACCGAAGCCGGTCACCAGCGGGCCGGCCGTCCCGTCGACACCCCGGCACTCGACATTCCGACACTGGACGCCCCGGCTCCCGACATCCAGGCGGCGGTAAGCGCCGCGGCCGCCGCCCGGCAGCCGGCCGCGCCTCCCGCCGAGGAACTGGCCACGTCCCCTGCCGGGGAACCGGCGACGTCCCCTGCCGGGAAAACCGAGGAGCCGGCCACGCCGCCGGCCCACACCCGACAGCAGGCTCCCCCCGCACGCTCCGGGCCAGCGAAAACAGCGGCCGAACCGACCGGGACTGCCACCCCGCCGGCCGACCTCCAAGATCAGCCTCCTACCGCGCGTCCCGGACCAGCGAAGACATCCGAACCGGCTGAACCGGCTGGGACGGTCAGTTCAGCGGCAACGCCGGGAACAGCCGCGGCGGCAGCAACCACCGGAGCGGCTCAGACGCCCGGGTCCGTCCGGACGGCCAGGACGACCACGGCCGCCGAGCCGGGCGAGCCGGGCGTCGCGGGGCTGACGGGCGCCGCGGCGGCCGACCGGCCCAACCGCCGGCGCCTCGGCATGATTGCCGCGGTCCTCGCGGCGGTGCTGGCGGGTACGGTCATCGTCCTCGCGGCGGCGCTGACATCGGATCCGGACCGGCTAGGGGCGGGCCGGCTGCCGGCCGCGGCCGCGACCGGCCAGGGGGCCTCGGGCGGGACCACCACGGGTCAGGCCACTCCCACGATCACCGGCCCGCCGACCTCCGCCCAGGCGTCACCTGGCGCGAGCATCACGGCTGCCACGGTCACAGCCGATCCGGGGGTGGCCCCGCTGGACAGCACGCCGGCGCCCCCGCCGCCGGGCTGGCGTACCTACTCTGGCCCGTCGGGCTGGTCGATCGCCTATCCGGATGGCTGGGAGGAACGGCCCGCGCCCGGAAACGAAGGGCGAAACTTCACCAATCCGCAAACCGGCGCCTACCTGCACATCGACGTCACCCAGCAGGCCAATCCGTCCGCGCTGGCGGACTGGACGGCGCACGAGGACGGTCTGAGCGCCCAGGTGCCCGACTACCGACGGGTGAAGATCGCACCGAGTGACGGCGGGGACGGGGCAATTCAGGCGGACTGGGAGTTCACGCACGCATCAGGCGGAAAGACGGTACACGTTCTCAATCGGGGATTTGTGCGCAATGGCCATGGCTACGCGTTGTACTGGCGTACCGCGGACTCCCGCTGGGAAACGGACCTTCCGTTGATGTGGCAACTTTTCTCGACGTTCCGGCCCGGCCCCTGAACATCCGTCCGGGCCGCTTCCGGGCCGGTGTCCGACCATGCGCGCCGGGCCAGGCCAGATGAGGGCTCTCTGCACGTCCGCCCGTGCATCTGCAAGACTTGACGGTGATGGCCAGATCGGCACCGCCGCCCGGAGACCCCGCGCGCCACAACACACCCCGATACGTATCTCAACGTTACCGTCTGGATACACCTATCGGGCGAGGTGGTGCCGGTGTCGTCTGGTGCGGTGAGGACGAGCTTCTCCAGCGCCCGGTCGCGGTCAAGGAAATCCTGATTCCGCATACCGGCTCGCAGGTCGAGCGCGACGGGCTGCGGGCGAGGGTGCTGCGGGAGGCCCGCGCCCTCGCCCGGCTGAACAGCCCGGCCATCGTCTCCGTCTACGACGTGGTCGAAGAGGCCGAGCGCCACTGGATCGTCATGGAGCTGGTGGACGCCGACAGCCTCGGCGAGGTCATCCGTGCCGAGGGGCCGCTGCCGCCCGACCAGGTGGCGGCCATCGGGCTGACACTCATCGAAGCGCTCGCCGCCGCCCACTCGGCGGGCGTGCTGCACCGCGACATCAAGCCCGGCAACGTGCTGCTCGGCCGGGACGGCCACGTCCGGCTGACCGACTTCGGCATCGCGGCCACCGACGGCGACTCGACCCTCACCGGCACGGGGGCGCTCGTCGGCTCCCCCGCCTACATCGCCCCGGAACGGGTGCGTGGCTCCTCCGGCACCCCCGCGAGTGACCTGTGGGGGCTGGGTGCCACGTTGTACGCGGCGGTGGAGGGGCAGCCGCCGTTCGAGGGGCCGGAGACCTACGCCGTTCTGACCGCTGTGGTGGAGGGGCGCCGGCGCCCGTTCCAACTTGCCGGCCCCCTGCACGGCCTGCTCGGCGACCTGCTTGACCGGCCGGCCGAGAGCAGGCCGGACGTGGCCGAGGTACGTCGGCGGCTGCGCCCGATCGCGGGCGGGGTCGTGCCTGTGCCGGCTTCGGTCACCGGATCCGACGCGGAACCGGTGACCGAAGCGGTGGCGGACGCGGCGAGGAAGTCCGGCCCCGGGCCCGCGGTGGGTGCCGTGGAGCACGCCAGCGGCGATCCGGCATCCGGCGGGGACGCGCGGGTCCGCGGCCCGCGGGCAACTCCTCCCGTCACCGGCGCGCCCACGGCCGGCCCGGCGACCGTGGACCGGTCGGTGGGCGGCCCGGCCGAGGATGGCGGCCCGATGGCCGGCGGCGCGGCCGAGGATCCGACCGAGGCCGGGACGCTGGTCGCCAGGAGGGCGGCCGCCGCCGCGACGGCGGGAACGGACGCGCCGAGCACCGGCCGGGCGGCCAGCGCCCCGGCGACGTCCGCGCGGCGTGACCGTGCTGGCAGTCCTGAGGAGCCGGCGACCGCGGTGGCGGTCCGGACGCGCGTCGGCGGCGCCCCGCTGCTGGACACCTCAGCCGCAACCACCCTGGCCGGCAACCGGTTCACCCCGCCCCCGTTCGACTTCGGCGGGTACGGCGTCGGCAGCCAGGACGACCCCGATGACGGTCTGCTACCGGTTACCAGCAGTGCTGTGGGTGGCCCGCCCGGCAACAGCACAATTCATGATCACCTGGAAAGTGGACGAACGTCAACCGGCTGGTGGCGTGACAGAACTCCCCTGCGTCGCGGTGCGCTCGCGGCGGTGGCCGCGTCCGTGGTCATATGTGTGGCGCTCGTGATCGGTACGGTGCTCCGCTCGGGTCCCGAGACCGACGTGCAGTTGCAGCCTGGCGGGGACACCAGCCCGTCGGTGAGCGGGGTCGCCGGGCAGCACAGCGTCAACCCCTCCGCGCTCACGTCCAGCCTGAAAGCCCCGGTGGGAGTGGACAGGATCCCCACCTCCCGCCCATCGTCACCGCCCGTAGCAAGCACGCCGGCCGAGCCGCCGCCTACCGCGACCGAGCCGCCGCCCGTGACCCCCTCGCCGACGCAGGTGGGCGCGAGCCCGACCGCTCCGGCCTCGCCAACGAGCCCGCCCTCCAGGACTCCAACGCAGGAACCATCGACACCGCCCACCGAGCCACCGCCCCCTCCGCCGTCCGGCGGAGCACCGCCGCCTGCCGGAGGGGTCTGATGTCACGATGCCGCGCCTCCGGCAGAGGCCCCTGATGGCGAGGCCCCTTACCCTTCAGAGCGCTTCGTCACACAATGAAGACGATCACTATCTGTGACATACCTCACCTAAGTGTCACGGAAGCCGGCATGCCCCGCCAGGAGGCCAGCACTAGCATCGGGTGCACACAAACCGTCGTCCACATCATGATGTCTCCGGGTGCCCTGGTTCCTCGGTGACGCGAGCTGCCTGCCCGTCAGATCACTGCCCGGATCATCGGCTCGAGCGCGGCCCCCTGTGCCACGCTCGTGAACTGGCGGGGCCATGACAGCCGTGTCATCTTTGGCCGGACAAGCCACCATGAGTCATCGGACGGATCATCAGGACCAGCCTGTCGGAAGGCCGGTCCGGAGGAGCTTTCAGTGCCGAAGGCACCAGCGGGCACGCTCTACCGCGGCCGCGAGGGTATGTGGTCCTGGGTTGCTCACAGGATCACGGGCGTACTGATCTTTTTCTTCCTGTTCGCCCACGTCCTGGACACCGCGCTGGTGCGGGTGTCCCCATCGTCCTACGACACCGTGATCGCGACGTACAAGAACCCGGTCGTGAACCTGCTGGAGGTGGGGCTGGTAGCGGCGGTTCTCTTCCACGCGCTCAACGGGATCCGGATCGTGCTGATCGACTTCTGGGCGTCCGGCCCCCGTTTCCAGCGCCAGATGCTGTACACCGAGATCGTACTGTGGGTCATCCTGGTCGTTCCGGGCACCTTCTACATGCTGAAACACACGGTCGAGACCCTGTTCGGGAGCGCGTCCTGATGGCGACAACGATCGACGGCGCGGCCGCCCCGGCCATCGAGGCTCCGCGCAGCCCACAACGCCGGCCCGTACGCACCAAGGCACGGACGAACTTCGAGCTCTACGCGTGGCTGTTCATGCGGGTCTCCGGCATCCTGCTGGTCTTCCTGGTGCTCGGCCACCTGTTCATCATGAACATTCTTGACGGCGGTGTGCAGCGGATCGGCTTCGGTTTCGTCGCGGGCCGCTGGGCCTCGCCGTTCTGGCGGACCTGGGACCTGCTCATGCTCGTCCTGGCCGAACTGCACGGGACCAACGGCCTGCGCACCGTCATCAACGACTATGCCGAGCGGCCACAGACCCGGTTCTGGCTGAAGATGTTGCTGTACGTGTCGGCGTTCCTGGTGATCTCCCTGGGATCACTGGTCATCTTCACGTTCGACCCGAACATCTCCTGATAGCGCCTGGGAAGGCGGAGGTCCAAGCGGTGCAGATTCACAAGTTCGACACGGTCATCGTGGGTGCCGGCGGCGCGGGCATGCGCGCGGCACTCGAATCCGGCAAGCGGTGTCGCACCGCCGTGCTGACCAAGCTGTATCCCACCCGCTCCCACACCGGCGCGGCGCAGGGCGGCATGTGCGCGGCCCTGGCCAACGTCGAGGAGGACAACTGGGAATGGCACACCTTTGACACGATCAAAGGTGGTGACTATCTCGTCGACCAGGACGCCGCCGAGGTCATGTGCAAGGAGGCCATCGACGCGGTCCTCGACCTGGAGAAGATGGGCCTGCCGTTCAACCGGACCCCCGAGGGCCGCATCGACCAGCGTCGTTTCGGCGGCCACACCCGCGACCACGGCAAGGCGCCCGTCCGCCGCTCGTGCTATGCCGCCGACCGCACCGGCCACATGATCCTGCAGACCCTCTACCAGCAGTGTGTCAAGCACGACATCGAGTTCTACAACGAGTTCTACGTGCTGGACCTGCTGCTGAACGGCGGTGTTGCCGCCGGTGTGGTCGCCTACGAGCTGGCCACCGGCGAGGTGCACGTCTTTCAGGCCAAGTCCGTGGTGTTCGCCACCGGCGGTTTCGGCAAGGTCTTCAAGGTCACCTCGAACGCGCACACGCTCACCGGCGACGGCATGGGCATCATCTTCCGGCGCGGGCTGCCCCTGGAGGACCTGGAATTCTACCAGTTCCACCCGACCGGTATCTGGAAGATGGGCATCCTGCTCACCGAAGGTGCCCGCGGTGAGGGCGGCATCCTGCGCAACAAGGACGGCGAGCGCTTCATGGAGCGCTACGCGCCGACCATCAAGGACCTCGCCCCCCGGGACATGGTGGCCCGGGCCATCTACACCGAGATCCGTGCCGGCCGCGGCTGCGGCGTCGACGGCGACCACGTCTACCTCGACCTGACGCACCTGCCCCCGGAGCAGCTCGACGCGAAGCTCCCGGACATCACCGAGTTCGCCCGTACCTACCTGGGCATCGAGCCCTACACGGACCCGATCCCGATCCAGCCGACCGCCCACTACGCCATGGGCGGCGTCCCGACGAACATCAACGCCGAGGTGCTGCGGAACAACACCGACATCGTCCCGGGGCTCTACGCCGCGGGCGAGGTGGCGTGCGTCTCCGTGCACGGCGCGAACCGGCTCGGCACCAACTCGCTGCTGGACATCAACGTCTTCGGCCGTCGCGCCGGCATCGCCGCGGCAGCGCACGCGAACGAGGTCCCCACCCACGCCGAGCTCCCGGACGATCCCGCAGCCTTCGTCGAAGGCCTGCTCAGCCGGCTGCGCGACGGCAGCGGGACGCAGAACGTGGCAGCGATCCGCCGTGAACTCCAGGAGACGATGGACGTCAACGCGTCGGTCTACCGGACCGAGGCGACCCTGAAGCAGGCGGTCGGCGACATCGCCGGGCTCAAGGCCCGTTACCAGAACGTCGGCGTCACCGACCGGGGCCACCGCTACAACACCGAACTGCTGGAGGCGGTCGAGCTGGGCTTCCTGCTCGACCTCGCCGAATGCCTGGTCACCAGTGCCCTGGCCCGCAACGAGTCCCGAGGGGGGCACTCCCGCGAGGACTACCCCAACCGTGACGACGTGAACTTCCTGCGGCACACCATGGCCTACCGCTCCGGGCCGCTGGCCGCCGCCTCGCCCGACTCGGAGATCCGGCTGGACTACAAGCCGGTGGCGATGACCCGCTACCAGCCCATGGAACGCAAGTACTGACCGCTACCAACCGCGCGCCGGGTGGCGGGCGGTCCTGGCGGGACGCGACCCCGGTGCTCGGGACCCCGCCAGGACCTGGCCGGCCACCCGTTCCGCGCGGTGATGCCGCTGCCTCGACGACCGCGGGAAAACGCGGGAGGGTACTCGGGGCGGCAGCCGCGGGAAGACGGCTGAAAAGAGACAGGAAGACGTCGTAAGGGTGCTGATCAGCACGGCCACCCGTACCCGCACCAGCGTGCCCCGGCACTCCCGGACGGCGGCCACGATCCCGGGCCCGGTATTCCTCCGGGCTCGGGGGCGAGGCACCGACGGTCGGGAGACCGGCGGCACGGTCTATGATTTGCCGACCCGCCTTGTGGGTCCGATGTGAGAAAGGTCCGGCGTGACTGTCACAGACGATCTATCAACCACTGTACCGGCCGGCGCCAGTCCCAGTACCTCGGATGGGCGGACCATCACGCTGAAGATCAGGCGCTACAACCCCGAGGAGAGCGACAAGGCGTACTGG
The DNA here is from genome assembly GCF_000177615.2 of Candidatus Protofrankia datiscae. GTDB lineage: Bacteria > Actinomycetota > Actinomycetes > Frankiales > Frankiaceae > Protofrankia > Protofrankia coriariae. Next base: position 1,163,296 of record NC_015656.1, on the reverse strand, counting down.
CAGAGCTTCGCCGTTCCCTTCGTCCCCAGCGACCGACTGCTGGACGCCCTGCACTACGTCAAGTGGAACCTCGACGGCTCGCTGTCCTTCCGGCGCTCGTGCGCGCACGGCGTGTGCGGCTCGGACGCCATGCGGATCAACGGCGCGAACCGGCTCGCCTGCAAGGTGCTGGTCAAGGACCTCGGCTCGGAAATCTCGATCGAACCCATCAAGGGGCTCCCGGTCGAGAAGGACCTCATCGTCAACATGGAGCCGTTCTTCGACGCGTTCCGCGCGGTCAAGCCCTACCTCATTCCCGAGGGGCACGAGCCGACCAAGGAACGGCTGCAGTCCGCCGCCGACCGGGAACGTTTCGACGACACCACCAAGTGCATCCTGTGCGCGGCCTGCACCACGTCCTGCCCGGTGTTCTGGAACGACGGCGACTACTTCGGGCCGGCCGCCATCGTGGCCGCGCACCGCTTCATCTTCGACAGCCGGGACGCCGCCAGCGACGAACGCCTGGAGATCCTCAACGAGCGCGAAGGTGTCTGGCGCTGCCGGACGACGTTCAACTGCTCGAACGCGTGCCCGCGTGGCATCCAGGTCACCAAGGCCATCGCGGAGGTCAAGCGTGCGCTGATCTTCCGGCGCATATAACGCGGGCACGGCTGGCGATCCGGTGATGCGGTGATGCGGTGACCACGTATCTTCACCGGGACTCCCGACGCCGCCATGATCGTTGTGATTGTGCCGCTGTTCCAGCGGCGCCGCGGTCACAACGATCACATGGCCCGGACCTGGCCGATGGCACTGGCCACCGTGCCGGCCGACGCGTGACACGGCCCGCGTCGGCCGGCACGGACGGCCAGGGAGGACGGACGGTGATGACCATCAGCGGGCCCGGGGCGACACAGTCACGTTTTTTGTACGCTCTCCATTTTTTCAGCTTTTTCCGCTTGTTCGGCCGGCTCGGCTTTTTTGGCTTTTCCCACTCTGACTTTTCCCACTCTGACTTCTCCCGCGCCGCGCGGGTCACGGCGTCCGCGCTCGCGCTGCTGGCGCCAGGCCTGCTGCTGGCCGCGGCCGGCTGTTCGTCCGACGACTCCCCCGCACCGCCGCCGGCGATCCCGACGAACGTCGCACCCACCGAAATCAACGGGGTGCCCGCGCCCCTCACCGACGCCTACCAGGCGACGATCAACCGAGGGACCGCGCGTATCCGCTTCAGCGACCAGGCGAACTTCGTCTCCTCGTCCGGGCGCAGACAGATCTCCATCACCGGCACCGGCACGGTCGACTTCGTCAACAGCGCCAGTCAGACCGTGCGTGACGTGGCCGGCGGGGGCCGCAGCGAGCTGCTGGTCGTCGGCTCTGATCTCTACCAGCGCAGCGTCCCGCCCGCCGACGTGCCGAACCCGCCCCGATGGACCCGTGTCATCCCCGGCGCCAGCGGCAGCCGCCCGGCGACGCCCGCTCCGACACCGACCACCCAGCCCACGACCGGTGACGCCGTCGCGCTGCGGCTCGGCTTCCTCAGCGGGGCCTCGGCCCCGGTGACCACCGTCGGCCAGGAAACGATCGACGGTGCCACGACCACCCACTACACGCTGTCCGTGAACCTGGACACCGCCGCCACCCGGGGAAACATCAGCGCCACGACGGTCGAGTACTACAAGAACACCCTGGGGACGGCGATCCAGCCAACCGAGGCATGGATCGACACCGACGGCCTCATCCGCCAGCTTCGCGTCACCGTCGCCACCTCCAGCACCGGTGCCGACACCAGCGCTGGACGCAGCGAGATCGTCCGGACGGTGACCTACTCGGACTTCGGCGTGCCCCCTCACATCACCGCGCCATCCCCCGACCAGATCGCGCCAGGCTGACCGCGGCCCCTTCCCTTCCCCACGCGGCACCACGGCACAGCCCGCGCTGATGCCGATCGCCCAGGCGCCCCTTTCCTTCCCCACGCGGCGCCACGCCTGCCTGCTGTCAGGTCTGTCGGCCATAGGTCAATGCCACTCGATTAAGCCGCCGAGTCGCCCGTCCATCCCGACACGCCAACGCACACTCCCTTCTCAGCCAATCCCTGGACTCGGCATCAGCGAGAGCTTCTCAACGCAGGCGGCAGGAGGCTGGAAGGTGCACGCCGAAATTCCAGTCGACCGGGAGATAGAATGTGCGTGTGGTACGCCTTCGTCAGGTAGTAGAACTGCCAGCCGTTGAAAACGAGCGGTTGACCGACCGTATCTCGATCGGTGTGCTCGCGAGAATCGTCCCCCGAGATCTCATCGACGAGGTACTCGTGGAGACAAAACGGCAGGAACGGCGTACCAGGCTGCTGCCGGCCCGGGTCATGGTCTACTTCACTATGGCGATGTGCCTGTTCTTCGATGATGACTATGAAGAAGTCATGCGTAAACTCGCCGGCGGGTTGATGTGGCTGGGGAACTGGAAGGGCGACTGGAAGGTCCCGACTACCGGGGCGATCTCGCAGGCACGGACCAGGCTCGGTGCCGCGCCCCTGAAGCTGCTGTTCGAACGTGTCGCCGTGCCGGTCGCGGGGCTGGGGACCAAGGGTGCCTGGCTGCGTTCCCGGCGGCTGATGGCGATCGACGGATTCTTTCTTGACGTAGCGGACACGCCGGAGAACGCCACCGCGTTCGGACGGTCCACCAACGGGTACAAGGCCAGTGCTCTGCCGCAGGTCCACGTCGTTGCGCTCGCCGAATGCGGCACGCACGCGATCGTCTCCGCCGCGGTCGGCCCACGCGCCAGCGACGAACACGCACTCGCGGCGGCCCTGTTCGACGCCTGCGAACACGGGATGCTGCTCACCGCCGACCGCTACTTCTACAGCTTCGACCTCTGGCGCCAGGCACTCGACACCGGCGCGGATCTGCTCTGGCGTGTCAGTTCCAACCTCACGCTACCGGTCATCCAGCCCCTCCCTGACAGCTCCTACCTCTCCATCATCGTCAATCCGAAAATAAGGGAGAAAAAGCGGAACCAGCTCATCGCCGACGCCCGCGCCGGCCACGACCTTCCCGAGGACTCCGCGATACCGGTCCGGGTCATCGAATACACGGTGCCCGACCGCACCGGCTCCGGAACCGGTGAACTGATCTGTCTCGTCACCACCATCATCGACCATGCCGACATACCAGCGGTGGAACTCGCCACGGCATATCACGAGCGCTGGGAGATCGAAAACATCTTCGATGAGGTAAAGACCCACCAGCGGGGCGAGGCCCGCGTCCTACGGTCGAAACTCCCGGACCTGGTGGAACAAGAGATCTGGGCGCTGCTCCTCAGCCACTACGCAATCCGAAGTCTTATGCGCGAGGCCGCCGACGAAGCCGACGTCGACCCGGACAGACTATCCTTCATGCGATCACTACGCGTCGTCCGCCAGGTCACCGACCAGGCGGATTTTTCCCCCTGACCATCACGCGCATGCACTTCAGGAAACCTTCACGGAGATCACCGAACGGCTCAACCCCTCACGCCGTCACCGCACCCACCCACGCGCCATCAGACGAGGCCAACACAACGCTTACCGGATAAAACGCCCAACAGACATCGGCACCCGTCATGATCGACCGGCCACGATCATCCTCGCTCGCGCCGCTTAACTAAGCGCCATTGGGCCATAGGTGAGAACCGCTGTCGTGACGACGTTTTCCACCTACAGCTCCCGCGGCCGTAGGTGGAACACGCTGCCATTGCCACGGTTTTCACCTACGGCTGGGGAGCAGGCCCGGCGTTGTCGGGCTCGGCGATGGGCGCGTTCGGCGGCGCGGACGTGTCCGCCGCGGATCTCGAAGCCGCCGGGCTCGCGGCGGCAGGATCCGGGACCGCCGGGCCTGACGCGTCCGATGCCGGCCGTGGCGTGTCCGGAGGCTCGTGAGCCGTGCCCGCGGCCAGCGGCTCCTCGGAACGCTCGTCCGCGGACACGGGGCCTGCGACAGAGGCGGGAGGACTGGAGCCGGCGGTGGAGCTACCAGGAGCAGGGGTGCCAAGAACGGAGCTGTCAGGAACAGAGTTACTGGGAGCGGAGCTGTCAGGAGCGGGGGTGGGGGCGGCCCGGCCGAATCCGGGGCGTACCAGGCGGGGTTTGGCGGCGGCCGGCTCGCCGAAGTCCGCCCGGCGGATCCGGCAGTACACGGTCTGTAGGTCGCTGCCCGACCGGCCGATGCCGAAGACAGCCGCCGCGGACAGGTAGGCAAGTGCGTCCGCCCGGTCCATCCCCAGCCGGCTGGACAGGAAGAGCACCGCCGACCGGGTGGTCTGACGGGCGGCGTCGGTGAGATCGGCCTGCGCCCCCAGCGGCACCCAGTGGGTATCGGTTTCGGCAAAGGGCGCGCGCAACGTCCCGAGAGCGGCCCGGGCGGCGGGTTCCTTCAGGACTGTCAGGCGGAACGTCGCTCGCAGCGGCCCCTCCAGGCCACCCGCCGCAACCTTTCCGTCACCTAAAGAATAATGCGGATCGCCAACGGCGAACAGCGCGCCGGAAACCCGCACTGGAAGAAACAAACGAGAGCCAATACCTAACTCACCGCAGTCAAGCGCCCCGCCATGTATCCCGACGGAAGTCGAGCGGACCGGGCCAGGGCTGTCGACGGCGACCGACATGATCCCCATGAACGGCGACAGCGGAAAACGCACCTTCCGCCCCTTGGAGACCTCCAGCGCGCCGAAGAGCCTGCCGCGGCGCCGTTCGACAGCGCAGAAGCTGCTTGTCGTCCGGAAGGCCGCCCAGTTCCGGGCGTTCGCGTCCGGGCCGGGCGGGTCGTTCTCGGGGAACTCCCCGGCGAGCAGCCCGGCACCGTGCCGGGTCGACACCACCCCGTACCTGGCCCGCGGATGCAACGAGACGACGTCCACCCGCAGCACGTCGCCGGGCTCGGCACCGCGTACGAACACCGGCCCGGTCACCAGATGCGGGCTGTCCACCCCGAACCGGTGCGGAATCCCGGAGGAGGCGATCATCCGGGCGTCGTCGAGGACCTCGGACGCCGGAACACCGAAACGGCCGAAGAAGGCGTCCGGGTCACGTCCCTGATCGTCGAGGATTCCCTCCTGGCTGACCGTGTCGACAGTGGCCGTGGCCCCCGACTCCACGCTCAGCACGGGTCGGGTGTCGGCGGTCGGCAGCCGCCCCCACAGGATCGTCTCCGGGGTCGACGGCAGGTAGTGCCTGCCGTCCATCTTGCCCTTGCCGGGCTGTAGCGCCACGACGACGCCGTTACCGTGACATCCGGGACTGCCGCCCGCGGCGCCCGGTGCCAGGACGCCCAGCGTCGGAGTACCCGGCGTCGAGGAGTTCGCCCAGGGACGCGGTCGGGAACACGGCCATTCCGGACATCGTGCGACAGGGACGGCATAACCCGCCAGATTCCTGCCCAACGGGCTGGTGACGACACGGCAGATACGGCACGGGCGTCAGAGTCGCAGTGAAATATGACACATATGTTTCCGACAGGTTGCGGTCCCCTCATCTGCCCATATGGAACCCGCGCGACAATCTCGGCGCGCCGGCCGGGAGGCATCGCCACACGGGAACTGACGATGTCGGAGAAGCGCACAGACGGAGCCCGTGCGGCAGTGCTCGGAGGTCGGTGAGCGGGTCCGGCAGACCAGGCTCAGGCCAGGCTGGCAGCCGGTCTCACGCAGGCGGAACTGACCTCGATGATCTCCCTCACGAGATCCGCTCTCGGACGGCCTCTCGCCCACTTCCTGACCCGTCCGCCGGCAGCCGTGGTCTCCCGGCGGACCGCGCTCGTGGACGAACCCGACCGGGCCGCGCGGGAACGCTACCCACCTTGTCGACCCTTGTCGACGCCGACCTCGAAACCCATCCGCGTGACACGCACCGTTGGGCTCACCCACGGCCGGCCGCGAGAAATTCGGTCTGTATCAGTGGACGCGGGTGAGCAGGAGGGAGCCGGCGGGGTCGACCTGGGCGTGCCAGGTGGGGCGGATCAGGCAGGTCGCCTCGGGGAACTCGACGACGGCCGGTCCCGTCACGGTGTCACCGGGGCCGAGGGCGGCGCGGGGCACGACGTCCACCTCCCGCCAGGAGCCGTCCAGGTAGATCGGACGACGGGTACGGGCGGCGGTGGGGTCGGCGGCCGGGGCCCGCAGCTCGGGTCGGCGGCCCGGCACCGTGGCCACCAGCCGTACGGCCACCACCTCGACGTCCCGGTCGGGCGCGGTGTGCCCGTAGCGGCGCAGGTGCTCGGCCTCGAAGGCCGCCCGTATCCGCGCGACGGAAAAACCACCGCCGGCGCTGTCGCCGTCGCCGTCGGCGGTGGCCACCACCGTCAGCTCGTGTGACTGGCCCACGTACCGGCAGTCCACCTGGTGTTCGATCACGAGCGCGGGGATGTCCGCGGCGAGGGTGTCCGCGTGGGCGGCCCGGGCCAGCTCGGCGAGGGCGGCGTCCAGGTCGGCCGTTGCCAGCGGGCCGTGCAGCGGACGCAGATAGTCCCGGCGGACGTCGCCGATGGCCAGCCCCAGCGCGGAGAGCACCCCGCAGGCCAGCGGCACCAGCACCCGGCGCATCCCGAGCTCCTCGGCCAGCGCGCACGCGTGCGTCCCGCCGGCGCCGCCGAAGGCGACCAGGGTCAGCTCCCGCGGGTCGAGGCCGCGTTCCACCGAGACCACCCGCAGGGCGCGGATCATCTCCGCGTCGGCGACCGCCACCACCCCGGCCGCCGTCTCCTCCACCGACAGGCCGTGAGGGCCGGACCCGAGCATCGCGCCCAGAGCGGCCAGCGCCTTGGAGGCGGCCGCCCTGGACAGGGTGACCTCGCCGCCGAGGCTCGCCCCGTCCACCAGATAGCCGAGGACCAGGTCCGCGTCGGTCACCGTCGGTTCGACACCGCCGCGGCCGTAGCAGGCCGGGCCCGGATCGGCGCCGGCCGACCGTGGCCCGGCCCGCAGCGCCCCGCCGGAGTCGACCCAGGCCACGGATCCGCCACCGGCGCTCACCGAGTGGACGTCCACCGTCGGCAACGTGACCGGTATGCCGGCGAGCACCGCCTCGGCCGTGGTCTGCACCCGACCGCCGATCACCGGGGCGACATCCGTCGACGTCCCGCCCATGTCGAAGGTCAGCAGGTCGGCCAGGCCCGAGCGGGCCGCGACATAGGCGGCGCCGACCACGCCGCCGGCCGGCCCCGACAGCACGCACGCCGCGGCGTGTTCGGCGGCGGCCGCGAGCTCCACCACTCCCCCTGAGGAGCGCATGACCAGCGGGGACGGCAGCCCCGCCGCGGCGCACCGGCGGGCGAGCGCGCCAAGGTAGGTCGACAGCGTCGGCGTCAGATAGGCGTCGGCGACGGTGGTGGCGAACCGCTCGTACTCCCGGAACCGTGGGAGCACCTCGTGGGAGGCCACCACGGTCACGCCAGGCAACGCGGCCCGCAGCGCGTCGGCGACCTGGTGTTCGTGCTCGGGATGGGCGAAGGAGAACAGCAGGCACACCGCGACGGCCGCCAGCGGCCTGACCGCCCCGTCGGCGTCGGCAACAGCCGGCGTCCCACCGGCCATGGCAACAGCCGACAGCGCGGTGAGGGCGGCGACGACGTCCCGCAGGCTGTGGGCGTCCAGCGGGACGATCACCCCGTCCGGCCCGGTGCGCTCGACCACGGTGTACCGCAGTTCGCGGGGCACCAGCGGGGGTGGGCGGTCCCGGGTGAGGTCGTAGAGCGCGGGCCGGTTCTGGCGGCCGATCTCGATGATGTCGGCGAACCCGTGCGTGGTCACCAGGGCTGTCCTCGCCCCGCGCCGCTCGAGCAGGGCGTTCGTCGCGACGGTGGTGCCATGGGCGAACCGCTCGACGACCCCGGCTGCCCCGCCCCGGCCGGGGCCGGAGCCGGCAAGAGGGCCGGCAAGACCGGCTCCGCGGACGGCGTCGAGCACCGCTTCGGACGGGTCGGCGGGCACCGATGGCACCTTCCCGAAGATCATCCGACCGTCGTCGCCGACCGCGACGAGATCGGTGAAGGTCCCACCCACGTCGACACCGAGCCACACCGCCACGTGGCGATCCTGGCATGTCGCGGCGGCCCGCTCCCAGCCGTCCGGGACGGACCGCCTACGACACCGCCCAGGATGAAGACCGACGGTAACAGCGTCAAAGACCATCAGTAATCAACAGGCAGGCCACAGTCATCAAACCAGTAGGCCACCAGTTACCCAACTCACAAACTACAGCCGCCTGGATCGCCCGTGGCTCGGATCACGGGCCACGACCTTCAGACACATCCAGGTGAAGGTGACGAGTAGCCTGATTACACGGCAGCGGAAGGGCCCGCGCCTCGGGCCCCAGCAGAAGGTGGATAGAGGGGAACGCCCCCGTGGCAGCACCGACGGTACCCGAGTCCGGCCCCGACTTCGGCCCCAACGAGTGGCTGGTATTCGAGATCTACCAGCAGTACCTCGCCGATCCAGAGAGCGTCTCGCCACAGTGGCGCGAGTTCCTCTCCGACTACCGGCCAGAGGGTGTCAACGGCCAGCCAGGCGTGGCGGGGCCCGTCCCGCCAGCCGTCGCCGACGGTGCGGTACCGGCCGCGGGCGGTGTCCCCGACGCGGTCCCAGCCGGCCAGCCGGCCACCGCGCCGACCGCCGCGACCCCGGTGACCCCCGCGGCTCCCGTGGCCAGCGCGGCTCCCGTGGCCAGCGCGCCAGCGGCAACAGCCGTACCAGCGGCAACAGCCGTACCAACGGCCGGCCAGAGCGCTCCCGCCGCGGACGGTGGCGTCCCGACGTCACCGTTGCGAGGCGCCGCCGCCCGCGTCGTCGCGAACATGGAGACGTCCCTGCATGTCCCCACGGCGACGTCGGTGCGGGCGGTGCCCGCCAAGCTGCTCGCGGACAACCGGATCGTCATCAACCGGCATCTGGCTCGTTCCCGCGGCGGCAAGGTGTCCTTCACGCACCTGATCGGCTACGCCATGGTCAGGGCGCTGCAGGCCACCCCGGTGATGAACCACTCCTACACCGAGGTCGGTGGCAAGCCCGCCCTGGTCACGCCGGAACACGTCAACCTGGGCATCGCCATCGACCTGGTCAAGGGCTCCTCGCGCCAGCTGGTCGTCGTCGCGATCAAGCAGGCCGAGACGATGGACTTCAGCCAGTTCTGGCTCACCTACGAGGACCTCATCCGGCGCGCCCGGACAAACAAGATCACGGCGGACGACTTCGCCAACGTGACGATCACGCTGACCAACCCCGGCGGCATCGGCACCGTGCACTCGGTGCCCCGCCTGATGCAGGGCCAGGGGACGATCATCGGGGTCGGCGCGATGGAGTACCCGGCCGAGTTCCAGGGCGCCTCCCAGGAGACCCTGTCGAGACTGGCCGTCTCAAAGATCATCACTCTGACCAGCACCTACGACCACCGGATCATCCAGGGTGCGCAGTCCGGCGAGTACCTGCGCCGCATCCACCAGCTGCTGCTGGGCGCGGACGACTTCTACGAGGAGGTCTTCCGCTCATTGCGCGTCCCGTACGAGCCGGTGCAGTGGGTCGCCGACATCACCTCGTCCCACGAGGGCGATCTCGACCACGGCACCCGGGTGCTGGAACTGATCCACGCCTACCGGGTCCGCGGCCACCTGATGGCCGACACCAACCCGCTCGAGTTCGCCATCCGCAGCCACCCCGACCTCGACATCATCAGCCACGGGCTGACCCTGTGGGACCTCGACCGCGAGTTCCCCGTCGACGGCTTCGCCGGCCAGCGGACGATGACCCTGCGCGACATTCTGGGCGTCCTGCGGGACTCCTACTGCCGCCGGGTCGGCATCGAGTACATGCACATCCAGGAGCCGGACGAGCGGGTCTGGATCCAGCAGCGGGTCGAACGCTCCGCCGAGCGTCCCGACCCAGCCGAGCAGCTGCACGTCCTCGAGCGGCTGGGCGCGGCCGAGGCGTTCGAGTCCTTCCTGCAGACCAAGTACGTCGGGCAGCGGCGCTTCTCCCTCGAAGGCGGGGAGTCGGCAATCCCGCTGCTGGACGAGGTCCTGCAACGGGCCTCCGAGGCCGGCATGGACGAGGTCGCCTTCGGGATGGCCCACCGTGGCCGTCTCAACGTCCTGGCGAACATCATCGGCAAGTCCTACCGGCAGATCTTCGCCGAGTTCGAGGGGTACGTCGACCCGCAGACCGCGCACGGCTCGGGTGACGTCAAGTACCACCTCGGTGCCGAGGGCGTCTACACCACTCCCGACGGCCGCGAGGTGGCGGTCTCCCTGGTGTCCAACCCCTCCCACCTGGAGGCGGTCGACCCGGTGCTCGAAGGCGTCGTCCGTGCCAAACAGGACCTGCTCAACAAGGGTCCGGAGGGCTTCACCGTCCTGCCCGTGCTCATCCACGGGGACGCCGCCTTCGCCGGCCAGGGCGTGGTCGCCGAGACGCTGAACCTCTCCCAGCTGCGCGGCTACCGCACCGGCGGCACCGTGCATCTCGTCATCAACAACCAGGTCGGGTTCACGACCTCGCCGGTGTCCAGCCGGTCGTCGGTGTACGCCACCGACGTCGCCCGGATGGTGCAGGCCCCGATCTTCCACGTCAACGGGGACGACCCCGAGGCGTGTGTGCGCGTCGCGCGGCTGGCCGTCGAGTTCCGGCAGGCGTTCCACAAGGACGTCGTGATCGACATGGTGTGCTACCGGCGGCGCGGCCACAACGAGATGGACGAGCCGTCGTTCACCCAGCCGCTGATGTACGACACCATCGCCACCAAGCGGTCGGTGCGCAAGCTCTACACGGAGGCCCTGATCGGCCGTGGCGACATCACCCCGGCCGAGGCCGAGCAGGCCATGAAGGACTACTCGGCGCAGCTGGAGAAGGCGTTCGCGGAAACCCGCGACACCACCAGCCGGCCGGCCAGCCAGCCCCGGCTGGTGACGACCCCGGCGGAGGCCGCCGCCGCGGCCGCCGTGTCCACCGCCGTGTCGCTGGACGTCGTCAAGAAGATCATCGACACCCAGACCACGCTGCCGGAGGGCTTCACCGTCCACCCGAGGCTGCGCCCGCAGCTCGAGCGCCGGGCCCAGATGGTCGCCACCGGGGCGATCGACTGGGCGTGCGCCGAGACCATCGCGTTCGGTTCGATCCTGTTGGACGGGCGGCCCATCCGCCTCGCCGGGCAGGACAGCCGGCGCGGCACCTTCGGCCAGCGGCACGCGGTCCTGGTCGACCGGCACACCGGCGAGGAGTACTCGCCGCTGAAGTCGCTGGAGGTCGAGTCGGGCGCCGGCACCTTCTACGTCCACGACTCGCTGCTGTCCGAGTTCGCCGCGATGGGCTTCGAGTACGGCTACTCGGTGGCCCGGCCGGACGCGCTCGTGCTGTGGGAGGCCCAGTTCGGTGACTTCGCCAACGGCGCCCAGTCGATCATCGACGAGTTCATCGCGGCGGGCGAGGCCAAGTGGGGGCAGCGCAGCGCGGTCGGCCTGCTGCTCCCGCACGGCTACGAGGGCCAGGGGCCGGACCACTCCTCGGCGCGCGTCGAACGCTTCCTCAGCCTGTGCGCCGAGAACAACATGCTGGTGTCGGCCCCGTCCAGCCCGGCGAGCTACTTCCACCTGCTGCGCCGGCAGGCGCTCTCGCCCGTGCGCCGCCCGCTGGTCGTCTTCACCCCCAAGTCGATGCTGCGGCTGAAGGCGGCGACGTCGACGGTCGAGGAGCTGACCGGCGGGTCGTGGCTGCCGGTCATCGACGACGCGAGCGTCGGTGACCACGCCGGCATCCGCCGGGTGCTGCTGTCCAGCGGGAAGGTCTACTACGATCTGCTGGCCACACGGGCCAAGAAGGAGATCACCGGCACCGCGCTCGTCCGGGTCGAACAGCTCTACCCGACCCCGGTCGCGGAGCTGCGCGCGGTGCTGGCGACCTACCCGAACCTCACCGAGGTGACCTGGGTGCAGGAGGAACCCGCCAACCAGGGTGCCTACCCGCACATGGCCATCCATCTGCCGGAGGCGCTGCCCGCCGGCCTGGTGCTGCGCCGGGCCTCCCGTAACGCGTCGGCCGCGCCAGCCTCCGGCTCCTCCTCGCGGCACGAGAAGGAGCAGGCGGAGCTGCTCGGACAGGCGTTCGCCGGGTAGCCTTCCCTCTCATCTCAGCGTGGCTGTCATCTCAGCGTGGGGCGGAGTATGCGGTGTATTTCACCGACCGGGGTGTCGAGGAGCTGTCGCAGCGTCGCGGTGAGGAGTCCGTAACGCTCGACTGGCTCGCCGACCAGTTGCGCACGTTCGTCGACCTGCATCCCCAGTATGAGGATGCGGTCGAGGAACTGGCCACCTACCTGGCCCGCCTCGACGACCTGGACGACTGAGCCGGACGGCCGGCGTAGCGGCAGGGGCACCCGTCCCCTGGCCAGCCGCGCCGGCCAGCCGGCCTCCCGCGGCTCCCCGAGCCGAACAGCCGAAAGAAAAAGGCAGGGGCAGACCGATTTCGATCTGCCCCTGCCTTTTTCGTGCAGTTTTCGCCTGTTTCAGGCGGTTCAAATGATCCAGACAGCTCAGACGGTGAGGACAAGCTTGCCGAAGACGTCCCCGCGGACGAGTTTCGCGAACGACGCGCGAGCGTCGGCGAGCGGACGGACGTCGTTGACGAGCGGGCGGACCCCGGTCCGATCGATGAAGGCGGCGAGTTCGGCCAGCTCGTCCCGGGTGCCCATGGTGGAGCCAACGACGGAGAGCTGGAGGAAGAACAGCCGGTTGAGCTCGGCTGGTGGGTTGGCACCGGTGGTCGTGCCCGAGCAGACGATCCGGCCGCCGGGCCGTAGCGACCGCAGGGAGTGTCCCCAGGTCGCCGCCCCCACGGTCTCGATCACCGCGTCGACCCTGACCGGCAGCCGCGCGCCGGGCTCGAACGCCTCGTCCGCACCGATCTTCAGCGCCCGCTCCCGCTTGGCGGCGTCTCTGGAGGTGACGAGAACGGTGTGGCCGGCGGCCTTCCCAAGGATGATCGCGGCCGTGGACACCCCGCCGCCGGCGCCCTGCACCAGCAGGGTTCCGCCCCCGGCGGCCGGCAGAGCGGACCGGTGGACGACCATCCGGTAGGCCGTCAGCCACGCGGTCGGCAGGCAGGCGGCCTCCTCGAACGACAGCGCGGGCGGTTTGGGCACCAGGTTGCGCCGCGGTACCGCCACCGCCTCGGCCAGGGTGCCGGGGTACAGCTCCGAGAGCAGCGTCCGCCGCGGGTCGAGGGTCTCGTCCCCGCCGCCGGCGGCCGGGTCACCGATGACCGCGTGGACGATCACCTCGTCGCCGTCCGCGCTCACCCCCGCCGCGTCGCAGCCGAGGATCATCGGCAGCCTGTCCGCGGGCAGCCCGACCCCGCGCAGACTGAAAAGATCATGATGGTTGAGCGTCGCGGCCCGGATGGACACGGTCGTCCAACCGTCGGGGACGTCGGGGGCGGGCTGCTCACCGACGTCCAGGCCCGAGAGGGGGTCGTCGGCGTTCTGGGACACAGCGGCGACAGCGAGCATCAACCAACAGTAAAGCCACGTCCGGCGTGACGCTCGTGATCACATCGACCGGGAGGAGCGGCCGGATTTTCTCCATCCACATCCATCGGAAAAACAACAAATAAACTACTAGATAACTACACACACATGAAAAACCATGTGCACTACACCGCCTGCGCCGCACGACAGGGGCGGCTGTGCTCCACTCTTCAACGTGACGACACACAGGCGGGTGCAGGAGCCCGGCTCGGGTGTGTCCCGGTGGTTCCGCCGGAGACAGCAAATACCCGTGTCGGTGGCCGATCCCGCGCCAACCGCTCACGCCGACGGCACCACGATCGTCGTTTCCGTGACGGATTTCGTCTCCTGCACCTACAAGGGATGCGGAACGCTGCGGCCGCTGGCGGAAGTGTCCGAGAACCGGCAGTGCCCCGGCTGCGGCCGGGTCTGAGCGGCCCGCTCCGACCGCGGCCAGGGTGACGGGAGGCCCCGGGTCCCGGCGGCGGCGCGGCGGACGGCCTGTCCCGGCTGTCCGAGGCCACCGCACGGACGCCTCCGCGGTACGACCCCGGCCGGGCCCCACGCGCCACCGGCCACACGCCGCCGACAGCACGTCCACCAGCGGCGCACGGTGCGTCTACCGGCGGGCCACCCCATCGGCGTGTGCCTGGCGAGCCACCGCGGCGGCAACCGCCGGCGCCACCCGGTCGTCGAAAACGCTCGGGATGATGTGTTCCTCGGTCAGCTCGTCCGCGATCACAGCGGCGAGCGCGTCCGCCGCCGCCAGCTTCATCGACTCGGTGATCCGGCTCGCACGCACGTCCAGCGCCCCGCGGAACACACCGGGGAAGGCCAGCACATTGTTGATCTGGTTCGGGTAGTCGCTGCGCCCGGTGGCGACGACCCGGGCGTGCCGGCGCGCGACCTCCGGATCGACCTCGGGGTCGGGGTTCGCCATCGCGAACACGATCGAGTCCGGCGCCATCGAAGCCACGGCCGCCTCGGGCACCGTGCCCGAGGACAGGCCGAGGAAGACGTCCGCCCCGGCCAGCGCGGCGTTGATCGAACCGGAGATCCCGGCTCGGTTGGTCGTGGCCGCGATCTCCGCCTTGACCGGGGTGAGATCGGCCCGGTCCGGGTGCAGGATCCCCCGGCTGTCACCGACCGCGATGTCCCCGATGCCGGCGGCGAGCAGGATGCGGGTCACCGCCAGGCCCGCGGCGCCCGCACCGGAGACCACCGCGCGCAGGTCGTCCAGCCGCCGGCCGGTCAGCCGCGCCGCGTTCTCCAGCGCGGCGAGCGCCACGATCGCCGTCCCGTGCTGGTCGTCATGGAAGACCGGGATGTCGAGACGGTCCTGGAGCAGCCGTTCGACGGCGAAGCAGCGCGGCGCGGAGATGTCCTCCAGGTTGATGCCGCCGAAACTGGGCGCCAGCCGGGCGACCGTCTCCACGATCTGCTCGGTGTCGGTGCAGTCCAGGCAGATCGGGATCGCGTCCACCCCGGCGAACTGTTTGAACAACGCCGCCTTGCCCTCCATGACCGGCAGTGCCGCGGCCGGGCCGATGTTGCCCAGCCCCAGCACGGCGGTGCCGTCGGTCACCACCGCGACGACGTTCGACCGCCAGGTGAAGTCGTCCGCCAGGCCCGGCTCGTCCGCGATGGCTGTGCAGACCCGCGCGACCCCGGGGGTGTAGGCAAGCGAAAGATCCTCCCGGTCGTTCAGCGGGACGGTCAGCGCAATGCCGATCTTGCCACCCCTGTGCAGGGTGAACACGGGGTCGATGTCACGGGCCAGCGACCCCGGCCCATCCGACGCGACGGCGGGCCGGGGCACGGCTGGCGGCAGATCCCCCAGCGCGTCGGGGACGGCCTGGTTGACAGAATGATCAGTTGTGGCAGTCATCACTACTCCCTCGGACGAGATGCCTCGACGGGTGGGAGGCGTGGACGGCAGGTCCGGGGATCGCCCGGGGATGCCTTCCAATATGACATGCGGGTCCCGCCGCCTCCTGCACGGACACCCCATGTCCTCGACTGAAGCATGCGCGTGCCCCGGGTGTCCCGAATAGTTTTTGCGGCCGGCCCGGCGTACCGGAACACCAATGGATCGATACCGGAACAGGCACGGACCAACGGTGACCAGCAACGATCAGCAGCGATCAGCGCTGGCCGGCGCTGGCCGGCGTGGTCCTCGTGCGCCGGCCGGGATGCCCACCTGGCAGGTGGGAGCGCATTGGCCCCCATGGGGCATCGTTACCGGGTACGGTGCGCGTTCGTGGAGGTTCACGAACTCGAGATAGCCGGCGCCTGGGTGTTCACCCCCCGCCAGCACACCGACGACCGGGGCACCTTCCTGGAGTGGTTCCGGTCCGAGACCGTGGTCGAGGCGGTCGGCCACCCGCTCCACCTCGCCCAGGCTAACCACAGCGTGAGCCGGCGCGGGACGCTGCGCGGCATCCACTACGCCGCCGTACCGCCCAGCCAGGCCAAGTACGTCACCTGCGTCCATGGCCGGGTTCTCGACTGCGTGGTCGACATCCGGCTCGGTTCGCCGACGTACGGAACGCATCAGGCGGTGCTGCTCGACGACGTGGACCGCAAGGGCCTCTACCTCGCCGAAGGACTCGGCCACTCCTTCATGGCGCTCACCGACAACGCGGCGATATCGTACATTTGTTCGACACCCTACAGCCCCGCGCGCGAGTACGGCATCGACCCGCTCGACCCCGACCTGACGCTGCCCTGGCCGCGGGACGTGGCCCCGCTGCTGTCCGAGAAGGACGCGAGGGCCCCGTCGCTGAAGGAGGCGGAGGCCGCTGGCCTGCTGCCGTCCTACAGCGCGTGCACGGCCTACTACGAGACCCTACGAATCCAGGCGGGCCACGGCCAGTAGCGTGCGATCACCCGGCCCAGCACGTCCTCGGCCGGGACCGAACCGAACGTCGCGCTGTCGGTGCCGGCCGCCACGTTGTCGGACCGCAGCCACCACGACCCGTCCGGCTCGACGAAGGCAGCCCGCTTCACCCCGAGCCCACGGCCAGGTAACCGTGCGACGACCACGTCACCCACTCGTGGCGACATTCCCCACAGCACCACGCACGCGTCCCCGTCCCGCAGCGTCGGTGTCATGGAGCGGCCGCTGACGGAGACCATCCGCACGGCAACATGTCGGCCCACCCGGGTAAGTTGCCACAAGGTGGAGCCACGCATCGACACCATCCGAGGGTTGCTGGGGCACGTCCGCGGCGTCCCGGCCTTCGACCAGGCGGCATGCGCACCCACCCGAGAGTTGCCTCAGGCGTCCAACGAGACGAGAAGGGACGGCAGCATGAGCCTCCTACGTCCGAAGACAACGGTCAGCGCCCACTGTGATCTGCCCTGTGGAGTCTACGACCCGGCCCAGGCGAAGATCGAAGCGCAGTCCGTGAAAGCGATCCAGGAGAAGTACCAGAGCAACGACGACCCGGCCTTCCGCGCTCGCGCCCTGACCATCAAGGAGGAGCGGGCGGACCTGGTCAAGCAGCACCTGTGGGTGCTGTGGACCGACTACTTCAAGCCCAACCACCTGGAGAAGTACCCCGAGCTCCACGACCTGTTCTGGCAGGCCACCAAGGCGGCCGGGGCGGCCGGCGCCAAGGGCTCGGTCGACCCGGCCGACGGGCAGAAACTGCTCGACCTCATCGAGCGGATCTCCACGATCTTCTGGGAGACCAAGGCCGCATAGGCCGCATGGCCGCGCGGGCCACCCACATCCAGGCCACACGTGTGGGCCATGTGGGCCGCGTAACCTCCGCGCAGGGATCCGGGAACCCGGGCTTCCGGTACCACGAGTTGGCATGACCGGAACAGCATGGCTGCCTGTTTCCGGCCCACTGGTGGCTCGGGGAACCGGAGCTCTGCGCGATACGGCCGGCCCGGCCGGTCACGACGATGAAGATCTACCGGACCGGAAAATCTACCAGGCTGGCCGCGGAGCATGTCACGGAGCACGCTGCCACTACTGCTGATCACAATCCCGGCTCCGGCCGGAATCCGCGGGCAGGAGCATCCCCGAACGACGACGGGACGTAGTCGGCATCACCCACACAATCCTCAGAATCGATCACCCGACCTGCGGTGGCGCCTCGGCACTGGGTACGGTGGTCTTCACGTGGCATGAACTGGGCACGGACGTCTCCAACCTTGACCGGCACGACCGCTGCCCAGGTGGGGGTCAAGAGATCAAATGGGATACGGAATCACAAGGCACACAAGGGGGTAACGCCGTGGACACAACGCCGAGGACCGAAACCGCCAGCGGTCAGGGCGGTGTCCCCGGGACAGGGGTCCCCGGTGGACGGCTGCGAGACGTCGTCCAGCTCACCCTGCCCGCCGCGAGTGCCTACCTGTCGGTCCTGCGGACCGCCACGGCATCGCTGGCGGCCCGCGCGGACTTCACCCTCGACGACATCGAGGACCTGCGGATCGCCGTCGACGAGGCATGCGCTCTGCTGCTGCTGTCGGCCGTTCCCGGCTCGGGCCTGGAATGCACCTTCGAGCTCTCCCCCGGCGTCATCGACGTCTCGGTCACGGTGCTCAGCCTGAACGGCGAGCCACCGTCCGTCGAGACGTTCGCCTGGACGGTCCTGACCGCGCTGGCCGACGAGGTGTCCTCCTCCGTGGACGCGGACTCGCGAGTCACCATCGTGCTACGCAAGCGACGCGGGATACCCGAGGAACACATCCACAGTCCCCGGGCCGCGGCGCCCGAAACACCAGCGCCCGCGGCAGCGGCCCCCGTGGCACCGTGGACCGAGAACGCCGGCGCGCCGGCCACCGGACCGGTGGGCACGCCGTGACCGCAGGGCGTACCCGACCGCTTCAGGACGCCGTGGCCACGACCAGGCAACGCTCGAAGGCCTTTCTCGACGACAGCCACGATCTTTTCCTCGCCGCGGACGAGGAGGCCACGGACGAGACGTCGCCCGGCACACCGGTGGCGGAGGCCGCCCTGGCGCCACGCTCGCCCAGGCCGGCGACGGTCGCGGCCCAGGGCCATCCCAAAAATGATCGCTCCGACTCCGACGCCGACGCCGACGCCGGTCATTCCGGCCATGACCATCCCGGTGAGACCAACGATCGGGTGCGTGCCCGGGAGCTGTTCACCCAACTGGTCGCCCTTCCCGAGGGGGACCAGCAGCGAGCCGAGATCCGCGACCAGCTCGTCCGGATGCACCTGCCGCTCGTCGAGTACCTCGCGCGCCGTTTCCGCAACCGCGGCGAGCCCCTGGACGATCTGACCCAGGTGGCGACGATCGGCCTGATCAAGTCGGTGGACCGCTTCGATCCCGAGCGTGGCGTGGAGTTCTCCACCTACGCGACGCCGACGATCGTCGGCGAGATCAAACGGCACTTCCGGGACAAGGGCTGGGCGATCCGAGTCCCGCGGCGGCTCCAGGAACTCAAGCTGTCGCTGACCAAGGCCACCTCGGAACTCTCCCAGACGCTCGGCCGCTCACCGACGGTCAGCGAGATCGCGGCTCATCTCCAGATGAGCGAGGAGGAGGTGCTGGAGGGCCTGGAGTCCGCCAACGCCTACTCGGCGGTCTCCCTGGACGCACCGGACTCCGGCGACGACGAGGCCCCGGCGGTGGCCGACACCCTGGGCGTCCAGGACGAGTCCCTCGAGGGAGTCGAGTACCGGGAGTCGCTCAAGCCGCTGCTGGAGAAGCTGCCCCCACGGGAGAAGCGCATCCTGCTGCTGCGGTTCTTCGGCAACATGACCCAGTCGCAGATCGCCACCGAGCTCGGGATCTCCCAGATGCACGTCTCGCGGCTGCTCGCCCGCACGCTGGCCCAACTGCGCCGCGGCCTGCTGGACGACACCTGACGAGCGTTCACCGCGCGGCCAGGCGGCTGCCGCTCGGCCCTCGCTCCCGGCCGAGCGGGCCGCCCCCGGCGATGGCGGCCCGCTCGTGCCAGATCGTGCCAGGTCATTCAGAGGAACCACCCGGGCCCGTGGGCTGGTGCGGGCGGTAGGCACCGGCCAGACCGATCAACACCAGCACCCCGATCGGGACCACGACCAGCGGGACACCCTCGCCATAGCGGTGGGCCTGCAGAAGGCCAACAGCAACCGGAATACACAAAATTTGAACAACAACAAGCGGAGAACGGGCCCACTGCCGGCGCGCGAGCAACGCCCACGTGAGCAGCCACAGAACAACTCCGGCGACAACCGCGAACAGGCCGCCGAGCTCGGCCCGGCCCCGGTCGTCGGTGTCCGCGCCGAAACCCCGCACCACCAGAAAGACGCCGAGGGAGACGAGTAACAGCCCCTCGGCGGCCAGCAGTACCACGGCGGCCCGCAACGCGCGTACGGCACGCCGGGCGCCATGCCGGGCATCGTCGTGTTGTCGACCGCCCGCCGGCGTCGGCACGATCCGCTCGAATCCAGCCCTGGAACCCACATGCCGACAGTACGTGTTCCCCACGGCCACGTAACCCCGGTGGGTATGCCTGACGAGCCCCCACCCGACACGCGGATGTCCGCCGGCGTCGGGATTCCGCCGGTGGCAAGAATTACGTCGTGACGCCTGGAAAGCCCTGAACGGCTAACGTAGACATCATGCGTGCGCTGCTGGTCGTTAACCCCCTCGCCACGGCTACGACCCAGCGCATCCGGGATGTCCTGGTCAGTGCCCTGGCCGCCGATCTGCACCTGGAGACCGTCGCCACCAAGGGCCGCGGCCACGCCATCGAACTCGCCGAGCGCGCCACCGACGCCGGCGTCGACCTCGTCGTCGCCTTCGGCGGCGACGGAACGGTCAACGAGATCGCCAACGGTCTCCTGCGGGCGGGGCCGGTTCCGGGCGCTCCGGCGCTGGCCGTGGTGCCCGGTGGGAGCACCAACGTCTTCGCCCGCGCGCTCGGCTACTCCGCCTCCCCGGTGGAGGCCACCGGGGAACTTCTGGAGGCACTGCGCGAAGGCCGCAGTCGCCGGATCGGCCTCGGGCACGCCACCTTCACCAGCCGGTCGGGCATCAGCCAGTCCCGCTGGTTCACGTTCTGCGCCGGCCTCGGCGTGGACGCGGCCGTGGTCGAACGGGTGGAGCGCAAGCGGGTACGCGGACGCCGCAACACCCCGGGGCTGTACCTGCGCTCGGCACTCGGGCAGTTCGTCCGTGGCGCCGGGCGCCACCGTCCGCCCATCACCATCACCACCGACGAACCGGGCCAGACCGCCGGGGCAGCCGCCGACGGTGCCGACCCGGGCACCGCGCGGCCCGGCACCGTCCAGGCCGTCGTGGTGTGCAACACGACGCCCTGGACGTATCTCGACTCCCGGCTGGTACGTGCCTGTCCGGCGGCCTCGTTCGACGCCGGCCTGGATCTTCTCGGCCTGCGCCGGCTGACGCTCGCGCGGACGGCCCACGCCGGCCTGCAGATGCTGCACAGCGCTCGAGGCCCCCACGGCAAGAACGTCCGTGCGCTGCACGACCAGCGCACGATCACGTTGACGGCCGCGCGCGAGCTGCCGTTCCAGATGGACGGCGAGTACATCGGCCCGCAGACTCAGGTGACGCTGCGATCCGAGCCGAGGGCGCTGCGCGTCATCGTCTGAGACGGACGCGAACGTCCGCTCAGGCCGCTCCCCGGCCCAGTCCTCGGACGACTTCGGCCGGGTCGTCGCAGATCACCCCGTCCACACCGGCGGCCCGCAGCCGGTCGGCGTCCCGCACCGAGGTGACCGTCCAGGTCACCAGGCCCACGCCGGCTACCCGGGCCCGTTCGGGCACGTCCGGGGAGCCAAGCACCGAGGAGATGTGGGCGTGCAGCTCCTGATGGCCGGCGGAGCGCACATAGGCGATGCCGCCGCTGACCGACATCCGCGGCATGGTGAGGAACGCGGTGGACACGCCGATCCCGGCGTCGCGCACCGCCTCGATCGCGAACCAGTCGAACGAGGAGACGGTCACGGCCCCGGGCGCGTCGCCGGAGGTCCGGGTGAGCCCACGGGAGCGCAGGAGTTCGACCAGGGCCCGGGCGGTCCGTTCCCGGGGGGCGTCGAAGTCGGGCTGGCCCGGCTGATTCTTGATCTCGAGGACGAGGCGGCCACGGCCGTCCCAGGCGTCGAGGATCTCGGTCAGGGTGGGCACACCCAGACCGGTGAGCTCGCGGGTCGTCCGGCGTATCACGGCCCGGCCGGTCAGCCGCCCCGGCAGCCGAGGATCATGGACGCAGACCAGATCCCCGTCGGCGCTGCGCCGTACGTCCACTTCGATACCATCAGCGCCGGCGCTCAACGCGGCGTCCACCGCCTCAGCTGTGTTCTCCGGACCGGGAACCCGGCTACCGCGGTGACCAAGAACCTGCATGCGCCAACGATGCCATCACGGCCACGCCCCGGGTAACGCCAGGGCCGCCGAGGCCAGCTGCGTCGAAACGCCAAAAGCGGCGTGATCACGGCTTGGTACGCCCACGGGCCGGAAGCCGGCCAGAGATCCGGGAGGCCCGGACTCGGGAACCGAGCGAGAAACCCAGGACGACAACCTCGAATGCCAATTCGGCATGTTGTCCGCCTCTGCCGGGTGTGCGTGTTCACTGAGTTGGCGGTACTAGGACGGCCTGTGTGTCGCTGTCGTCTGATCCGCCGCAAAGAGTGGTCCACCTGTGTCTCTAACGGACGAAGCCAGGTGGTCAGGGGTCGGTAAGGGGCGGGAAGCCACTTGCAGGTCCTTGCGCCCATGCCAGTTGCGGTGGGAGGGTGGCGAATGTCCGAGGTGGATGGACCCATACACCTCGGGTTCACACGCGACGGTGCATCCGGTTGAAAGATCGAGAAGCCGCGCGGACCCGGCAGCCGTTTGGCCGCCGGAAAGTGCGACACAACCGTGGCGGCTCGTAAAGCGTCTCACGTGCAGTGTGGCCCGAGACGAGAGAGGGAGTTGTACGCATGGACTGGCGCCACAGAGCGCTCTGTCGCGACGAGGATCCCGAGCTCTTCTTCCCGATCGGTACTACCGGTCCGGCTGAACGCCAGGTCGAAGAAGCAAAGGCCGTCTGCCGGCGGTGTGCTGTGACAAGTGATTGCTTGAGCTGGGCTCTTGACACCGGGCAGGACTCCGGGGTCTGGGGCGGTTTGAGCGAGGATGAACGCCGAGCGCTCAAACGCCCAGCGCGCACCCGCGTTCGCACCGCCTGAGCAGTATCCACCAGCACCACACCAGCTCGAGCCGTACGACGACTTCCCAGATGGCCATGCCGTGAGGTATCGGTCACCGGGGTGCTGTCGTGCGCCTTGGAGCTGCTCCTGTCCGTGTCCGCATCGTTTGCCAGCGAAGCCGACGGAACTCGCTGTACCGGTGTTGAGACGGCAGAAAACGACAGGCCAGGACGGGGTGGGACGGTGCCAGGCACGGTGGTGCTGTACCCACCTCGACGGTCTTCATAACACCGATCTTGGAAAAATTTTTCAGTCCCGCAACGGGATGGAGAGCAGGGCCTCGGTGCCACGCTCCGCTCCCGCCTGAAGACGGATTGCTCCCTGCATCTCACCGAGGACGAGCTGGCGCACGATCTGCAGACCGAGCCGGGGAGAGTGCTCCAGCTGGAAGTCCTCAGGCAACCCGGCGCCGTTGTCGGCGACCACCACGTCCAGCCGGTCGGGATACCGCCGGACCCGCAGCTCGATCGAACCAGCGGAACCGTCGAACGCATGTTCGACAGCATTCTGCAGAAGCTCGGAGAGCACAAGTGCCAGCGGCGTGGCAAGCTCACCGGGCAGCTGGCCGAACGATCCCCTGCGGGTCGTGCTCGCCCGGGTCCCGGTCGAAGCCAGATCCACTGTCACCGACGTGATCTGGTCAGCGATCTCGTCGAAGGGCACCGACTCGCCGAGGCTCTGCGAAAGGGTCTCGTGCACGACGGCGATCGAGGTCACCCGCCGCACCGACTCCCGCAACGCCAGGCGTGCCTCGTCCACCTTGGTACGACGCATCTGCAGGCGCAGCAGGGCCGCGACCGTCTGCAGGTTGTTCTTCACCCGATGGTGGATCTCGCGGATGGTCGCGTCCTTGCTCAGCAGCTGCGCCTCCCGGCGCCGCAGATCCGAGACATCGCGGACGAGGACCAGCACCTCACGGGTGGCGCCGGGAAACAGCGGGATCGCGCGCAGCAGCACCACCGTGCTCCCGACCGCGAGCTCCACCTCGACCGGCCTGCGACGCCCGATCGCGTGCCACACGGCCGGCGTGGTCGCGGGCAGGTTCAGCGTCCGGTGCACCGAGCGCAGGTCCTCACCGGTGACGTTGCCGGTGTAACCGAGGCGGCGGTACGCCGACAGCGCGTTCGGACTGGCGAAAATGACCTTCCCCGAGCCGTCCAGACGCAGCATCCCGTCACCGACGCGCGGCGCCTCGGGCAACTCGTCGTTGCCGCCCCGGAACGGGAACGCCCCCTCGGCGATCATCAGTGCCAGGTTGTTCGCGCACTGCAGGTACGCCGACTCCAGCGCGCTCGGCGTCCGGGTGGTGGCCAGGTTGGTGTCCCGCGCCAGCACGGCGATGACCCGGTCGGAGTGCAGGACCGGAATCGCCTCGGTGCGCACCGGCACCCCGCCGTCCCATTCCGGCTCACCCTCACGGGCGATCCGGCGCTCTCGCCACGAGTTCTGCACCACCCACCTGTTGATCACAACGCTGCCGACCTCGTCGTTGTGGTACGCCGTCGGCCCGGTGGTCGGCCGCACCTGCGCGACCACCAGGAACTCGGCCCCCGGGCCGGCTCCGCCGCGGGCCGCCGTGGCCCGGCTGGGCACGAGCAGCAGCAGGTCCGCGAAGGACAGGTCGGCCAACAGCGCCCAGTCGGCCACCAGGGCGTGCAGGTGGTCGATGTCGTCCGCACCAAGATCGGTGCTCTCGCGTAGAAGGTCCTCCAGCGTTCCCACGCAGGCAGATTGCCAGACGCGGCGCCGGCTCGGAGCACGTGTGCCCGATCAGCTTTCCCGGATCCCGGCGCCGCCACGATCCGGCCACTCTCCCGACAACGCGAAAATCATGATCGAATCACCTCTGACGCCAGCGGCTTTGTGTTTCCGGCAGCGCGACAAACCACGATCGCGCTGCCTTCGAGCGAGCCAGCTGAGCGTCTCCGGCAGCGCGACAAACCACGATCGCGCTGCCTTCGAGCGAGCCAGCTGAGCGTCTCCGGCAGCGCGACAAACCACGATCGCGCTGCCTTCGAGCGAGCCAGCTGAGCGTCTCCGGCAGCGCGACAAACCACGATCGCGCTGCCTTCGACGGACCGACTTCCGTGTCTCCGGCAACACGAAAACCATGATCGCGTCGCCTTTGACCTAGGCTTCCTGGTGTGCATCCGCATACCACCAAGGCGGTCGCCGATCCGCTTGGCTGGCTGGACAGCCATGCCCGGCGCCGGGAAGAGGCCGGGCTGCGCCGGGTCGTGCGCCCACGTACGCCCGACTCAGGGGCGCCGGGCGACCCGGCACGCGGGGATCCCACCCGCCTGCTGGACCTGGCCGGCAACGACTACCTGGGCCTGTCCCGCCACCCCGAGGTGATCGAGGGCGGGGTGCGGGCACTGCGCACCTGGGGCGCGGGCTCCACCGGGAGCCGGCTGGTCACCGGGACGACCACCCTGCACGGCGACCTTGAAGACGCCCTCGCCGAGCACACCGGCTTCGCCGCAGCGCTGGTCTTCGCCTCCGGGTATGCGGCCAACCTGGGTGTGCTCACCTCGCTCACCGGGCCCGACGACCTCATCGTCTCGGACGAGCGCAACCACGCGTCGCTGGTGGACGCCTGCCGACTGTCCCGGGCACAAGTGATCATCGTCCCGCACGCCGACGTCGAAGCGGTCGACGCGGCGCTGGCCGAACGGTCGTGGCAACACGCGGTCGTGGTCACCGACTCGGTGTTCTCCGCCGACGGCGATCTGGCCCCGCTGGCCGCGCTGCACACGGTCGTCCGCTCCCACGGCGCGCTGCTGGTCGTGGACGAGGCCCACAGCCTCGGCGTCGTCGGCCCCGGCGGGCGAGGCGCGCTCGCGGACGCCGGGCTCGCCAGCGAGCCGGACGTGATCGCCACCGTCACCCTGTCCAAGGCGCTGGGCAGCCAGGGCGGTGCCGTGCTGGGCCCGCCAGCCGTACGCGCGCACCTCATCGACACCGCCCGCACGTTCATCTTCGACACCGGGCTGGCGCCGGCCTGCGCCGGCGCGGCGCTCGCCGCGCTCGGAATCCTCACCACCACCCCGGAGCTCGCGGACGGCGTCCGACGGCACGCCCGCCACCTGGCCGACCTGACCGGCGCGCCCCGACCGGCCGGCGCGGTCGTCTCGGTCGTCCTCGGTGAGCCGGAACGCGCGGTGCGGGCGACGGAGATCTGCCGTGCGCACGGGGTGGCCGTCGGCTGCTTCCGCCCTCCGACCGTGCCCCCGGGCACGAGCCGGCTGCGGGTCGCGGCCCGCGCCAACCTCACCGCCACCGACCTGGCCCGGGCCGCCGACGCCTTCGCCGCGGCCATCGGCACACCCGGCTGTCCCGGATGACGGTCCTCGTGGTGACGGGGACCGGGACGGGGGTCGGGAAGACGGTCGTCACCGCGGCGGTGGCCACCCTCGCCCGGGATCGGGGCGTCGACGTCGCCGTGGTGAAGGCCGCCCAGACCGGCGCCGAGCCCGGTGAGCCCGGCGACCTCGACCATGTGCGCGCCCTGTCCGGGGTCGAGGAGCTGTACGAGTACGCCCGGTTCCCGGCGGCGCTGTCGCCGGCTGCCGCGGCCCGCCTGCACCGGCGTACCCCGGTGGCGCTCGGCGACGTCGCCCGGCATGTGGGCGAGCTCGCCGAGCGCCACCGGCTCGTCCTGGTGGAGGGCGCCGGCGGGCTGCTGGTCCGCTACGACGACGAGGGCAGCACCGTTGCCGACCTCGCCCGTACGCTGGCCGCGCCGGTGCTGCTGGTCAGCGAGGCCGGGCTCGGCGCGCTCAACACCACCGCGCTGACCCTGGAGGCGCTGGCCAACCGTGGGCTGGAACTCGCCGGGCTCGTCATCGGCTCCTGGCCGGCCAACCCCGACCTCGCCTGTCGCTCGAACATCGTGGACATGGAGATACTCGCCGCGCGTCCACTCGCCGGAGCGGTGCCAGCGGGAGCGGGGCACACCGACGCCGCGGCGTTTCGCGCCACCGCCCGGGCCTGCCTGGCGCCCGCTCTCGGCGGCACCTTCAACGCCCACGACTTCCGAGAGAGTCACAGACCGTGACTCATCTCGGTCCGTCAGCCATCCCGGGGACCTCGCGGACCTGGGCCACCCGGATCCTCGGACGAATCGACGGTCCGTAACCTATCTACCACAGGGAGACCGCTTTGCCGCCGTCAGTAGTCACCGTGCCCGTGCCCTCGCCGACGCAACCGCCGACACCGGCCCGGCCGGCGGCTGACCAGCCAGCAGTCGACCAGCCGACAGCCGTCGGGCGACCCGGCGGGAACGCGCCGGTCACCGACATTCTCCAGGTCGCCCGTGAGCAGGTGCTGGAGCGTGGCCAGGGACTCTCCACCGAACAGATTCTTCAGGTGCTACAGCTCGACGACGACCGGATCGGCGAGGCACTGGCGCTGGCGCACGAGGTGCGGATGCGCTGGTGCGGCCCGGAGGTCGAGGTCGAGGGGATCGTCAGCCTCAAGACCGGCGGTTGCCCGGAGGACTGCCACTTCTGCTCCCAGTCCGGCAAGTTCGACTCACCGGTGCGCTCGGTCTGGCTGGACGTCCCGTCGCTGGTCGAGGCCGCGAAGGCGACCAGGGAGACCGGCGCGACCGAGTTCTGCATCGTCGCCGCCGTCCGGGGACCGGACAAGCGTCTGATGAGCCAGGTTCGGGCGGGGGTCGAGGCGATCCGCGCCGCCGTCGACATCAACATCGCCTGCTCGCTCGGGATGCTCACCCAGGAACAGGTGGACGAGCTCGCCGCGCTGGGCGTCCACCGCTACAACCACAACCTGGAGACGGCACGCTCGCACTTCCCCCAGGTCGTGACCACGCACAGCTGGCAGGAGCGGTGGGACACCTGCGAGATGGTGCGGGCCGCCGGCATGGAGCTGTGCTGCGGCGCCATCATCGGGGTCGGTGAGACGCTGGAGCAGCGGGCCGAACTCGCCGGCCAGCTCGCCGCGCTGGAACCCGACGAGGTCCCGCTGAACTTCCTCAACCCGCGGCCGGGCACACCGTTCGCCGATCTTTCGGTGGTCGGCCCGAAGGAGGCGTTGCGCACCATCGCCGCGTTTCGGCTCGCGCTGCCGCGCACCATCCTGCGCTACGCCGGCGGACGCGAGATCACTCTTGGCGATCTCGCTGTCGACGGGATGCTCGGCGGCATCAACGCGGTCATCGTCGGCAACTACCTCACCACGCTGGGACGGCCCGCCGAGGCAGATCTTGAAATGCTCGCCGACCTGAAGATGCCCATCAAGTCCATGCAGTCCACGTTCTGATCACAGGCTGTCCCGGTCGTTGCGGGCTGGGCCGCAACGACCGGGACGACCGAGGCGCAGGGCGCGCCGGTGGAGCCGCGACCGGCCGCGCGGTGGTGGGTGGCGGGCCGGCGGGTCCGGGTAGAACGGCCGAGGGTAGAACATCGGCTGGGCCGCTCGATGTTCTACCCTCGGAAGCATGACTACCGAGGGTCAGAGGCGTCACGATCACTCTTCTGCCGCGCCCGGGGCGCCGACAGACCGCCGGCAGCCTGATCATGCTTCTGTCGCCCTCGGGGCCCCTCCCGGACCGGCACAGCCGATCCGGGAGGTCCGGCGCAGCCCACTCCCCGGGTCGCCCGGTGCGGCGGAGACGACCTTCTGCGACCGGTGCGGGCGGCCGCTGGCCGACAGCGGGCACGACACCTGCGTCCAGGCCCGGTTGCTGGAACCGCCACGGTTCTGCCAGACCTGCCGGCGGCGGATGATCGTCCAGGTCACCCCGACCGGCTGGACGGCCAGCTGCGTCGAACACGGCACGATCGCGGGCTGACCCCCAGCCCACTCGTCTCCGGGCCCGCTCGTCACAGGCCTGACGGTCAGGCCGCCGGAAGCTGGTCGAGGAGTGCGATCAGATCGCCTTCCTGAACGACGTCCCCTTCCCGCACGGCGATCTGGGCGACCAGGCCGCCGTCCTCGCTGAGTACCGGGATCTCCATCTTCATGGAGTCGAGAATCACCAGCGTGCCACCGGCCGACACGGTGTCCCCGACACCGACCACGACCTTCCACACGTTGGCCACCATCTCAGCCCGAACTTCCTCGGCCACGGCTCCCCTTCCCTGTTCCGAGCGTTCCCGCTCCGGCGCGGACATGTGCACAGCGTGAGCGTAGTGTGCGTCGACGCCCGACCGCTGCGCGCCACGTCGACAAAGAAAGTCCCTGTTCGACCACCGATCCACCCAATTTCTTGACACGGTGGTAACAACTCCCGCCCCAGGCTCCCTCCGAGCCCACCAACGATCTTCGCTGGACGGACGGGAAACCGGCGCGGGCGGCCAGGCCGCACAGCCGGGGACGCGGCAGCGGAGAACCCGCGACGGCGACCCGGACATGCCGGAATGCCACGCCTGCGATCGAAGACCCCGCGGACAACGCACACTACGAGTGTGTTCGTTCTCCTTGTGCTTGCCCTGGTGGGCGGTGTCACCGTGGGACTGATCCGCGGTGGCACGCTGGACGCTCTGGTTCGTGTCTATGTGTCACGCCCGTGGATGTTCGTGGCCACGATTGCGGCCCTGAGCGTGAGCCGGTTCATCCCCGGCCTGTACGCGGCCGCGTGGGTACTGGCCACGGTGGCGGTCGCGCTGTTCGCCGCGGCGAACTCCCGGCTGCCCGGCGTCGGCCTGCTGTGGGCCGGGATCGCGCTGAACACCGTCGTGATCCTCGCCAACGGCGGTCAGATGCCGGTGTCACTGTGGGCGGCCGAACGGGCCGGCGTGTCCGCCAGCGAGATATACGCCTCCGCCCAGCACACACCGGGCGATGACAACACCGTCCTGCGCCCGGCCACCGACGTGATCCCGCTGGCGTTCCCCGGCGCGGGGGCCGTCATCAGCATCGGCGACGTCCTGGCCGCCGCCGGCGTCGGCATGTTCGGCGCGGTCGCGCCGGTACGGGCCCGCCGAACCCTGGAGTCCCGCCTTACCCCCAAATAGCGGCTTTGCCGCTATTTGGGGACCCCTGGCGGAGTGGCTGGTCGTCGCGTGGGCTTATCGATCATCTGATGATGATCGATAAGGAAAAGGAGTGGGGCGTCCAGGGGGCTCGCCCCGTGGGGGCCCGGGGGCTCGCCGTGGGGGACGAAGTCTCGCGTGGGGCCCGGAGGTCTCGCCGTGGGGGCGGGGGCTTCGGCCCAGCAAGGCCCGTAGCCGGTCCGCGGTCCCGCGGTCTCGCCGGGGGCACGGGGGCTTTGGGCGTGGTGCCGGAGGGGGCTTCGGGTGTGACCGGGGAGGGTGTTTCGGTGTCGCGGGTGGGCTGATCCACATCGTTCGGGTGGGCCGGGTGGCCGGGGGCGTGGGCGTCGGTGGGGTGTGGTCTGCGGGCGGGCGGAGTCGGCTGCGGTGGGTGGGGGTGGCGGTCTGGCAGGATGGCCCGAGCGGAAAGGAGGTTCCCGACGTGGCGAAGAAGAAGCGCAAGCGGCGCGCACGCGCCAAGAGCAAGGCCAACCACGGCAAGCGCCCGAACACCTGATCCCCGCGAGCACCTGACGTTCCTCGGATGACGCTCTTCGGGCCACGGGCGAGTTCAGACGCGGGCAGTCACGGATCTGTCGCACTGCTCGCGTCCCGCGTGCGGCCGCGAAGCCACCTGCCGGGAGCGGCAACGGCCCGGTGGCGACCCACCGGGCCACAGCCCAGTCCAGCGGGCCACAACCAACCGGCCAGAACCAACCGGCCGGCCAGCAACACCGGCCGGGACACAGCGTCCGCCGGCCTGTGACGAGCGGCGAACCCGCCGCCCAACGGCGGGGAGGCTGCGGGGACAGCCGGGAAGAGGCGCTGGTCAGCCGGTGGCGGTACCGATCCGTAGCCACTGCACGGTCTGCCGCAGCCCGTCGTCCAGATCGACCTGGGGCCGCCAGCCGACCAGCCGGGCCGCCCTGCCGATGTCGAGCGCGATCCGTTGCAGCTCACCCGGCCGGGGCGGGGCGAACTCGGGGGCGTCCGCCACGCCGACGATCTCCGCGATCGCGCTGTGCAGATCCCGGACGGTTGTCTGCGTGCTGGTACCGATGTTGAGGCGTTCACCGTTGGCGGCATCCGACGGGACGGACCGGGCGAAGGCGTCCGCGACATCGCCGACGAAGACGTAGTCACGGGTGGTCGTGCCGTCACCGAAGATCCTCGTCGGACGACCCTCGAGCATCGCCGTTCCGAAGATCGCCACCACTCCGGCCTCGCCGTGCGGATCCTGACGGGGGCCGTAGACGTTCCCCAGCGCCAGCGCCGTCGTGGCCAGCCCGTACGTGGACCGGTACACGGACAGGTAGAGCTCGCCGGCTGCCTTGCCCGCGGCGTACTGCGACTCGGGGGCCACCGGCACGGTCTCGTCCACCGGCAGGTGCTGTGGCGTCCCGTAGATCGAGCCGCCGGAGGAGGTGTGGACGAACTTCCCGACGCCGGCCAGCCGGCTCGCCTCCAGCACGTTGATCGTCCCGAGCACGTTCAGCCGGGCGTCGAGCAGCGGGTCGCTGACGCTCACTCGCACGTCGATCTGGGCCGCCAGATGCAGGACGACGTCGGGACGGATCCGCTCGACGACGCCGATCAGCTCGGCGGACGTGATATCCACCTTCTCGAAGGAAAACCGGTGGTCACGCAGGGCAGGGCCGAGGTTCTCAAGCCGACCGGTGGACAGGTCGTCGACCCCGACGACATCATGGCCGTCGGCGAGCATACGGTCAGTGACCGTGGAACCGATAAAACCGGCCGCGCCGGTGACGAGGATACGCACGGCACAAGAGCCTAACCGCCAGTCGGACGGTCGGCTGTCATGGCCAACCCCCTTGTTCGGCCTTATTCGGCGCGGAACTCCGCGGTGTCGGCGTCGATGCGGGCGGCCCGCAGCCGTTCCAGGACGCTCTCCCGGAGCGACTCGGGAGCGCGCTCCCCGCCGCATCTGCGGGCCACCAGCAGCTTCACCTCGTGTTCCACCCCGAACTCCCGAAGGCACGGAGAGCATTCGTCCAGGTGGGAACGAACCAGATGTTTGTGATCGAAGTCGATCTCACCGTCGAGATAGAGGTAGACCGCTTCCAGAACCTTCCGACAGTCGACCGCGGGCGGGTCCCCACAGCTCACGATCCACCACCGTCGGTCTCGGAGCTGCCGGCCCGGACCAGGCCGCGTTCCCGGGCGTAGTGCTCAAGAGCGGTACGCAGCCCGCGACGGCCACGATGCAGGCGTGACATCACAGTACCGATCGGGGTACCCATGATCTCCGCGATCTCCTTGTAGGCGAACCCCTCGACATCCGCAAGATACACCGCAATACGGAAATCCTCGGGCAACGCCTGGAGCGCCTCCTTGACATCGCTGTCCGGCAGATGCTCCAACGCCTCGGTCTCAGCGCTCTTCAGACCGCTGGACGTGTGCGACTCGGCGTCGGCGAGCTGCCAGTCCTCGACCTGCTCGGTCGGGCTCTGCAACGGCTGGCGCTGACGCTTGCGGTAGGTGTTGATGAACGTGTTCGTCAGGATACGGTAGAGCCACGCCTTGAGATTTGTGCCTTCCTGGAACTGGTGGAAGGCGGCGAACGCCTTGACGAAGGTTTCCTGCACCAGGTCTTCGGCGTCGGCCGGATTACGCGTCATCCGCAGCGCCGCCGCATAAAGTTGATCAAGAAAAGGCAGGGCATCTCGCTCGAAGCGGCTGCTGCGCTCCTCGACGGTCTCGTCGACCAGGACCACTCCCTCGTTCCTTGGGTCGTCCGCGGGATACCGGCTCACGGACGTGCCGGCGGCCCCTGGAACGGACGATACCCTGGCAGGTGCGTACGCGCGTGTGGAAAAACCACCGGTACCGGCCGACTCCGGGACGCTTGGCCACCGGGCGGAAGGGTCGATCGGCCCATCATGCGGCCGGGGCGCCGGAGCGGGCGTCGACGCGGTGGCGCGGGCACAGATTACCAGCGACCCAGGGGCCGCGGCTCCGGCCGACACAGCCGCGGACGATACAGCCGCGGCCGACGCAACAGGCATACCGTCGCGAACGTCGTCGCGTCGCCACCGGCCCGCCAGCCCGGTTGCGAACTGGGCAGTCATCGAACCTCCGAACGGATGTCCCCGCCGACCGGAAGCAAAACGATCATGACGGCCTGCGGATCATGAAACGATCAGCTCGGCCCACCGCTCTCCTGCGTCGCGGACGGCTCCAAGAATCCCTGCAGGTGGCGTAACTGCCCGACCAGCCGTCGGATTCCCGGCGATGACCCGGGGCCCCGACCTCGGCGGACGAATGACAGAGGTATCATCACGCCTCCATAAACACGCTGAAAGAGCAACATGAAAACATGAAAAAGTCAATAAAATGTTATTTATCAACACTAATCACTACTAATCGCCATGGGGCAAGGCGAGGAGCGCGGGGCGGAGGGCGGGGCGCACCGTGCCTCGGCGGCTGCCGGGTACTCACGGCCCGGTGGAAGCCAACCGGGCAATGATCCACTCTGTCGCGACGGTCGCCGCCTCGTCGACGACCTCGGCTTCGTCGCGGCCGTCCTTGCGGCGCGTCCGCATGGCGTGGTCGGCGCCAGCCAGGACGTGCACCTCGATGTGCCGGGCCGGGTTCGGATCGGGCATGCCGAACGTGTCCCGGTCCCCCTGGAGCACAAGCACGGGGACACCGGCGGCAAGCAGCTCGGGCAGGCGTGACGGCCGGCTCCCCAGCGGCTCCCGTCCGCCGTCATGGCCGGCATCCTCGCCGAGGTCTTTTTTGGCCGGGGCCTTGGGCCTACCAGGCGAATCCTGCCCAAAGCCCCGGCTATGATCTTTTTTAGCCGGGGCGGCGGGCTTTCCCGGTGGACACAGCGGGAAGCCGAAGGCCACCACCGCGGCGGCTCCGGTCGTGCGGGCGCACCGGCAGGCCACCCTCGATCCCATGGAACGGCCGACGAGGACGACGGGCCGCGGCCGCCCCAGGGCGTCCATGACCGCGTGCAGCACCGCGTCCAGCCGGGCCGGACGATCCGGCGCGCGGCGGCCGGCGACACGGTAGGGCATCTCGAGGCGGGCCACGCCGACCCCACGCCCCGGCAGCCGTCCTGCCAGCACGGCCAGCACACCGGCATCCGTCCCGCTGGCGGCACCGTGCAACAGGACAACAGTTCCTACCGGTGCCCTGGTCGCGGGAACCAGGAACACCCGTGCGCCGTCGACATTCAGGGAAGTCCGATCGGTGCAGGAGGCGCCTGCCATGGCCGTACCCGGGAGAAAAATGTCACCGCTGCCCGTGCGCATCTGTCAGACTTCCCGTGAGTGTGTGTGACTTGTTTCGCATCTTCCCCCCTGAAGGGTAGGAAAGGTCCATGCTGCCGCGTCTCGACGCCGAGCCAGATCAGCCGCGCGGACGAACGCCGACCCTCGTCTATGAGGCCCCCACGGACAGCGATGATCCGTACTGGGCGTTCTACGAAGATGTCGCCGCGACCCAGCTGGCCAGCTGGCTGCCGATGCCACGGATCCGGGTGCTGGACGTCTCCGGCCCACGGACGAGGTTCGCACGCCAGATGGTCACGGCGGGACACGACGTCGTGCGCGTCGTGCCGGCCCCGGACCGTCTGGGTGCCCGCGGTGTCGGCAGGCGCGCGGACGGCCATGCCCGCTCCGGTGGGGCTTCTCCGCGTCCCGGCGAGGCCGGTGGGCCCGCCGCGGTCCGGCTGGGTGACATTACCGGCCCCGGGCGGCTGGTGCAGGTGGCCGGTGACCCCCGGTCACTCGACTGGTTCGCACCGGAGAGCTTCGACGCCGTCCTGGCCGAAGGCCGCGCGCTGTCGTTCTGCCTGGCCACCGAGACGACCCTGGAAGAAATCCACCGCATGCTGCGCCCCGGCGGACGGCTGCTGCTGTGCGTCGACTCGCTGCTGCTGGGCCTGGCCCGGCTCGCCGAACAGCACCGTTGGGCGGAGCTGTCCGACGTCCCGCGGGCCGACGTCGTTCTCGTCCCGGCCGAGGACGGCTCCATCACCCGCTGTTTCTGGCCGGAGGAGCTGCGTGCCCTGTTGACCAGCGCCGGCCTGGACGTCGACTGGATCCGGCCGCGGACGGTGCTCTCGGCCGAGGCGGTGACCCGCGCGGTCGCCTCCGATGTCTCCTGTTTTCCCACCCTGGTCCGCACCGAGGTCGATCTGTCAGCCGAACGCGAGGGCGAGTCGATCGGCATCCACCTGGTCGCCAGCGCCCGCCGTCCCGACTGAAGTACCGCCGTCCCGACCGAAACGCTGGAACATCGTCCTGGCTGGAACACCGTTCCAGCCGTGGCCGAAGTGCGCCGGCGGACGCCGCCGGCGCTCCGCGTCCCGCGTCCGGCATGCTGAACGGGTGACCGTCACCACGGACGTACCCACGGATCCCTGGCCGGCGCCGACGGCCGACCGGCCGGTCGACGCGACCGTGACCATGCCCGGGTCCAAGTCGGCGACGAACCGCGCCCTGATCCTCGCCGCGATCTCCGCCGGCACCAGCCGGCTGACCAGGCCGTTGCGCTCCCGGGACTCGCTGCTCATGGCCGCCGCCCTCGGCGAGCTCGGCGTGGCCGTTGTCGATGACCACGATGACTGGCTGGTCCACGGCCGCTACCCGCTCCAGGCGGCCCCTGCTGCCCGGGTCGACTGCGGCAACGCCGGCACCGTCGCCCGGTTCACCCCCGCGCTGGCCACGCTGGCGCACGGCGACGTCGTCTTCGACGGCGACCCGCGCATGCGGGAACGCCCGCTCACCCCGCTGCTGGACGCGCTGCGGACCCTGGGCGCAGCCATCGACGGCGACCGGATGCCGTTGACCGTGCATGGCCGGGGGCACCTGCCCGGCGGCGCGGTGACGGTGGACGCGTCCACCTCCAGCCAGCTCGTCTCCGGTCTGCTGCTGGCGGCGCCCCGCTACGACCAAGGAGTCACCGTCCGTCACGTCGGCACGCGGCTGCCGTCCTGGCCGTATCTGGAGATGACCGTCGCGGACCTGCGCGTCGCCGGGGCGGCGGTCGAGGTGGACGTCGACCGTCGCCCCGGCGGTGAGGCGCGCTGGTCGGTGGCGGCGGGGCCGCTGCACGCCCACGACCGGGTCATCGAACCCGACATCAACAGCGCGTCGGCCTTCCTGGCCGCGGCCGCGGCGACCGGCGGCCGGGTCGTGCTCGCCGACTGGCCGAGCGGGACCGTCCAGCCCGGGCGCATGCTGCCCGACCTGCTGACCGCCATGGGATGCGTCTGCACCCTGACCACGGCCGGTCTGGAGGTCCGCGGGCCCGGCCGGCTGCGCGGCATCGACGTCGACCTCAGCGACTACGGCGAGGCCGCCCCGACACTCACGGCGCTCGCCGTCCTCGCCGACTCGCCCAGCCGGCTGCGCGGCATCGCCCACCTGCGCCTGCAGGAGACCGACCGGCTCGGCGCGCTCGCGGCCGAGCTGGGCCGTCTGGGCGCGGACATCACCGTGACCGACGACGGGCTGGCCGTCTCCCCCGCGCCGCTGACCGGCGCCCGTCTCGACCCGCGGGCCGACCATCGCCTGGCCATGGCCTATGCCGTGGTGGGGCTGGTCGTGCCGGGCGTGCTCGTCGACGACATCGCCACGACCGGCAAGACCGTGCCGTACTTCCCCCGGTTGTGGGCGCGGATGTTCGACGGGGCGGGCCCGCGCCCGTGAGAACCGGCCGCCACGACCGCACACGGGGTCACCCCGCGCCGTCCGGCCCCGAACAGCACCACCCCGTACCGAGTGGCCCGGCGCGCCACCCCGAACGGCACCGCCCTGAACAGCGCCGCTCCGAGCAACGTCACCCCGAGCAACGTCACCTCGAACGGCGCGGCTGAATGCCCCGCGAGCTCGACGAGGACGACGTCCGGGTGCGGGCCGGGCGCGGGTCGCGGCCGCGTACCCGGGACCGTCCCGACCACGCCGACGCGGTGGCA
Source organism: Candidatus Protofrankia datiscae (assembly GCF_000177615.2). GTDB lineage: Bacteria > Actinomycetota > Actinomycetes > Frankiales > Frankiaceae > Protofrankia > Protofrankia coriariae. The sequence goes on along the minus strand of NC_015656.1, from coordinate 1,126,664 downwards.
GCGACCGTGGTGGCGGTCGACCGCGGCCGTTACACCTGCCATCTCGTCGGGGCGGCGCCGCCGGGACCGGCAGGAGAGCCGGCGCCGGAGGCCGGCGGGGCGCTGGTGGCCGCCGTCCGCGGTGGTTCGGTGCGCCGGACCAGCGTGGTCGTCGGTGACGAGGTCGCCCTGGTCGGGGACATCTCCGGCCGTCCCGGCAGCCTTGCCCGGATCGTCGGGCGGGCCGAGCGCCGCAGCGTGCTACGCCGTACCGCCGACGACACCGATCCGGTGGAGCGCCCGATCGTGGCCAACGCCGACAGGCTGGTCATCGTTTGCGCCCTCGCCGACCCGCCGCCGCGGTCGGGGCTGATCGACCGCTGCCTGGTCGCGGCCTACGACGGCGGTCTGGAGCCGCTGCTGTGCCTGACCAAGGCCGACCTCGCCGATGACGCACCCCTGCGCGCACTCTACGCACCACTTGGCCTACCCATGGTGACCACCAGGCCAGACGCCGGCCTGTCCGGGCTGACCGTCCTGATGGCGGCCCACGTCTGCGTCATGTTCGGCCATTCCGGGGTGGGCAAGTCGACGCTGGTCAACCGGCTGGTACCGGACGCCGCCCGGGCGATCGGCGCGGTCAACGCGGTCACCGGCCGTGGCCGGCACACCTCGTCCGCGGCGATCGCCCTGCCGATGCCGGGCGGCGGCTGGGTCGTCGACACCCCCGGGGTGCGCTCGTTCGGGCTGGGCGCGGTCTCCACCGACCGGCTGCTGCGGGCCTTCCCCGACCTGGCTCCGGCCACGGCGGCCTGCCCGGGCGGCTGTACCCATCTGGCAGGCCTCGCCGACTGCGCGCTCGACGAGGCGGTGGCGGACGGCCGGGCGGACCCGGCCCGGCTGGCCAGCCTGCGCCGGCTGCTCGCCGCCCGCTTCGGCGCCGACCCGTCATGACGACCGCAACCGGCTACGGTGAGCCCGGCTACGGTGAGCCCTCCGGCGGCGATGCCGGGTACCGCGATACCGGATACTGCGATACCGGATACCGGATACCGCGATGTCGCTCGTCTCCCGGTGCCGGCCGAGAAGCGGGAGATCGTCCGTGGCCGCCCGTGGTAGTGTCGTCGTCTTCGCCACGCTTGGTGGGCCTCGTTCACGAGGGCTGCCATCCGTCCGGGTGAGGCGCACGCGGGTAGGCTCCCCGCGTGACCAATGCCGCCCAAACAGACGCCCTGGAAGCCGCGGGGACGGACCTGCCGGGATCAGGCCGACAGCCAGCTTCCAGCGGCGCTCGGCCCACCGTCGACGGGTACGCGACCACCGGACACCCGATCGGTGACGACCTCGCCCTCGCCCTCGCCCTCGCGGACGCCGCCGACGCAATCACACTCGCCCGTTTCCAGGCCGTTGACCTGCGCGTCGAGGCGAAACCCGATGCCACCCCGGTCACCGACGCCGACACCGCCGTGGAGGCGATGATCCGTGCGCGGCTGGCCGAGTCCCGGCCCGGCGACGCGGTACTCGGCGAGGAGCAGGGGCTCATCGGTGCCGACACCCGGCGCCGATGGGTGGTCGACCCGGTGGACGGCACCAAGAACTTCGTGCGCGGGGTGCCGGTATGGGGGACGCTGCTCGCCCTCGAGGTAGACGGCGAGGTCGTCGTCGGGGTGGCGAGCGCCCCCGCGATGGGCCGGCGCTGGTGGGCGGCACGCGGCCAGGGCGCGCACACCCGGACCGCGGTCGGCGAGACTCGTTCCCTCGCCGTGTCCGCGGTGGCGGACCTGGCCGACGCCTACCTGTCCTTCGCCTCGGTCGAGAGCTGGTCGGCCGCCGGACGGCTCGCGCCCTTCCTGGACCTGGTCGACGCGGTGTGGCGGACCCGCGCCTACGGCGACTTCTGGTCCCACATGATGGTCGCCGAGGGTGCTGTCGACCTCGCCTGCGAGCCCGACGTCTCCCTCTGGGACATGGCCGCGCTCCAGGTGATCGTCGAGGAGGCCGGTGGCACCTTCACCGACCTGACCGGACGCCGTGGGCCCGGCGGCGGCTCGATCCTGACGACCAACGGCCGTCTGCACACCCGAGCCCTGGGCATCCTCAACCAGCCCGCCCAGCCCGCCGGTCGGTGACCCGTCCCGCCAGGGCCCCGATCGGGTTCGCCCACCGGGGCGCGCCGGGCCGCTTCCGGCGGGAGAACACCCTGGCCGCGTTCAGCCGGGCGCTGGCCGGCGGCGCGGGCGGGTTGGAGTCGGACGTGTGGCTCACCGCCGACGGCGTCCCGGTGCTCCATCACGACGGCGTGCTCGGGCCACCGGGCCGCCGCCGCCGGATCGGTGACCTGCCAGCGGCCCGGTTACCGGGTTGGCTGCCCACCCTGGCCGACCTCTACGCCACCTGCGGCAGCGACTTCGAGCTCAGCCTGGATCTGAAGGATCCCCCGCCAGCCGCCGGGCGGGCGGTCGCGGCCGTCGTCGCGGTGGCCCGGGCCGCGAGCGCGGCGGGACGGCTGTGGCTGTGCGGCAGCCTGCCGGCGGTCCGTCACTGGCGGTCGCTCGACGATCTCGCCGGGCCGGAGCCGGTGCGACTGGTCAACTCCGCGTCCGCGCGGGAGGCCGGCTTGCGCGGCCGTGGCCGCGGCGGCAGTGACCTGTTGGACGGCCTGCTGGCCGCGTACGTGCGCGATGCCGCGGCGGCTGGCGCCACGGTGCTGAACCTGCGGGCCAACGAATGGACCGCGTCGATGGTGCCGGTGGTGCATGCCGGTGGGCTGCTCGCCTTCGGCTGGCACGCGCAGACGTCCGGGACGCTGAACCGGCTGGTGGGATTCGGCCTGGACGGCGTCTACTCGGACTACCTCGGCCGGCTTGTTCGCGCCACGGGCAGCGATACGACAATCACGGACGCGGATGACGTCGACGTCAGGCGATCGGATGAGAGCGATCAATCATCCTCGCTGGCGGAATGACCGGCGCGAATCACCGGGCCCACATTAGGGCCGGGCCACGGATGCCGGCGCAATCCAGCAGGTCAAAAGCGACGTGGCCACGCTTTTTACACGCTGCCGGAAGGCCTCGCCCCCCGGGTCGCTGCTAGGCTCCGCAGGGTGACGGCCCAGGGCGTCGGTACGGCGCTTGGCGCTTCCCCGCCCCGCCAGCTCGGGGCACCCCACCGGAGCCTGCCGCTATAGGCGTCGCGGAGCGTGCTTATTTCGCGGCCGAAGCGGATGGTGACCGGCCGACTCACTCGTCGGCGGCGACTTCGGCGACTTTCAACATCTGCGGCGGAAATCCTGTGCGTTCCGCTACACGCTCGACAGAGTAACCCTGCCGTACCAGGTCACGGGCCTGCTCGAGGGTCCAGCCGCGACCGGGGTCCACCCGGCGGACGACGACCTCACTTGCCTGGCGACGCTCTTCTGGCCAGCTCAGACGCGCACGACGTGTCAACGGTCGACCTCCGATATATCTCTGACTTCAGTTACTACGACAAGGATAGGCCATATTGGCATGACCGCGCTCGACGAACTCCACGATAGCGGGCGTCGGCGACCCAATACGACACCGGGTTGGAACATAGAAGTGGCATCTGTCTCGACGATCTGACGTGATGGCCGGCGGCGGCGTCGAGGCAGGCCATCATACCTGGCTGATCACGACCACTGGACCAACCGGCCCACGGTTGTTCATGCCCGGGAACAGCACGAGGCTGTCACCAGTATGAACCGTTGCGGGTGCGACTCAAACACAACTCCTGACAAGACGATGCCCACGAGCGGCACGCCGACAACCTGAACCGACAACTGCCGTGCGTTCACCACTGGCCACCGGAGCATCGACGTGTCTTCGTTTCCAGCTCACCTTCTTCACCGTGGTTCGGTCATCCGGTTCCCGGCCGGCCCCGTGGCCAGGCAGATCCGCCTCCGTCCGCATCATCACCCCGCCGGTGCCGCCGGTGCCGCCGGTGCCGGCGGTGCCCCCGGCGCCGGCGGTGCCGGACGCCGATGAACCGGCGGCCGACGGTCACCGGCAACCGACCATGTCCCGCTCACGGGTGGGCCGTTGATCCACCCGTCCCCGTGAGCACAGCAGATCCCGCCACTGCCGGGCGGAGTACGTTGCCGGACGGGTGGTGGCCAGAAAATCCTCCAGCACCGCTCGGAAGCGCTCCGGATCGCTGTGATGGGGGAAATGCCCGGCACCCTCGAAGATCTCGAGACGGCTGCTGGGCATCGCCGCGTGCGCGATCCGCGCGTGCTCGACCGGAATCACCGCGTCATGCTCACCCCAGATGATCATATATGGCATTCCGGCGGCAAGATAGCAACGGTCCAACATGGTGATTGCCTGGCCGTGGCTGTCCACCGAGGAGCGCAGCGTCCGCAGAAATGCCGCCCGGGCGGTGTTCACGTGCAGGTTGTCGAACATCCGCATCAGGTCGTCGGCGTCCCGGCCCAGATCGGTGCGCAGCCATCGCAGCGTCCGGGTCACCGCCCAGCCGACCTGGCGTAGCGGGGACGCGGTGGCCAGCGAAAGCACCAGCCCCGACCCGGGAGTGGTCGCCACGGTCCGCAGTACCGGATGCAGATCCGGGCACACCCCGCCGGTCGCTACCAGTACCACCCGTTCGCAACGCTCGGGGAACTGGTAGGCGAACTGCATGGCGATGCCGCCGCCCAGGGAATGGCCGACCACTGTCACCCGGTCGATACCGAGCACCGTCAAAAGGTCACGCATCCCGCACGCGTATCCGCCGATGGAATAGTCACCGCGCGGCTTGTCGGACTCACCGTGACCGAGCAGGTCCGGCACAATCACCGTCCGCCCCCGCGCGAGCAGCGGAACGAGGCCGCGCCAGCTCTGCGAGTTGTCCCCGACTCCGTGGATGAGCAGCAACGCCGGGCCACGGCCCGCCCGTATATAGGCCCTCCGATATCCGTGCACCGTCACATATCGGGTGGTATAGCGCGACGAGACCGATGGCTGGACGGCTCGCGTCACATCCGTGCCGTCCACCGCCGTGGCCAGGTCGTCCCGGCCGTCGCCCGGCAGGCTGATCAGGTCGTGTGCCGTACGAGTGCGAATCTCATCCATGGCCGTCCTCCGACCATTCGCCATCGGTCGGCCGGGTACCGCGCGGTGTGGCGGGATGCCCGCCCGTGGCACCGCCACGACCCGGCCGGCCTCCAACAGCCCGAACCGGTCAGAACTCGATGTTGCTCATCACGTGTTTGACCCGGGTGTAGTCCTCCAGACCGTAGATCGACAGATCCTTCCCATAGCCGCTCTTCTTGAAGCCTCCGTGTGGCATCTCGGCCACCAGCGCTATGTGGGTGTTGATCCATACACAGCCGAAGTCGAGCCGGCGGGCGACCCGCATGGCCCGCCCGTGGTCGCGCGTCCACACGCTGGAGGCAAGCCCGTACTCGACCCCGTTCGCCCAGGCCACCGCCTCGTCCTCGGAGCTGAACCGCTGGACGGTCACGACCGGGCCGAAGATCTCGTTCTGGATCATCTCGTCGTCCTGGCGCAGGCCCGCGACCACCGTCGCCGGGTAGAAGAACCCGGGCCGGTCCAGGGGTTCCCCGCCCGTGAGCACCTCGGTGTGCGCCGGCCTGCGCTCCACCAGGCCGTGGACCCGGCCGAGCTGGCCCAGATTGTTCAGCGGGCCGTAGGCCGCCGCCGGCTCCTGCGGTGGCCCTGTCCGCGTCGCCCGCGCCTGCTCGGTGAGGGCCACGACAAGATCGTCATGGATGCCCGGGGCGGCCAGCACCCGGGTGGCGGCGGTGCAGTCCTGGCCGGCGTTGAAGTAGGCCGCGCCCGCGATCCTCTCCGCCACCTCCTCGGCGTCGACGTCATCGAAGACGATGACCGGCGCCTTGCCCCCGAGTTCCAGATGGACCCGCTTGAGGGAGTCCGCAGCCGTCCGGGCGACCTCCGTGCCCGCCCGGACACTGCCGGTCACCGACGCCATCGCGGGCAGCGGATGGGCCACCAGCGCCCGGCCGGTGTCCCGGTCCCCGCACACCACGTTCAGGACGCCGGGCGGCAGGAACTCGGCGGCGATCTCGGCGAGCAGCAGCGTGCTCACCGGGGTCGTCTCCGACGGCTTGATGACCACGGTGTTCCCCGCGGCGATCGCCGGGGCGAACTTCCACACCGCCATCATCATCGGGTAGTTCCACGGCGTGACCTGCGCGCAGACCCCCACCGGCTCACGGCGGACGAAACTGGTGTGACCGGCCAGGTACTCCCCGGCCGAGCGGCCCTCGAGCAGCCGGGCGGCACCGGCGAAGAAACGGATCTGATCCGCCGACGGCGGGATCTCCTCGTTCATGGTCAGTTCGATCGGCTTGCCGGTGTTCTCGCACTCCGCCCGGACGAGATCCGCGGCACGCTCCTCGACCGCGTCGGCCAGCCTGAGCAGCGCTCTGGCCCGCTCGCTCGGCGTGCTGTCGCGCCAGGACTCGAAGGCGCGTGCGGCCGTCTGGACCGCGGTGTCCACGTCGGACGGGCCGGACAGGGGCGCTTCGGCGAAGACCTCCGCGGTGGACGGGTTCACCAGCGGCATCGTGCGGCCGCCCGTCGCCGGAACGCTGGTACCGCCAATGAAGTTCGTCAGAATCCTGTCCATACGCACACTCCGGTAGCCAATATGGATCGAACGGACCTGGGACCGTGCCGGCGTCGGTCGGATTGCCACCCGGCGTCGGCATCAGGTTCCCGGCCGGGCTCCGAGCGCGCGAGAAGAGCTGTGGCCGCGCGTTCCTCGGCCGGTCGCGGAACCCCCGGGCGCGAGCAGGCCACTGACAGGCAGACTAGACCACGGATTACGTCCTCGTCAGAAGGATCTGACGAGGAAATCATACCGAAGTATCCCTTGAGCGCCATATCCCTGGCCATCCTTAAGTCACCCCTCAGGAAGCCCCTCGGATATCCTCAGCCCTCCCTCGGTATCCCCCACCGCGCCCGCGGGCACTCCCGGGCGACCGATCGGGCCGTCCACGCGCCCGCGCGCCCCTCGCCGGCGGCCCGACGGTTCCCACAGGCCAGTGATTTTCGCCAGCGGGTGACGCCCTCCGGCCATGAGGTGACATTCCGTCAGTAGGCGATATTCCGTCGGCCGGTGGCATTCTGTCGGTCGGTGATATTCCGCCAGCCGGTGACATTCCGTCATGAGGTGACGTCTCGGGCCAGCGCGTCGAGGGAGTCCAGGTAGCGGTCGACGTCGGCCTCGGTGTGCTGCACCGACAGTGTCCACTCCTCCTCCCGGCCCGGCGCCATCAGCACGCCCCGGTTGGCGTTGTACAGCCACGCGAGCTCCGGCAGCGCCGCGTTCTGGTGCGCCATGAAGGAGGTGTAGTCGCGAATCGGCGCGTCGGTGAAGTGGACGCAGCCCTTCGAGCTGATCCCGACCGTGTAGCCGGGCAGCCCGTGCCTGCGAAGAATCTCGTCGCAGCCTGCGATCAGCAGCTCACACAGCCGGTCCAGGTGGGCGTAGGCCTGCGGGGTGAGGACCTCCAGCAGGCTCGCCCGGGCCGCGGCCATGGTCAGCGGGTTGCCGTTGAACGTCCCGACCTGTTTGACCCGGTCCGACGCCACCACCTCCATGATCTCGACGGTCGCGCCGACGGCGCCGGAGGGCAGGCCACCGCCGAGCGCCTTGGCAAGGGTGACCATGTCGGGCCGGACGCCGAACCGCTCGGTCGCTCCCCCGGGCGCCACGCACAGCCCGGTCTTGACCTCGTCGAAGATCAGCACGATGCCGTGGCGCCGGGTGATCTCCCGGACGGCCTCCAGGTAGCCGGGCTCGGGCAGGATCACCCCGAGGTTCATCATCGCGGCTTCCATGATCACACATGCCGGTGGTCGCCCGTCGGCGGCGAGCGCCTCGATCCGCCGTTCCATGGTCGGGGCGTCGTTGAACGGCACCGGTACGGTCAGGTCGACAACGGCCCGCGGTATGCCTTCACCATAGGCGAAGGACGCCATGTTGTCGGGCGGGCCGATCTCGTCGTACGGGGTGCCGATGGAGACCATCACGTAGTCGTGGTGGCCGTGGTAGGAGCCGAAGATCTTGATGATCGTCTCGCGCCCGGTGATGGCCCGGGCGATCCGGATCGCGTCCATCGTCGCTTCCGAACCCGAGTTGAGATAGCGCCACTGCGGCAGGCCGAAACGACGGGCCAGCTCCTCACTGACGATCACGGAGTCCTCGGTCGGCATGGCGAAGTGGCTGCCCAGCCCGATCCGCTCCCGCACCGCCCGGACGATCGCCGGGTGCGCGTGCCCCTGCACCATCGACCCGAAGCCGTTGTGGAAGTCGCAGTACTCGCTGCCGTCGACGTCCCATACCCGGGAACCGCGCCCGTGCGTGAGGTAGATCGGCCAGGGATCACGGGCCTGGTAGGACGACGGAACCCCACCGGTCATCGACCGCACCGCCCGGGCGTGCATCGCCCGTGAGCCCGGGGTGCACGCCTGTAGCCGCAGTTCCTCACGCTCGGTCAGGGCGGCCACCCGCTCGTCGCGACGGGCCGACAAGGCGCCTTCCTTCGGTTCGGACGCTGTTCCGGCCATGTGCTGCGCCCCCTCCCAGTGACCTCGCTTCCTCCCAGTGACCTGGGAATCCGGAAATCGCGAGGACCCGATCGGGCCGCTCGGACCACCGGCGCTCGGTATGGAAAGCGTAGCCCGCCCGGCACCTGCCGACCCGGTTCACGGCTGACGCGCAAAAGACAGGACCGTCCTACCGCCGGCCTGGCGCGAAGCACCAGGAATCCGCACCGACCACCGGCTCGGAAATACCGGGCTCATACCGGATGAATCACTCCGGCAGGCTTCCCGCTACTTACTGAATTCCTATTACTTACGGACTGCCAGTTACTTGCGGAAGTATCCGACAAAACAAGTCATGCTTACTCCTGGTTCGCCCGGTCCGATGCGGAGAGGCCCGACAGGGACGGCGTTGCCCCGCCATCATCATCCGGGCGAGGCCCCACCACGCGCCCGGCAGGCACCCGGCAGGCGGTGCGCACACCGCGTCCGCGCCACACCCGCACCGTGCCTGCGCCATGCCCGTATCACGCGCCGGAGCCCCAGCCGGACCGAGCCGGCAGAACGAGCCGGCAGAACGAGCCGGCGGGACGAGCCGGCGGGACGGCGGGGCTGTTGCGACGATGCCCGGGACGTGCGCTACTTGCCTGCATGCCACACCCCGCGCCCGCGTCACACCCCGCCCAGCCGCGATCCGCCGCTCAGCCGCACCCCGCCCAGTCACATCCCACGGTGGAGGAACCGGCGGGGCCGGGGCCGCTGCTGCACCCGTTCGCGCGTCCGGCGGCGCCCGCGGGGTCGTTCCTGCGGATCGTCTCCGGCCAGGGCGCGTACGTCACGGACGACTCCGGCCGTCGCTACCTCGACGGGGTGGCAGGCCTGTGGTACTGCGCGGTCGGACACGGCCGCGAGGAGATCATCCAGGCGATCGCGGCACAGCTGCGGGAGCTGGACGCGTTCCACCTCTTCGAGCGGTTCAGCAACGCCCCGGCCGAGGCGCTCGCCGAACGGCTCGCCGCGCTCGCGCCCATGCCACAGGCGCGGGTCTTCCTCACCAACGGCGGGTCCGAGGCGGTGGACAGTGCGGTGAAGATCGCCCGTCTCGCGCACGCCCTCGCGGGCCGACCGGAGCGGACCATCATCATCAGCCGCTCCCCGAGCTATCACGGCGTCACCTACGGCGGGATGACCCTGACCGGCCTACCGGCCAACCGGGAGGGATTCGGCCCCGGTGTCGGCGACGTCGTCCAGGTCGGCAAGGACGACCTGGACGCGGTGGGCGCGGTGCTGGCCGGCAACCACGGCCGGGTCGCCGCGGTGATCGCCGAGCCGGTGATCGGTGCCGGTGGCGTCCACCCGCCGCGGCCGGGCTACCTCACCGGGCTGCGCGAGCTGTGCGACCGTCATGGCGCGTTCCTCGTCCTCGACGAGGTGATCACCGGATTCGGGCGGCTGGGGAACTGGTTCGGCGCGGGCCACTTCGGCGTCCGGCCCGACATCGTCACGTTCGCCAAGGCCGTCACCAGCGGCTACCAGCCGCTCGGCGGGGTGCTCCTCGGCCCTGCCGTGCACGAGCCGCTGGGCCGTCCGGAGGTGGTGCTGCGGCACGGCGGCACCTACGCGGGGCATCCGGCGGCGTGCGCGGCCGCGCTCGCCAATATCGGCCTGCTGGAGTCCGAGGGCCTGATCGACCGGGCGCCCGCGATAGGTGACCGCCTCGCGGCCGGGCTGCGCTCGGTGGCGCGGACGCACGGCCTCACCGACGTCCGCGGCCGCGGCGCCATGTGGGCGGTCGACCTGCCAGCCGGGGTGGACGCCACCGTGACCCGCGACCGCATGCTCGCCCACGGTGTCATCGTCCGTCCGATCGGCGCGTCGACCCTCGCCTTCTGCCCGCCGCTGGTCGTCGACCTCGCCGAGGTGGACACGCTGTCGGACGCGCTGCGGGCGGCCCTCGACGCCGGCCCCGGTCCCGGGGCCTGATCCGGCTCCGGGACCTGATCCGGGCCTGAAGCCCGCGTCGGCCCCGCGCCCGACAGGGCCCCCGCACCGGTGGCGGCTGCCGGGCGCGGGGTCGGCCATCAGGGCTGGTAGACGTCAGGGCTGGTAGACGGACTGGAACAGGCTGTTCCACCCGACGGCCTCGAGCCGGCTCAGGACGCGGTAGCGCCGGAGCCGGGAAAGATCCGAGCGGACCGGGAAAACCAGCGGGCTGTCGGCGGTGGCGACCAGCTGTGCCTGCGCGGGTCCGCTGGCGGCGCCCGCATCCCGGATGATCTTATCCCGCGCGAACGGGACGGGGGTGATGTAGTTGATGCCTTCGGCGAGTTTCGCGGCGATGTCGGTCTGGTAGACGAAGTTCATGAAGGTGATGGCGTCCACCGGATGTGGCGCGGTGATCGGGATGCACATGCTGTCGGTCCACAGGATGCCGCCCTCGGCGGGAATCACGAAACGCAGGTCGGCGCCCTCGGAGTTGGCCTGGAAAATATCCCCGGACCAGGCCATGGACAGCCAGATGTCCCCCTTCTTGAGTGGCTCGATGTAATCCTGCTGGTAGTAGTCGCGGACGATACGGGCGTCCCGCTGCCGGCGCAGGAGCTCCGCGGCCTTCTGCCAGTCCGCCGGCGTCGAGGTCTCCGGTGTGATCCCCATCCCCACCAGGGTGAAGTTCGGCAGGTCCCGAGCGTCCCCGAACATCCCGACCCGGCCCGCGAAGGCCGGGTCGAACAGGTCACGGAAGCTGTTGATCTCCCGGCCGGTACGGTTGGGGTCGTAGGCGATCCCCGTGATCCCCGACTGCCAGGCGACCGTGAACCGGTTGTTCGGGTCGTAGGAGGGATTCACCACGCTCTCGTCCGCGTTGGCGAAAAAGGCCGGCAGCCGGCCCGCGTCCAGCGGCGCCAGGTGGTTGCGCCGGATAAGGTCGGCGAGCACCTGCCCATTGGGGATGACCATCAGGTCGTAGCCGGTCGGGCGGCTCGCCTCCAGCAACGGTCGGATCCCCGCGTAGAACGACTCGTCGTTCTCGATGACCTCGCGGTAGGAGACCGTGATGCCGGTTGTGCTGGTGAAGACGTCGAGCGTCGGATGGCTGTTGGGCTGGCCCGGGGAGGTGTCGATGTACAGCGGCCAGTTCGCGAAGTCGAAATGACCGGCCGGTGTCCGGCCGGTCCAGTACTCGGCGATGCCGCGTGCCGGCAGCGGACTCGGTTCCGGGGGCAGCGGTGGCGGTGCGGGGTGCTCCTTGCTGCATGCCGCCAGCAGGGCGCCACCGCCGGCCAGCGCGCCGGACAGGCCCAGGCCGGCCAGGCCGAGGAACTCCCGCCGCCCGATCCCGCTCCGGCCCGCTACCGGCCGTCTGTGTGCCCCCCGGCGTGTGGACGTCCGTGGCATGGTCAGGCCGCGCAGCAGGGCGGGATGGCAGGGATCACAGCGGCCCCTGTCCGGCGTGTCGGCGGCGGAGCCTCCGGAGCTCGGCGTCATCTCGACCTCTCCAAAAATAGACGAAAAGTAGCGACACCACTGCTGATCGCTGATTACGATCGATGCCTCTCTCGCCTATATTCAACTGCGTGTCCGAATGACTACTTTTAGGACCACAATGTGGCCCCACGGTACGGACACCACCAGCGCGCCGCCAGCACGATGATCATGCTGTTCCCGCGGCCGCGGTCGGAAAACCGACGTCCAATCGGAGCAACCAGTACCAGTGGACGAGAGTCCAACATGTGCGACAGCCGGAACCGGTTCGGTTCGGGAGGAGTGGATGACCATGGCGCTGGTTCATCACGATCCACACGACGGGGTTCTGACCACCCGGATCGGTCAGGCAGAGATCACGGTTCGGCCCGAACCACCGGCCGCCGCGGGACAGGCTCCGGTGATCCTGCTACGTCTGGACGCCCCGATGCTCGACGCCCTCGCCGCCGCCTACCTCACGCCCGAAGAGGCCCGCCTGCTCGCCGAGGTGCTGCTGCGTTCGGCCGACCTGCTACGCCCCGCAAGCCCCTGGCGCACCCCCGGCACCTGAACCCACGGCACCTGACCACGGGACCGGCCCAGTGGAACGCGACGTGACGGAACAACAACCGTCCCGCCCTCGCCGCCGGGCACGAAGACCGGCCGGCGTCCCGCCGCATTCCGACGGTATTCATCGAATCTCAACAGGCTGACGGCGATTTGTAACTGGTCAGGTCTGGTAGATCGTTTGTTTTTGGTTTCCCGGCTGGCTGGGACTCCTCGATGGCCTGAAGGCCCGGGTCGTTGGTGCTGTGTGGTTGATCGGGCCGTAGGGTCCGGGTGTGTCGGATGGTCCGCCCGCGTCGCCGCCGGTGCCGTCGTATGACGAGCTCGCGGCGCTGGTGGTGAGTCTGCGGGCGCAGCTGGTCGAGACCGCTGCGGCGTTGGAACAGGCGCGGGTGCGGATCGCCGAGCTGGAAGCTCAGGTCGCGAAGAACTCGCGGAACTCGGCGAAGCCACCGAGTTCGGACGGGCTGGCGAAACCGCCACCGAAGTCGCTGCGGAAGAAGACCGGCCGCAGGCCCGGTGGGCAGGGCGGGCATCCGGGATCGACGCTGCGGATGCTCGCTGAGCCTGATGTGCGCCTGCGGCATGAGCCGGGGCCGTGTGCGGGGTGCGGGGCGGGGCTTGCGGGCCGGCCTGTGACCCGGACCGAACGGCGGCAGGTGTTCGACCTGCCCGAACTACGTCCGCATGTGGTCGAACATCAGCTCATCGAGCGGGAGTGCGGCTGCGGGACGCGGACGAAGGCGGCGGCACCGGCGGGTGGACGCGCCGGTGCAGTACGGGCCGCGGGTGGCCGCGGCGGTGGTCTACCTGTATTCCGGTCAGTTCCTGTCGCAGGAGCGGACCGCGACCGCGCTGGCCGAGCTGGTTGGGATCCCGATCTCGGCGGGCACGGTCGGTGCGATGACCGCCCGTGCCGCCGCCGGACTCGACGGCTTCCGTGACACCGTCCGGGGTCTGCTGGCCGCCGCCGACGTGATCGGGGCCGATGAGACGGGGCTGCGGGTCGCCGGGAAACTGCACTGGGTGCACTGCGCCCGCACCGACAAGTACACGCTGATCGACTGCCATGCCACCCGCGGCAGCGGCGGGATCGACGCCCTCGGGGTGCTTCCCGCCTTCGGTGGGGTGGTGGTCCACGACGCCTGGGCCCCCTACGACAGCTACACCGGCGCCACCCACCAGCTGTGCGTCGCTCACGTGCTGCGCGAACTACAGGCCATCGTCGACGCGGCCCCGACGGGAACCTGGTGCTGGGCCGCCCAGGCAGGCGACGCGCTCGTCGCCCTGCACCGCCTCGCCGTCGACGCCGCCACTACCGGCGTCACCATCGACGAGCAGGCACCGGCCACCCAGACCCGGCAGCTGCGCCACGCCGCTCACATCGGGATCAGCCAGACCTCGCCGCGCGGCACGAAACTCATGGCCGCCCGCCATGCCCTGGCCTGCCGGCTCGTCGACCGCGAAGCCGACTACCTTCGGTTCACCCGCGACTGGCGGGTTCCCGCGGACAACAACGGCTCCGAACGCGACATCCGCATGATCAAACTACGGCAGAAGGTATCCGGCTGCCTACGCACGCTCACCGGCGCCCGCCAGTTCTGCGCGATCCGCAGCTACCTGTCCACCGCCACCAAACACGGCATCAGCCTGTTCGACGCTCTCGTCCAACTTGCCGAGGGCCGTCCCTGGATGCCCGCGATCAGCTAACTCAAGATCAAAAACTACCTGACTAGTTACGGCGATTTTACGCTGTCGATATCCGGACAGGCTCACCGCGGCACGATGACCTCGTATTCATCCGAGTCAGCGGATATACCGGATGAAAGCTTTTACGGCTGTGGGGAGCATCATGCGTGTGTCCGTGCCATCCGCTGTTCCCGTCACCCTGGTGGTCGCCGCGGCGCTCCTGCTGGTGACGGGCTGCAACGGTAGCAGCAGCGGTAGCAGCCGCTCGTCCAGCGGGCGATCGTCGCATGTCTCGAAGTCGTCCGACAGCAATCGGACGGGAACGACGGGAACGCAGCGCTCCACGCCGCTGGCAACGGCGTCCGCCAGCACCTCCCCGGCGCGGGATGGCGATGTCGACGGCGACGGCCGCACGGACTCGATCGCCCTTCCCGCCGCTGGCACACTCCGCGTCCGCTACGCGACCGGCCACACCGACGAGGTTCCCTTCCAGGGCAACCCGGATCTGACGGTGCAGGGGGTACTCGGCTCGGTCGACGCGGACCGGGACGGGCACGCGGAGGTGTTCGTCCGGGTCGACCGGGGTGCGGGGCTGCAGGCGGCAACGGTCTTCCGATATGTCGGTTCCCGGCTGCGGCTGGTCACGCTCGACGGGCAGCAGACGTCGCTGCCCTACGGCGCCTCACTGCGGAACGCGGCGAAATGGGGATGCCGCCGCACGCAGTCACCGGCCGCCGCGATCGAGATCTGGACGGGCACCAGCACCGACGGCAAGAGCTATCAGGGGCGCGCCACCTTCTACAACTTCTCCGACTCCCGCCTGATCACCCGCGGTCAGTCAACCCCGACCCCACCACCGCAGAACCTCGCCTGCGGCTCGGTGACACTCACCTGAGAACCCAGCCACACAGCTTCCACACCCCTGGCGCTCCGTGAAGGTGTCAGCAGTCTCGTTCTTGTATCTGAACCTGAGACGAACAGGTGAGATCTGACGGCATTCCGCTCTGTCCATGGTCGCCGCGGCGGCCCGAGGAGCCGCCGGTCCCGGGGTGGAGTCGGGGAGTCCGGCCGAACCTGCGACTGCGGCCTCCAGCCGGCCGCGGTGGTCGGTGTGACCCACCGATGGGCGGCGCGTACGTCCTCGACGGCGTCGCCCCCGCGGAGGACGGTGTTCACCAAACCGCCCGCAGATAGTAGAAAATCCCGGAAGCCATCTGGCTTCCGGGATTTTCTATAGTAGCGGGGACAGGATTTGAACCTGTGACCTCTGGGTTATGAGTCGGCCGGCAGTCATCCCGGCCCATACGACGGAGTCCCAAACCACCTGATATCAGATGATTCCGTACGTACGTCAGTCCTGAACGTCTCAAGGCGTCCGCCCTGACGGCGCCCGTCTCGGTCACACATCTGGTCACCTGCCGATCAACTCGCACCAACTCTCCGGTCGAGGGGCGCGCCCTGCTGGGGTACCGGTGCCGCCTGGGCGAGCCAGGCGGCGCTGTAGGCGGTGGCCGCGACCGGCAGCGCGACCAGGACGGCGTAGGCCATGCCGGCACGGCGTAGCCGCAGGGCGTAGGAGGCGCACCAGGGGGCCTCGGCGGCGTACCGCCACAGGGCCACCGGCGAGGCCGGCGGGCAGACCAGCGGCGGCCACCCCCGGTCCCGGTCACCCACCGCCACCGGGCCGGGCTCGGGAAGACTCCGAAGACTCCGCTCGGAAGCCTCGCGCGCGTAGGCGCCTGCGTAGTGACTCCTCCCCGGCAGGCCCACCGCCGGGACCATCGGAGTCTCGGGAGTCTTCGGAGTCTCACTCACTGTGGCTCCCGGCCGATCTGCTCGCGGCGCAGCATCTCCGCGAGGTAGGCCAGATGGACCGCGGCGTCGTCGCCGACCTGACGGGCCCGGCCGGGCGGGACGTCGCAGAGCGCGCCCCGCAGGTAGTCCACGGCCGCCATCAGCCGAGCCGTCGGCGTCGTGGCCTTCGCCCGGCGGGCGACGTAGTTTGCCCGCCGCCGCGACCAGCGGGCCTCGATCGCCGTTCGGCGGGCCGGGCGGCTACGGGTCGGGCTCACCGGCCCGCCCCGACCGGCTCGGCGCGAAGCTCGCGCAGCAGGGCGTCAAGCTTGCGGGTCCCGGCCCGCTGGCCCCGCTCCTTCAGTCCGGCGTGCAGCGTCGAGCGGGTCAACGGCCGGCCCGCGGCGGCGAGCTCGTCACGGACCTTCCGCCCGTCGCCGAGAAGATCCGCCACGTCCGCCTCGCCACCCGGTGTCGTGGCCGCCTCGGCGGCGGGGGCGGGTAGTTCGGGGGCGTGGAACTGTACGGCCGGCAGCCGCGGCCCCGTTGTCTCCGCCGACGTCTGCGGCAGCGCCGGAGGCGGCGCGGCCGGCGTGGGCGTCGGGCCGGTGAGCGGCTGGCGCGGCGGCGGAACCGGCATCGGTGCCGGTGCCGGTGCCGGTGCCGGGCCGATGTCCGCCGGGGTGGGCAGCGGCCGGCGGGTGTGCCCGTCGGTGTGCTGGCCGTTGTGCTCGGCGGGGTCGTCGTCGCCGGCGGACAGGCCGGTTCGGGTCCACGCTGCGGCGACCGGGACAACCACTGCGACGTGGTCAGACGCCCCGTTCGCCCCGGCCTCGACGGCCGGGAAATCGGCGGTGGCGGCGGGCGTGTGCCCACCGTCGGGCGCGGTGCCGCCGTCGCGGAGACGGCCGTATCCCTTCGGCTCCGTGATGCTGTCCGCCAGTTCGGCCCCGGCATACGAGGGACGCGCTGCCGCCCCTCGGACCGGCGACGTACGCGGCGGCACATCACCTTCGGCCGGGGTCTCGTCGGCCTCTGCGTGAGCGGGCTTGGTGGCCTTCAGCCCGGCGACCAGGCCGAACGCGAGGACCGGCCAGACCGCCATCAGCCCGACCCACACGCCCGGGTCGCCCACGATCGGGCGGGCGTCGCCCGGGGTGGTGGGCCGGTGCAGGACGGCGACCAGGTTACAGGCGCCGGAGAACACCACCGCGCAGATCACCACGAACACCGCCCACTTGATCGGCGAGTCGACGCGACGCCGGGAGGTGATCGCGGCGGCCAGGGCCACGGCGACCAGGACCCGGCCCAGCCGCCACGCCACCACCGCGCCCACACCCAGCGCGATCGGCAGCCACACCGGAACACCCGGGTCAGTCATCGCGGACCCCGCGGTGCGCACGCCGCAGCGCCGCCCGCACACCGGCCATCACGCCACCACCGCCACAGGGGACGGCCGCCCCGGGAACGTCGGGTCCGCCCCGCCGCCACGAACAGCCCGCCGGGGCGGCGCCGGCCGCGCGGCCTCGGCCAACGCAACCTCAGCGGCCGTCAGACCGGCGGGCCGATGCGGGCGGCCGCTGGCACGCTCCTCGGCTTCTCCAGCACGCGCACCTACCCCTACATCCAGGCCGGAGGACTCCCCCACCCTCGGAAAACCACCCACGGTGACGGGGAAGCCACCAGGGAAGCGGCCGAAGGCCGGGGAAGTTTCCCCACCCGCCTCCCCAACCCGCTTCCCCTGGCTCACCAACCCGAACACTGCTCCGGGGAAGCGGGGAAGAAGGCCCCTCAGCCCCTGTCCGTGCCCCGCAGACGACCGGACAGCCCCACCCGTGCGCGGGCTTCCCCACCCCCCGGATCACACACAGCAACGGGGATTCCGCCAGGGAGGCAACCGATCGTCAGGGAGTTCTCCCTGACCGCCTCCCTGCCCCACCTCCCTCGCAGCGACCAGGGCGAACAGTCCCACAGGGAGGCAGGGAGGCGGCGCCCCACCCCCCGACGGACCCCCCGGAAACACGCTCCCCGCAGCCACCCTCGCGCCTCTCTCCCTGCCTACCGACCGCCCGATCAGTTACCGACTGTTGCCCCACCGGGTCGCCTATCCACGCCTCTGCCTCCACGCCTCACCCCCCGGGCACGACGTGGCGAAGCGTGCGGACATGGTAACGGAGATGAGATGCCCCCGCCCCGGGCCGGAAATACGGCGCGTCCCGGTGGGGACTTCCGGCGGGGGGCATCTCAACAAGGGGATTCACTTACCGTAACGACGTACGGCTCAGTTGGGCCAGTTGTGCCAGTCGGGCCACCATGGGAATCCTGGCAGAGCTGGCCCAACTGCGACCATGACGGGCCATAAAACCACCAGCTAGCCAAGATCATCCGAGGCGGTCTCGGAAATGATCCAATCGATGTAGTCCGGATTTGCGTCCGCAATTGGTGTCGCGACCACGCAGGGTACTTCGTACGGATGTTCCTGACGAGTTCGCTGGATGATCGCAGGTACCAGGCTCGCACGCGTGTGGAGTGTCGCCTTCACCTCGGTGGTGTCGTGGAGCTGGCCGCGCCATCGGTACAGCGACCGTATAGGCGTGATGTGCCCTGCGGAGCACAGACGATCGCTGATGAGGCGACGAACGAAGCCCGCCAACCAGTCCGGGTCCGCAGCAGTGATGACGACCTCGGACACCTTGTGGTCGCTCACGCTGGGACCGCGCTGCCGTCCTTGAGGCCCGCGATGAGGGCGCGTGCCTCTTCGTCGCTGCGCGCCATCGCACCCCAACCAGTGATGATCTTTCCGTCGTAGCTGAGTCCGACCCACCGTCCGACCATGTGGACGCCATGGGGGTGCAGCACGAAGTACATCGTGCCTTTCGAGCGGACAGCACCGTCGTCAGCGGCGTACCACCCCATGAGGACTTCGTTGTCCCAAATGCGCAGTTCTCCGCGCCAGAGGTACCCGCCCTCCTCAAGGGTGACGTTTCCTCGGCTCAGCGCGTCGACCTCGATGCGGTCGCCCTGCTGACGAAACCGCGCCTCCTGACAGGTGATCACTTCTTCGCCATCCATGAACGTCTGCCAGGAGGACCACCACGTACCGGTGAGGTCAACACGCTGCCCGTGCTCACCTGCCAACTCGGCCACCGAGATGCCCAGCGCTTTCGCAATGGCGACCGCGACGGACAGCACGGGTTGCTGCTCGCCGGCTTCGTACCGGCGGATCTGCCGCTTGTCGACGCCGGCCGCCTTCGCCAGGTCGACTTGCGAGATCCCCAACTCGGCCCGTCGCTGGCGGATCACTTCAGCCATCTGCACCCTCCCATCGTTGGGGACTTCTCAGTCCTTGACAACGGACGCTTTAGTCCCCAGTCTATGGGACGTATCAGTCCTCCGCAGACCTGAGACAGGCCGGCAGGGGACGAAAAAGCCCGGACGGGGTGGCATCCCCATCCGGGCCGGGTGCATCGGGCTCCCCCACGAGAGGAACGGAAGATGCTGGTCAAGGATACGTCCACGCTGTCGATCAGGGACAGCCTCACCGCCGCCGGCTGCGGTGGTGTTCCGTGCGTCCTGTGCGGGTCGCCGGACTACGACGAGACCTCCTACGGGCCGACGGTGTCCTACGCCCGGCCGGTTGTCCCGCTGTCGTTTGAGCTGATGGTGGCGGCCGTGGCGTACTGCGGCGCGACCGACGAGGAGCTGTCGACCCCGGCGCAGGTCCGCCACCAGATCGACTTGTTCATCGGGTTCCGCGGCATCGACGCCGCGCAACGGTTCGTCGAGCGGGCCGGCACGGCCGGGTGGGACGCCGACGAGGCCGCCGGCTGGGCGTTCTCCCGCCAGGCGGTCGCGGCGATGCTGACCGCCGAGCGTGCCGCGGCGGGTGCCCGATGACCGCCCCGACGCTCACCCGCCCCACGCCGCCTGCCGGGGCTGTCCCGGCGGGTGCGCCGGCCGGCTATCCGGTAGGGGACATCGCCGCCGCGTTGCGCTGGCTGGCCGCGGAAACCCTCCGCCTGCACGACCTGGTCCTCACCGGCGCCCCCGCGGAGATCCCGGCGGAGACGTCGCCGGCCGGCGGGTGGGAGCCGGCCCTGACCGTCGCCGACGTCCGCCGGCTGTGCGCCGACCGCGGGTGGAGCAACGGCCGGCTGATGCTCGCGCTGCGCCGTGCCGCCGACGACCGCGGCACCCGGCTGCCCGACGACGAGCATCTCAAGCGCACCGTGTCCCGGTGGCGCAACGGCCACACCGGCCTGTCGGTGTTCTACGCCGATCTGCTCGGCGACGTCTTCGGCGCCCGGTTCGCCCCCGGCCGGCCCCCGGCGGGACCGGTCCGGTGAGCGTGGCCAATCCGGCGACCCGCCGGTACCTGTTCGCCGCGTTCGGGGGCCGCTGTGGCTACTGCCTGACCGCTACCGCCGACCACCTTGACCACCTGGTGCCGCGGGCGGCCGGGGGGAGCAACAGCCGGTTCAACCTGATCCCGGCCTGCACCCCGTGCGGCCGGTCCAAGGGCGCCCTGTCGATCGCGGACTGGGTGTCCCGGCAGGCGGCTGGCGCCACCACCACCGGCGCAGCTGCGCCACCGGCACCGGCACCGGCGTACCCGGTGCCGAGGAAACCCGTGACCCGCCACCCGGCCCCGGCCTGACCCCCACACCCTGGCCTGGCCACCCCACGCCACGGCGGACCGGGCCGGGCCGATCGACCGGCAACGGCGCACCGGACACCACCCCGTCGCTCAATCGGCCCAGGTCAGCCCCGGGAATCGGATCGACCCGCCGATCGGACCGCCCCGGCATCTGCACAACGAGATGCGCCCTCCCTCCGGAGCGGGGGGCGCATCTCCTCACCGGACGCGGTCGACCAGCCGGCCGGGCCACCTCGAGTGCCGGCCCGTCCACACCACCCACACCCGCCCCTGTTCCGACGTTTCCGGAAAGGCGCCGCCCGTGCTCCCCCCTGAGCCACACCCACCGTCCGCCACCCGGCCACCGGTCCACACCGGACCGTCGGCCAGTACCGGTACCGGTACCACCGAGCCACCGGCCCGCGCCAGGCCACCGGCCGGCACCGGTACCACCGAGCCACCAGCCGGCGTGGGCATTGCCGATCCGTCGCGGCTGGCCGGCTGCGGCACGTCGACCCGCCGGCAACTGCTACTCACCTCTGCCGCCACCGTGCAGATCCGCCCGGTTCACTGGACCTGGCAGGACCGCATTCCCGCTGGCGCGCTCACCGTCATCCCCGGACGGGAAGGCATCGGCAAGTCCCTCGCCCTGGCCTGGCTGTCCGCGCAAATCACCCGTGGCACCCTGCCCGGCCGCTTCGCTGGTCAGCCCCGCGCCGTCGTCTACGCCGCGTCCGAAGACTCCTGGGAGCACACCATCGCCCCCCGCCTGCACGTGGCCGGCGCTGATCTGGACAAGGTGTTGCGTGTCGAAGTCGTCCACGACGGCACCGTGGACGCGCTCACCCTGCCCGGTGACTGTGACGCGCTGGCCGTCGAGATCGACCGGCACGGCGTGGCGCTACTGGCCGCCGACCCGCTCCTGTCACTGATCCACGCCGGGATCGACACCCACCGGGACCGGGACCTGCGTACCGCCTTGGAACCGTTGGTGCGCATGGCCGAACGTACCGGCTGCGCCGTCGTCGGCCTGGCCCATTTCAACAAGTCCAACAACCCGGACGCGCTCAACCTCATCACCGGCAGCCGGGCGTTCTCCGCGGTCGCCCGTGCCGTAATCGCCATCGCCCGCGACCCCGAAGACGCCGACGGCGCGTGCGTACTCAGCCAGGCGAAGAACAATCTCGGCCGTCTCGACCTGCCGTCGCTGCGCTACGTCGTGGAATCCGTCGACGTGCCCACCGAGGAAGGCCCTGCGCAGGTGGGCCAACTGGTATTCACCGGTGAGTCCGACCGGTCAGTGGCCGACATCCTTGCCGATGCGTCTCGGGGCGGTGACAGTTCCCGGCGTGCCGACCGCGACGACGCCGCCGCCTGGCTGACCGACTACCTCACCGAACATGACGGCCACGCCCCGTACGCCGAGATCGCGCAGGCTGCCCGTGCCGACGGCATCCCGGAACGCACTCTCAAACGCGCACAGAGCCGCGCCGGAGTGATCAGCAAGCGGTCCGGGTTTCCCGCCACAGCGGTCTGGTATCTCCCCACCGATGACGGACCGTCAGGCTCCAAGCCAGTTGGGCCACAGTCCAGCCAGTTCGGCCAAGGCTTCCGCAGCGGCCCAACTGGCCCAACTGGCCCAACTGCGGCCTCTTCTCAGCACGGACAGCCACCCCGCCTTGTGGTCGTTCCCGGCCCTTCCCCGGCAGGAGACAGCAGCGCATGACCCCGCACGCCATCGCCCACGCCGACCAACTCACCGCCGCCTGCCGAGACGCCTTGACCGCCCTACACGCGATCGCTGAGGACGGCCGGGGCTACCTCGCCGAACGCCCCGCCGCCGTTCCATGGCTGGCCGCGCAGGCGTCCGTGTTCGTCCGCGCGCTCACCGTCGGAACCGTCGAGCTCTGCCCCCATCTCGGCTCGTCCCCACAGGTCGTGCACGCCGCCGCATGGGCACCCGGCCGGCTGGTCTGCACCGGCTGTGTGGCCGCCCTGCGCCCCGGCCCGGACGAGGACGCCACCTGTGACCGCTGCCGGTGCAGACCCCGGCGGCTGTACCCCGGCGCCGCCGCGTTCGGCCCGGTCCTGCTCGCCTACGGCCTGTGCCCGTCCTGCCTGCGCGTCACCGGTCTTGCTCCCGCCCGCGGCCGCACCCGCGCCGGCCGTCGCTAGAAGGGGCGGCCCGCCATGACGACCACCATCCACGCGAATAGCGACGGCTCCGGCGACTACGACCAAGCACCCGCCAGAGCCGTCCGTCCCCGTCCGCTCGAAACGGAAAGAGGCCCCGTCATCGTGACGCACACCATCACGCAACGACACACCGAAGATGTGGTCTTCACCGTTCCTTCAGATGATCGACCGTCGACACCGACAGCCGATCTTGCCAACCTTCCGGCTCTGCTGACCGTGCCCCGCGCGGCGGAGCTCTTGGGCCTCCCACGTGCGTCGGCATATCGGTATGCGGCAAACGGCGAACTTCCGACTCAGCGTCTCGGCGGCCGGGTGTACATCGTCACCGCGCAGATCCGTCACCTGTTCGCCGCTCGGGAGAGCGCGTGACCGCCGAACCTGGAAGACGTGGACGCCTGGCCGTCCCCGGTATCACGGTCTACCAACGCGGCAAGACATGGTCGTATCGGGTCGACCTCGACCCGCATCCCCTGACTGGCAAGCGCCAGCGGGAGAATCGCGGCGGGTTCGCCACCGATGATGAGGCGTGGAGCGAAGCCCTGAAGGCGCGCGGGGAGCTGGAAGCCGGACGACACGTCAAGCGGTCCCGGCGCAAGGTTCGGCAGTTCGTCGCTGAGTGGCTGGCCGCGATCGAACCTGCCGTGAAACGGTCGACGTACGTGAACTACGTCGATTACCTCGACGCCTACGTTCTGCCTGTGCTTGGTGACCGCCGGCTTCAGGACATCACGGTAACCGTGCTCAACACCTTCTCTCGGCACCTGCTGGAGAACGGCCGACGCAAGACGAACACCAACCTGACCATGTATGCCTACTGGGCGCGGCAGACCAGGGCAGACCGTCCAGTCACCGCCGCCGAACTCGCCGAGGTAGGCAAGACCACCATCCACGCTGGCCGCGCCGCTCTCGGACGCTACCGACGCGGCCGGGTCCCCCGCGACATCGGTACCGGTCTGGCGCCGAAGACGGTACGCAACGTCCTGAACATGTTGCACAAGGCGTTCGGTGACGCCGTGGTATGGCGGTACATCGAGATCAACCCCGCTGAGCACGTCGTCAAACCACGTGTTGGCCGGCACCGGCCGACCACCTGGGATGCCGTCCAACTCGGTACCTGGGTGCGGGCCGCAGACGTCGACCGGTTCCGCGCGCTGTGGATGCTCGCCGCAACCACGGGCATGCGCCGGTCGGAGCTTGCCGGCATCGACCGGGATGGGCTCGACCTCGACGCCGCCACGCTCGTCATCGCGGATACCCGTGTCGTGGTCGGCGGCAAGGCGATCGACGAGGACGGCAAGAGCGACAGCGGCCGGCGCATGATCGCCCTCGATGCGCCCACCGTGGCAATCCTGCGGGAGCATCTGACGATGCTCGACCGGGAGCGTGAGTCGTGGTCCGGCGACTACCCGGATCACGGGAAGCTGTTCGTGTACGAGGACGGCCGGCCCATCCATCCCGACACCATCACTCGCCGGTTCAACCGGCTGGTCGACCGGGCCGGGCTTCCCCGCATCCGGCTGCATGACGTCCGACACAGCTACGCCACCGTGTCGATCGACGCCGGGGCGAACCCGAAGGTCGTCAGCGAACGCATCGGACATGCCAGCCTGGCGTTCACACTCGCAACCTACGTCCAGCGGACCGGCGACCTCACCCGGGAGGCCACCACCGCCACCACCGTCACGAACCTGATCCTCGGAAGGGAGGAAACGAAGGATTCCGACGTCACAGACGACACCAAAGAGCCGGAAGAAGAGGACTGACCGGGCCTCCGCGCGGCGCCTGGTCACAAGGTTGGTCACATAAACGCGAAAACGCCCCCGGAGAGATATCTCTCCGGGGGCGTTTTCCCTGGTAGCGGGGACAGGATTTGAACCTGTGACCTCTGGGTTATGAGCCCAGCGAGCTACCGAGCTGCTCCACCCCGCGTCGGTGTGCCTTCACCATACAAGACGCAGGGTGGGGGGTGTCAAACGGACGTGATCGAGTCTTCCGGTGGGCTGCCAGCCAGTCGCCCGCGGGCCCCGACGGCCGGGCCCGTCCTCAGCGGGACCACATGGTCCTCCCGGACTCCCGGCGGACGGCTATCCTCCCGGCGCCCCGGCCGGCGCCACGGTGGTCGGTGGCGCGGCCGGCGCGGCGTCGGGAGCGGCGGCCGGCGGCGGAGAAGGCGGCGGCTCGGGGCTTGCCGGCGGCGACGGTGGCGGTGGCGCCGCGGTCAGCCGTCCCAACCGGTCCAGGGCGTCCGCGAGATCCTTCTGCGCGTTGCCGTAGGCGGTGAAGTCGGGCGGGTCCTTGCGCAGCGCGTCCTGCCCGGCGGTGAAGGCACGGTCGGCGTCGGCGATCGCCTGCCGGATCTGCGGATCGTTCGTGCCGCCGCCCGGCTGGGGGCTCTCCGGTCCCGTGCCGCCTGTACCACCTGTGCCGCCGCCGGGCGTGCTGTCGGGAGCCGTGCCGAAGACCTGGCTCAACGCCTCGCCCAGGGTCGGCGCGAAACCGATGTTCTCGCCGTAGACGGCCGCCACCCGTTGCAGGGTCGGATACACGGCGTTCTCCCGCGCCTGGACGTAGTACGGCTCGACGTAGAGCAGCCCGCCCGCCACCGGCAGGGTCAGCAGGTTCCCCTGAATGGTCCGGGAGCCCTGGCCTCGTAGCAGGTTGAGCTCCTGGGAGATCTTCGCGTTGGACTCGATGAGGTTCTGCACCTGGACCGGCCCGTTGATCGTGACGCCCTTCGGCAGTTGCAGGACCTGGAACTCGCCGTAACTGCCGGGATCGCTCGACACCGCCATGTAGGCGGCGAGTTTCGACGATGCCCGCGCCAGCAGCGGGGAGGTCAGGTTGAAGGTGGGCTGCGACTGCCCGACCAGCTGGCTGTAGACGTAGAACGGCGGCTGTGTCTGGTTCTGGTCGTCCGGGGCCGGTGAAACGGCCCAGAAGTCCTCCTGTGAGTAGAACTCACGCGGATCGGTCACATGGTAGGAGGCAAGAAGATCCCGCTGCACCTTGAAGAGGTCCTCCGGGTAGCGGAGATGGCTCAGCAGGGACGCTGGAATGTCCTTCTTCGGCTTCACGCTGCCCGGGAACGCCTTCATCCAGGTCTTCAGGACGGGATCCGCCTCGTCCCAGGCGTAGAGCGTGACGGTCCCGTTGTAGGCGTCGACGGTGACCTTCACGGAGTTCCGGATGTAGTTGACCTCGTTCGCGGCCTGGTTGGCCCGGTTGGCCACCCGGGTGGTCACCGCGTCCGCGGTCACCGAGTCGAGGGTGCGGCGCTGGGCGTAGGGATATCCGTCGGTGGTCGTGTAGCCGTCGAGAATCCATGTCACCCGGCCGTCGATGACCGCCGGGTAGGGGTCGCCGTCCAGGGTCAGCCAGGGTGCGACCTTGCTCACCCGGTCCCGCGGGTTACGCAAGTAGAGGATCCGGGAGCTGTCGGTGATGTCGCTCGACAGCAGGATGTTCTTCTCCTGGAAGCGCAACGCGAACAGGGCCCGCCGGAACGTCGAGCCGATCGAGACGCCGCCGCTGCCGTCGTAGCTGGTCGTCGCCTGGCTGCCCGCGGCGTCGCCCGGCCCGTCGATCTCGGCCTGCCGGGTGCCGACGATCGAGTAGTCCGGGGACATCTCACCGAAGTAGACCCGGCTCTCCCGCACGTTCAGCGGGCCGGTCGGCGGCAGGTTCTGCTCGGTGAAGACCGGGCGCCCGGAGCTGTCGACGGTGTTCGCCGGTGCCGCGACGAATCCCTTGCCGTGGGTGTACGTCAGATGCAGGTTGATCCAGTTCCGCTGCTGCGGCGCGAGACCGCCCTGGTCGAGCTCACGGACGGAGGCCACGTAATCCTGGGTGCCCTCACGCCCGTCGGAGCCGGCGATGGTGTAGCGGTCGATGTCGAGCGAGGCCGGGAACCCGTAGTAGCCGCGGATCTGCTGGAGCTGGTCGTAGGTCGCGGAGAGCACGTTCGGGTCCAGCAGGCGGGCGTTGGACAGCGTCGCCGAGTCCGCGCCGAGCTTGGTGGTGTCGGGTGTGGTGGACGCGTCGTAGGGCTGCGGTCTTATCTGGTCGATCCCGTACGCGGCGCGGGTGGCCGCGATGTTCCGGGCAATGTAGGGCGCCTCCCGGGAGGCCTCGTTCGGCCGGACCTGGAACTGCTGGACGATCGCCGGGTAGATACCTCCCACCACCAGGGCGGACAGCACCAGTATTCCGGCGGACAGCAGGGGCAGCGTCCATCCCCGCTGGAAGATGTTGTAGATGAACAACACCGCGCACAGCAGTGAGATGAACAGCAGGATGAGCTTCGCGGGAAGTACCGCGTGCGTGTCGGTGTAGGACGCTCCGTGCACCGCCCCGCGTGAGGAGAAGACCAACCCGAAGCGGTCGAGGTAGTAGGCCCATGCCTTCAGCAGGGCCAGCAGGCCCAGCAGGACGGATATGTGCGCCTTCGCCGCCGGCACCACCCGTTCACCCTGCGTCTGCAGCCGGATACCGCCGAACAGGTAGTGCGTCACCAGCGTCACCAGCAACGACAGCACCACGATGGTCAACAGAAAGCCGAGCAGGAAACGCTGGAACGGGTAGGTGAAGGCGTAGTAGCTGATGTCCCGGTGGAACTGGGCGTCGCGCTGCCCGAAGGACTCACCGTTGCGCCACAACAGCCAGGTCCGCCACCGGCCGGACGCCGAGACACCCGCTACTATGCCGAACAGGATCGACACGCCGAACAGGATCAGGACCGCGTACGGTTCGATGGCGGCCCGGTAGCGCTCGAGATTCTGCTGCTCGAGGGAGAGCGGGCGTACCGACGGCCGCAGCCGGTACGCGAGCAGCAGGTTGGCGCCCACCGCGACAGCCATCAGCGCGCCGAAGATGACGAACAACAGGATCCGCGTCGACAGGACGGTGTTGAAGACCTTGCCGAAGCCGACCGACCGGAAGAAGAGCAGGTCGGTGTAGACCCGGGTGAAGACGCCGAGCAGAACGACCAGAACGATGAGCACGACCAGAGTGGGGATGAGGATGCGGGTACGCGCCACCAGTGGCCTGCGGGCTGCTGCCACTCGCTTCTCCTTGTGTCGGGGGCACACGACCGGGTTGTCCACCTGGAAGGCAACCTACGCCAGTGCCCGACTGGCACCATCGGAGAGGATGGGCTAGTGAGCAGCCCCGACATCAGTGAGTTGACCTCCGTTGTGCTGGAGGTCGAGCGGCACGTGGCCGATCTGGGCTGGGACCAGCCCAGTCAGGTGTACGCGCTGGCGGACACGTCCGACCTCGTCGCCCGTGAACCGGCCCTGGCCGCGCACGTCGGCCAGATCGTCCCTGGCTCGCTCACCCCGGTCGAGCAGGAGCCCCTGCCCGTCGGGCGCCTCGACGAAGTACTGGCCGGCATCGGCTGGCCGCCGGAGGTTCTCGGCTGCGTCCTGGTCACCGAACTCGTCGTGCTGCCCCCGAGCGCCGAGCAGGAAGCCCCCTACGAGGAGGCGGACATCGAACTCTGGGCGGCCAACCATCCCGAACGCCAGGACGTGCGGCTCGCGGTCGGGGTGACCCGCGACGGGCAGCACGCGTCCTGCCTGCGGGTACGTGGGGACGAGGAGCTGGTGGTCGACCCGGACCTCGCCGACGGCCTCGTGGACGGCCTGCTCGCAACCTTTCGCTGACCACACCGGCCGCCCGTTTCCCGACCGGGGCGGGCCTGCCGGCCGGTGCGTCCGTCGGGTGGCCGGCAACCAGCCGCCCGGGACGGTTGTTCTCAGGCGGGTGGGGCTTCTCAGACGGATGGGATGCTCAGCAGGTGGGGACGTTCGCCTGGGGGTTGTCGGCGAGGGCGTGCAGGTCGCCGATGGCGTCCTTCAACGTTTCGACCCGGATGAGCCGGAGGCCGTCCGGCGCGGACTCCCGGGCGTCCGCGCAGTTCCCGGCCGGGACGAGGAAGGCCATCGCACCGGACCGGCGGGCGCCGAGGAGCTTCTGCTGGATGCCCCCGATCGGCCCGACCGTGCCGGCGGCGTCGATGGTGCCGGTGCCCGCGATCGTCTGGCCGCCGGTGAGCTGTTCGGGCCCGAGAAGGTCGACTATGCCGAGAGCGAACATCAGCCCGGCGCTCGGCCCACCCACGTCCTTGAGCCTGATCGTCACCGTGAACGGGTAGCTGCGCTTCTCGGTGGTGATGATCCCGATGACCGGCCGGCCCTGGTCGTCCGGCGCGGGCACCGTTGTGATGTCGGCCCGCGCGGGCTCGCCGCCGTCCCGGACGTAGGAGATGGTCACCGGCTGCCCGGGGCGGACCCGCGCTATCTCGTCCCGCAACTGCCCCTGTGTGGTGACAGCGGTGCCGTTGACGGACACGATCACATCGCCCGGCAGCAGCTTGCCCTCGGCGGGCAAGCGCTCACCGAGCCGGTAGACGACCACGGACGTCCCGGTCGCGGCGACACCGAGCTCACCGAGAGCCGCGGCGGTCGCCTGGTCCTGCGAGTCGATCATTGCCACGGTGTTTTCCTGGCGGATCTGCTCGTCACTGGTGCCCGGCGGCTGGACCAGTTCCCGGGGCACCACGGCCTGGTCGCTGTTGAGCCAGCCGCGGACCGCGCCGAGGACGTTGAGCCGGGGAATCTCCTCGACCGTCGTCAGCTCAAGCCGCCCCGAGGTCGGGTAGGTCTGCCGGCCCTCTATCTCGATCAGCGGCTTGCCGTCGGGACGTCCGAGCGTGTCGGTGACCGGCCCAGGCGAGAGCAGCACGAACGGCACCGGCAGCCACAGCCCGATGACCACGAGCAGTAACGACAACGTGGACGCAACAACGAGTGTCTGGATACGCCGCGTCATGTTCGCAGTCTAGCGGGTTGACAAAAGGGCGATCATGGCTGTGGCGCAGGCGCTCGCGGGCCCGCAACGACCGGGCCACGCGAGCGGATCCAGCACGGACGGGCGGCTACGGCGCGTCCGGCGACCGCGGGTCCGGTGGGCGGCCGCCGGCTCGGAACGTCCCGTTCCGATCATGGCTGGACGGGTCACGGGACGAGTGCAGCGGCCGCGCCAGAGCGGCCATGCTGCGCCGGTAGCCCTCAACGGTGATCAGTGCTTCGGGCCGGCGTTCCGGGCGCGAACGCAGGGCGAACCAGACAAGGGTGACCAGAACGGCGACAGGCGGAATAAGCAGGAACCACATGGCGGCCTCAGCGTCGAGACGGGGGAAGGGAGGCGACCTTCATGGTAGAGGCACGTTCAGCAGGCGCCCACCCACTCCGACGAACCATCCGTAAAGACCTGCCGCTTCCAGATCGGCACCTGGGCCTTGACCTCGTCGATCAGGTGACGACAGGCCACGAACGCCTCGTCACGGTGCGCGGCTCCCACCGCGACGACAACGGCGATGTCACCGATACCGAGCAGACCAGTGCGATGGGTGACAGCAACGGCCAGTACCGGATGGGCGGCAGCCACGCCGGCCGCCACCCGTGCGATCTCGGCTCCGGCACGCGGGTGGGCGGTGTACTCCAGTTCGGTGACCGCACACCCATGGTCGTGGTCGCGCACCGTGCCCACGAAGAGCGCGACCGCCCCCACCCCGGGCCCGCGGACGGCACGCAGGCACTCGTCGACCGACAGTTCCTCCGCCCGCACCGACCCGATGACGACCCGTCCCACGCTCGGCCGGCCAGCCGCGTCGCGGGCACCGCGGCACAAGTCGGATCCAGCGTGGATATCGATGTCGCCCATGTGCCCGACCGTAACCCGACCGCAGGGCACTCACCCGGACGGTGCCGGCCCCGAGCTGCCGCGGACGTCGCCGGGGATGTCCCGGTACCGACACCCGACGGGTGTGGAGACGGAGCTCACCGACGGCCGGGGGCAGCCGCCAGCCGGAACGCGATAGTTGGGACGTGACAGCCTGAACGCGACAGTTGGGACGACGGTGTGATCCAGCGGCGACCGGCGGACGGGTTGTCCGGCTCGTGGCTTTCACCGGCGCTCATGGGCCGCCCCGTCGATAATCCCGGTGACGTCGTTTCGGCATCGCCAGGAAAACGCACTACCGTTGGTGCATGTCCGGATCCAGGGTCCATGAACCGCAGCGCACCTCCTCCCGGCGGGGACGGCGGCGATGAGCGGCGGCTTCCCCTTCGGCTTCACCCCGGGCGGTTCGTCCTCGGGCGGCTCGGGTGGCGGCTCCGGCATGCCGTTCGGCACCGGAGCCCCGTTCTTCGCCGAACTCGAACGCCTGCTGTCCTGGCACGACGGACCGGTCAACTGGGAGCTCGCGCGCCAGGTCGCGGTACGCACCCTCGGTGATGGCGACCGGGCCGTCACCGATGCCGACGTCGAGGCCGTCCGGCAGGCTGTCCGACTCGCCGACGTCTGGCTCGACCCCGTGACGACCCTGCCTGCCGGGGCCACGGCCGCCGAGGGGTGGACGCGGGGCAGATGGATCGAGGTGACGCTGCCCGTCTGGCGGACGCTGTGCGATCCGGTGGCCGCCCGGGTCGCCGAGGCCATGCGCGGCGGTATCTCCGGCGGGCTCGCGCAGATAGGCGATCTCGGTGCCGGGCTGCCACCGGAGCTCGCCGCGCAGCTCCCGCCCGGTCTTGACCTGGGCCAGCTCGCGTCCGCGGGCGGCCCGATCATCCAGATGATCGACAGAATCGGCGGAATGCTGTTCGGCGCCCAGGTCGGCGAGGCGATGGGCCTGCTGGCCAGCGAGGTGGTCTCCGCCACCGACGTCGGGCTGCCGCTGGGCCCGGCCCGCACAGCCGCGCTCGTACCGGCCAACGTCGAGGCGTTCGGCACCGGCCTGGAGGTCGACCCCACCGAGGTCCGGATCTACCTGGCGTTGCGCGAAGCCGCGTCCCAGCGTCTGTACGCCCACATCCCGTGGCTGCGCGGGCACGTCCTCGGCACGGTCGAGGAGTACGCGCGGGGTATCACCGTCGACCCGAACGCGGTCTCGCGTGCGATGACGATGCTCGACCCGTCCAGGTTGATGGATCCGTCCCGGCTGATGGACCCGGCGAGTTTCGCCGAAGCGCTCGGTGGTGACGTCTTCGACGACGCGACCACGCCCGAGCAGACCGCGGCGCTGGCCCGCCTCGAGATGATCCTCGCGCTCATCGAGGGGTGGGTGGAGACGGTCACCGACGCCGCCGCGGCGAAGAACCTGCCGGCGGCGTCCAGGCTGCGCGAGATGGTGCGTCGGCGACGGGCCGAGGGCGGGCCGGCCGAACAGACTTTTGCCACGCTCGTCGGCCTCAACCTGCGTCCCCGCAAGCTGCGCGAGGCAGCCGCGCTGTGGGCCGCCGTGGGCGAGGCCAGAGGGATCGACGGGCGGGACGCGCTGTGGGCCCATCCCGACCTGCTCCCGGACGCCGACGATCTCGCCGACCCGCAGCGGTTCGCCACCAGCGATACCGGCAGTACTTTGGGTGACCCCATCTCAGAGCTCGAGCGGCTCCGGGACACCCCGCCGCCAAAGTCACCGGATGAGCCGCCGGACGAGCCGCCCGGGCCAGGAGGCACACACGACCCGGATCCGCCCGATGGTCCGCGCGGCGGTCGTTGACCGTAACCACCATGCGGCCATAGCTTGACGGGCACGAAACCCCCGGTCATCGGAGAACCCTCCAGAAGGGGAAGCTGGAGAGTTCAACCGCATGCCGGGGGTTTCTCCCATCCGACGTATGTGTCGTCGCTACCCACCGCGACGCACCGGCCGGTCGGGCAGGGACGCGCGGGCCGGCCGGGCAAGCCGGCCGCGGCACGGCTGCCGGCGCCAGCCCCGCGACCGTCCAGCGTCAGCTGGCGGCGACCACCGGCGCGAACGAAGGCGGCCGCCGGTCCAGCTGTGCCTGGATCCCCTCGGCAGCCTCACCGTTGGCCATGGTCGTGGCCTGGGCGAGCGCCTCCCACTGCAGCACCTGCTCGATGTCGTCCTCACCCCGCAGCGCGACCTTGGCCAGCCGGGTCGCGACCGGGGCCGCCGCAACGATCCGCAGCGCGGTCTCCAGCGCGGTGGCGACCAGGTCGACGGCCGGCACCACCGCGTTGACCAGACCGATGTCCACGGCCTCCCGCGCGTCGACGGACCGCCCGGTAAAGATCAGTTCACGGGCCCGCAGCACCCCCACGGCCTCCGGCAGCAGCCGGGTGGCGGCCATCCCCGGATGCATCCCCAGCCGGGTGAAGGGAGCGGAGAAGGTTGCTCCCTCGGCCGCGAACCGCAGGTCACAGGCAAGCGCCAGGCACAGGCCGGCGCCCACCGCGGCGCCGTTTACCGCGGCGATCGTGGGCACCTCCAGCGATCTGATCTTCAGCCAGGTTCGGTAGAAGGGGAGCATCTTCGCCCGCAGCCGGTCCGCGCCGGAGTCGACGTTGCGCCTCGGGTCGATCCAGTCGAGGTCGCCGCCCGCGCAGAACGCGCGCCCCTGCCCTGTGACGATGACGGCCCGCACATCGGGATCGGCACCGATCTCGTCCAGCGCCGCTGACCATTCCGCGGTCAACGCCACGGTCATCGCGTTGCGCCGTTCGGGCAGGGCCAACGTCAGCAGGACCACGCCGTCGGCGGGACGTTCGACCAGCAGCGGTTCGGACACAATCGACTCCTGAAGGCCCACGTTGTCTGGTTGATGTTGCCTGGTTGATATGGGCGAAGGCGGCGCGGTCGTGTTTTTCCCGCCCCGTCAGCGGCCCTCCCGAGCGTAGAGCCTCACGGCTTCCGGTGCTGTCGGACATGACCGGGCACGCACCGCTTCCACCATGGCACGTCATCGGCCCACCACTGTCCCATCACCGACTCCACTACTGGGCCACCATCGGCTCCGCCGCCGGCTCCACTACTGCCGCGGGAGTAGGCGGCGAACACGGCAACCACTGTGGGACAACGGAAAACCAGCCACGGCCCCGGCCAGGGGGTGGCGCGCGGCGGGATTCCCGACCTGAGGAGGATGGCTCCCGGCCGGCTGTTGGTGCCGGCTTTCTTCGTTGCGCTTCGTTACGAACCCGCGGCCCGTCAGCGGGCGCCGGTGAGAGGGAGAACGAGTGGCAGAGACGTACGAGGGCTACTGCGTCAAATGCAAGGACAAACGGCATTACCAGGGTGAGGTCCGGGTGAGCGAGTCCGGGCGCCGGATGGCGCGGGGCACCTGCCCGGTCTGCGGAACCACGATCAACAGAATCCTCGGCAAGGCGCCAGCCTCATAGTTCCCCGACAGTCCCCCGAGGGATGGTCCGTCCCCAGGCTCTGATCCCCAGGCCGGGCGGATCCCCGAGGCCGCCGAGCGCGCGGCGAATCATCGCGCGCTCGGCGGCTGTACGGCCCTCCCGCGGCCATGGCTCCCGACGCCGCCGTCTGCGAGAACCGTCTTGGCACGCGCACGGGTGGCCGCTCGCCCGGATGAGCACGCGGCCCGGCAGCCAACGGCCGACTCTCCGGGCGGCCGCGCACAGGCGCTGCCCATCCAGGTGGGCAGCGTCAGCACCAACCGTCTCGGCGCGTCACTCGGCAACGCCACGTGGTGACAAGCGGGCCTCTGCGGCGACCGCGGCCTGGCAGGGACTTGTCCACAACCACCGGCGCACCCTCCTCGACACCGGTTGCATATCCACAGAAAAACGGACATATATTCACAGCGGGGAACAGCGTGAGACCATATGATCACGATCCGGTCACCTGCTGTCGGGGAGGACGCCGATGCGCCCCATGCTCAAACCCGGCCTGCGCCGGCTCTGGCGGGACGGAGCCACCCTCCAGATCGGTGTCGACCCGGCGCGGGCGATCGTCCTCGGCGGGCTGACAGCGCGGGACGCCTCCGTGCTCGACCTGCTGGACGGTACCCGCTCCCGTGAGCAGGTCCTCAGTTCGCTGGACGCCACCCGGGCGGAGCTCGTCCTCCTGCTGGAGCGGACGGGCCTGCTGGCGGACGCCGGCCCGGCCGGCCAGTCCTCACCACCCGTGCTGGACCAGGAGCGCCTCCAGCCGGACCTGGCCGCGATGGCCCTGGGCTCGGCCGACCCGAGGCATGCCCGGCGAGCGATGGCGGCCCGCGGCCGGGCCCGGATCCAGGTCCGCGGAGCGGGCCGGATCGGCGCTCAGGTGGCGGCCCTGCTGGCCGCCGCCGGGGTCGGGCAGGTGGTCGTCGACGACACCGGTACGACCAGGGCGGCCGATGTCGCGCCGGGCGGAGCCCGTCTCGACGACGTCGGGCGGCCCCGTTCGGTCGCCGCCACCGCGGCGATCGCGCGGGTGACACGCCCGCACACGTCACGCCAGTACCGGCATCCAGCGCCGTTTCGCCCCGATCTGGTCGTCGTCACACCGGCCGGCATACCGGTCGTCCACCCGCAGGAGGCGCTTGAGCTGGAACGCTCCGGCATCCCGCATCTGCTTGCCGGCGTTCGTGAGACCACCGCGGTGATCGGACCGCTCGTCCTGCCCGGGGTGACCTCGTGTCTGCACTGCCAGCATCTGCGTCGCCACGCGATGGAACCGTCCTGGCCGCTACTGGCCCTGCAGATGTCCCGCCGTCCGGACACCGGGATCGATGCCTGCGACGTGGCGCTGGCCACCGTCGCCGCCGGGCTCACCGCCATGCAGGCGCTCACCCTTGTCGACCACGGCGACCGTGGCATCGCCCGGCCCGGTCAGGCCCAGGTGTCGCAGCAGCCGTGTCGACCGACGGCCGACGAGTTGCCGACCATCGACGGGACGCTGGAGATAACAATCTCCGATCTTCGGCTCAGACGCCGATCGTGGTCGATCCACCCCTCGTGCCCCTGCCGCAGCGCCCGGCGGATGGCAGCCGCGAGCACCGGGGCAGCCGGCGGCTGGCCGGTGGGCGGGGATCCGGTGGGCGGGGATCCGGACGAGGCCGACACCCTCGAGCGGACGCAACGAGCATCGTGACCAGAGACGAGCATCGCGACCAAACGAGCGTCGTGACCAGGCGGAGCGGGGCCCCGCCACCGGTCCGCCATCAGCCAGGCCAGCCATCTCGACTACAGAAAGTAGTATTAAAATCCCAAGCGGCGTTCCCTCCTGCCTCCCGCCCGCAGAACAGGCACGATGGAGTTGTGTCCGAAATCCCAAAACGCGCGGTCGTCCGCACCGCCAAGCTGGCAAGCCTCCCTCTCGGCTTCGCTGGACGGGCCACGATCGGCGCAGGTAAGCGACTCGGCGGGCGCCCCGCCGAGATCGTCGCCACGGAGCTGCAGCAGCGGACCGCCGCCCAGGTTTTCCGCGTCCTCGGGGAGCTCAAGGGCGGCGCGATGAAGCTCGGGCAGGCACTGTCGGTCTTCGAGGCGGCACTGCCCGAGGAGATCGCCCGGCCCTACCGGGCGGCGCTGACCAAGCTCCAGGACACCGCGCCCGCCCTGCCCGCGGCTTCGGTCCACCGGGTGCTCGCCGGCGACTTCGGCACGGACTGGCAGACGAACTTCCGCAGCTTCGACGACGCGCCGGCCGCCGCCGCCAGCATCGGCCAGGTACACCGCGCCGTGTGGGCGGACGGCCGAGATGTCGCCGTCAAGATCCAGTATCCGGGCGTCGGCCCGGCGCTGCTCAGCGACCTCACCCAGCTCGGGCGCGCGGCTCGGCTGTTCAGCGCCATCGCCCCCGGTCTGGACATCAAGCCGCTGGTCGCCGAGCTGAAGGAGCGCATCCTCGAGGAGCTCGACTACCGCCTGGAGGCGGCCTGGCAGACGGCCTTCGCCGAGGCGTTCGATCACGACCCCGACATCCACGTGCCCAGCGCCGTCGCCGCGACCGACCATGTGCTGGTCACGGAGTGGATCGACGGCAAACCCCTGTCAACGATCATAAACAGCGGCACGGACACCGAACGTGACCGGGCCGGGCTGCTGCTCGTGCGTTTCCTGTACTCGTGCCCGGCGCGGGCCGGGCTGCTGCACTCCGACCCGCATCCCGGCAACTTCCGGCTGCTGCCGGACGGCCGTCTGGGCGTGTTGGACTTCGGCGCGGTCAACCGTCTCCCGGACGGGCTGCCCGAACCCGTCGGCCGGCTCAGCCGGCTGGCGCTGGACGGCAACGGGGAGGCGGTCCTGGCAGGCCTGCGGGCGGAGCGGTTCATCCTGCCGACGGTGAAGATGAAACCGGCGGACCTCCTCGACTACCTGGTACCGCTCCTCGAGCCCGTCGCCACCGAGACGTTCCGCTTCTCCCGCGACTGGCTGCGGGGCGAGGCCGTCCGGCTGGGCGACCCCCGCTCCCCCGCGGCCCAACTCGGCCGCCTGCTCAACCTGCCCCCCTCCTATCTGCTGATGCACCGTGTCACCCTGGGCGCGATCGGCATCCTCTGCCAGCTCGGCAGCGTGGGGGCGTTCCGCGCCGAGATGGAGTACTGGCAGCCCGGCTTCGCCCAGCCCGGATCGGCGGCGGCCGAGCACGCGGCCCGGGCGAACCGGCCCGGGCGCAAGCTGCCGGGGCTCGCCGTCGAAATGAGCGCCGGTATGATCAGGCCGCTGGCGTCCACGTCCTCGCAGGGCCTGTTCGTCCCGCCACGGCTACCGGACGGGCCGCCGGACGCCCCGGTGGTGATACCGCAGCCCTCGGCAACAGCCGACATCGACGACCGCAGCACCAGCGACGATCACGACAGAGACGGCGATGGCAGGGTCGGCGTCGATCGCGGGGATGGCGACAGCGCACCCGATTCGTCACGGCCTGCAACGACGCGGCAGCGACGCCGCCCCACCACGCAGCCGCCCCTGGCCGACGACCTGGTCAGCCGCCCGGCTGACGGCCCAGCCAGCGCGCCCGCCCCACGCACACCGTCCTCCGACACCGGCGCCCCGCCCAGACAGCCGAAACGGGCCAGACAGCCGAAGCAGCCGAAGGTCCCAGCTCCGCCCAGGCCCCGCGACGCCACCGGCGAGCAGGCCGTCTCCAGCGCGGTGGTCCCCGACAACAGCCGGCCCGACGACGCCGCCCACTCCGTCACTCACACCACAGCCGCTCACACTCCGCCCGCGGCTGCCCCCGACAGCACCTGAGCCGCCCGGGGCAGCCCCGCGGAACACACCCGCAGCCAGCCAGAGCACGCGGTCAGCCGGGCAGATGGGCGTAGACGACGACCTCGCTGTCAGTGCCGATGCTCAGCCGGCCCGCCGCGGCGGCGAAACGCTCGGCGTCGGGCAGCGTGAACGGCAGTTCCGCGTCCGGGTCCGACAGCTCACCGGCAAGATCGACAAAGGCCGCCCCGGGGATGTGGGCACGCTCGTAGTCCGGCCGTCCGCTGGCCACCTGAAGCCCCTTGACGCCGGGCGGGCGGCTGATGTGCGCGGTCGCGTCGAAGACACGCAACGCGGGATCCCCGAGGCGCGCGGCGAGCGCGGCGGCATCGATCAGCGGCGAGAGCGGTCGCGACACACCCGCCAGTATGACATCGCACACCAATCGGCCACCCGGCGTATCAACCGACCGTAAAGGGCACCGGCCGCGCCCCGGCCCAGCCGGACGGCAGTTCCGCTCACCCGAACAGCCCGACCCGTACGGCTCGCAGCGGCAGGACCGTCTGCGATCACCGCCGGAGGAGCCTCCCCCTCAGCGCTCTCGACGTGTCCCGGGATTCGCGCCTCCGGACGTTACGCCGGCGATCTGTTTTTCCGATGGCGCCATAGGCGTCCTTGCGGCGCACCGGAATTCATGTGAGCATTTCATCGGCATCGTCACCGGATTAGTTCGAAGAATGTTCATCCGCCGGCAGCCGGCGGAGACCGTGACCGCGGCATTCCAGCAGGATAATTTCGTGGCACCCGTGCCGAGAGAGGGATGTGGACGTGTCCGTTGCGCCGCAGGTTGTCTTCGACGCCTTTCATCCCGCGCACCGCTCCAACCCCTACCCGCGGTACGCGGCCGTCCGCGATTTCGCCGCGCTGTACCCGATCAGGCCGGACATTCTCATGGCGACGCGCTATGAGGAGTGCTCGGCGGTCTTCACGGACGCGCTGTGGGGCCACGGCTACGAGGCGGGCATCAACCCTTTCCGGCCAGGAGTGGTTCCCGACGATGTGCCGGGGTCGATGCTGCGGATGGACCCGCCGGACCACACGCGGATACGAGGGCTGGTCAAACGGGCGTTCGTCCCGCGCAACACCGAGGGGCTCTGGCGGCGGATCGAAGATCTCGTCAACACGCTGCTCGACACGGCGATCGAGGCCGGTGAGGTCGACCTGATGGAGGCGTTCGCGCGGCCACTGCCGCTCACCGTCATCGGCGACCTGCTCGGCATCCCGCCCGAGGACCACCCGGCCGTCCAGAAGTGGTCGCTGGAGATCGTCCGCGGCACGGACCCGGACATCCTGCAGTCGCCCGAGAGCCTGGCGCGCAGGCCGGAGGCCATGCGGGAGTTCGAGGCGTACTTCGCGGCGCTACTCGCGCGGCGTCGCGAGAATCCTCGCGACGACATGCTGAGCGGGATGTGCGCGGCCGAGGACCGCGGCGAACTGAGCGGCCGGGAGGCGCTCGGACTGGCCGTGGGGCTGCTGATCGGAGGGTACGAGACCATCTCCGACCTGATCGGCAAGGGTGTCGTGGCCCTGCTGCGCAACCCCGACCAGATCGCGCTCTGGCTCGCCGATCCCGGTCTCGCGGCGCCTGCTGTCGACGAACTGCTCCGCTACGAGCCGCCCGTACAGTTCACCCACCGGGTCGCGCTGGCGGAACGGGAACTGGCCGGGCACACGTTCGCGCGGGGGGACGGCATCGTCGTCCTGACCGCCGCCGCCAACCGCGACCCCGCCGTGTACACCGATCCGGAGCGTCTGGACATCACCCGGTTCGCCGGCCGCGCCCCCGCGCCGCGCCACCTCTCGTTCAGCGAGGGGCTCCACTACTGCCTCGGCGCGCACCTCGGCCGGCTGGAGACCCAGATCGCCGTGGACACCCTCCTGCGCCGCGCCCCCGGGCTCTCCCTGACCGACGAACCCGTCTGGCGTGACACGGTCGCCATCCACGGGCTGGACACCCTTCCGGTCCGCCTCCGGGACTGACCATCGACTGGCCGCCGACCGGCCACCACGGCATCCGGCCCACCGCATTCCGAGGAGACCAGTGAGCGCGCACGAAACGGACATCGAGCCGGACGTCGCCACCTCTCGCGCCGACGTGCCGCGGGCCGTCTTCGACGCGTTCAGCCCCGAGCACTGGCCCGACCCCTATCCCTGGTACGCCGCGGCCCGCGCGGCCGACCCGCTTTTCCCCACTCCGCTGGGTGTGCATCTGGTGACCCGCTACCAGGACTGCGCGGCCGTTCTCCAGGACAACAACTGGAGCCACGCCCACGAGGCCGAGTTGTTCCATCCCGGCGTCGACCAGCTCGACCTGCCAACCTCGTTCCTCTGGATGGATCCGCCCGACCACACCCGGCTGCGCGGGCTGGTCAGCAAGGCGTTCACCCCGCGTACAGTGGCCGACCTGCGCCCCCGCATCGAGCGGCTCGTCACCGACCTGTTCGACGCGATCATCGAGGCCCGCGAGGTCGACGTGATCACCGCGTTGGCCTACCCGTTGCCGCTCACCATCATCGCCGAACTGCTCGGCGCGCCGGCCGAGGACCACCCGAACCTCCAGCGCTGGTCGGGGGCGCTCGCCCGCGGGTTCGACCCCGATCCGCTCCTGCTGCCCGAGGAGCGTGACGCACGCTCCCAGGCCGCCCGCGAGTTCGTGGCCTACTTTCGCGCCCTCA
Source organism: Candidatus Protofrankia datiscae (assembly GCF_000177615.2). Taxonomy (GTDB): domain Bacteria; phylum Actinomycetota; class Actinomycetes; order Frankiales; family Frankiaceae; genus Protofrankia; species Protofrankia coriariae. The sequence continues at coordinate 1,086,087 of NC_015656.1, read as the reverse complement.
TCACCCGGCGTCGCGCCGAACCCGCCGACGACCTGATCAGCGGACTCGCCGCCGTCGAGGAACAGGGCGACATCCTCACCGAGAACGAGATGCTCGCGACCTGCGTCACGCTGCTGGTAGCCGGACACGAGACGAGTGTCAATCTGGTCGCCAACGGCATCCTGGCGTTGATCCGTAACCCGGACCAGTACGCCCTGCTCCGGTCCGCCCCGGAGCTGGCGGCGCCCGCCGTCGAGGAGATGCTGCGTTACGACTCGCCGGTGCACATGACCACCCGTCTCGCCCACCAGCGGGCGCAGCTCGCCGGGCACACGTTCGGCGCCGGCGACGGCGTCGTGCTGCTCTTCGGCTCGGCCAACCGGGACCCGGCGGCGTTCCCCGACCCCGAGCGATTCGACATCACCCGGTACGCGGGCCAGACCCCCGCGAAACGTCATCTCACGTTCAGCCTCGGCATCCACTACTGCCTCGGCGCACCGCTCGCACGCCTGGAGATGGAGATCGTGCTGCGTGAGCTCATCCGGCGAGGAATCACGATGACGCCTCTCGCGGACGACCTCGCCTACCGCAGGAACCTCGTCCTGCGCGGCATCGCCAGCTTCCCGGCCCGCTTCGAGCAGCAGAGCAGCGCGGCGGTGCCGTAGCGCCGCCTCCCGCCGCGGTGAACGCGCGACACGCCGGCGGGCACCGGCCCCTTGGCCGGAGGTCCCCACGCCGGGATGACAGCCCGGACCATAAGCCGCAAGCGGTCGAATCCGGAGCCGACGCCTATCCCGTCCCGACACGGGACGCTGGACCGCCGCGCGGACCGGGCCGCGCTGGACATCCGCTTCACGGAGTGCCGATGGCGAGTTCACCCCGCATACAGGATGATCAGTGTCGCATGGTGGCCGATGACGTTCTGGTCTAGAGGATTCTCGGGCGACGTAAGCATTTCAGGACCGCCGCCGTCTTCGCTGTGTCAACGACCCGAATTGATCAGCTGCTTGGACGGGGCGGCATCACCGGTGCCGCGCTGGCGGGCCGCGCGGGCGCCGCGGATGCCGAGCCAGCCGACCGCCGAGCCGATCGCGAGGGAGACGACGGTCAGAACCAGGTGGACGGTGAAGAAGCCGGTCGGTCCGTCGCCCCAGGAACGATCATCCTTCCATATGTTCCGAAGGAAGTTCGGCCAGATCGCCCACGTCCAGACACCGACGGCGATCAAGAACCAGGACGCGCGCTTCGAGAGAGTCACCCGTCCAGCTTCGCACCCCACCGGCGGACGAGCCGCCCCAGAGCCATCACACTACGTGAAGATAGACACACCCAGCGGGACCAGTACCTAGGTTACAAGTGAATGCTCTACGAGTTCGGCCAGATCACCCACCGTCCACACACCAACCGCGATCAGGAACCACGAAGCCCGCTTCGACAGAGCACCCACCAGCCTGACATCCGCGGACAGCCGTGGCCTCCTGATGGGAGTGCGAGTTCGGACACGCTGACCGCCATAAGGTGTGACCGGTAGATATCACCATCCGCAGCCGCCTATGAGCATGTGCCGCGCTGTTCACCAGAACAGACAGAACCCCGGTGGCTTGCCGCCCAAGCGGTAGAGGTCATCCGAGGTCTCTGTCGAAAGCTTAGAAGACCGGTGCACCGATGTCCAATCCTCTGTCCCCGTCCCATGCCTCCTGGCTCCGCCACAGGTTGAGCCCCGAACGTCTCGGCCCATACGAACAGGCATGCGGTGGTGACATCGTCAGCGCGGTTGCCCTCTACGAGTGGAACAGTGCCGCCAGCGCCGGCTTCCACGAGGTCCTGGGCCTGCTCGAGGTCGTGCTGCGCAACGCACTTCATGACCAGCTCACGGCATGGCACTCGCACCGGCACCAGGCCAGCGAATGGTGGGACGATCCGGCCAGAATCCTCGAAGCCCGCGGACGCCAGGACATCGCGGACGCCAGGTCCAGGCTCCGACGCGACAGCAGAGTCATCACTCCTGGCCGGGTCGTCGCCGAGCTGACCTTCGGCTTCTGGCGCTACCTCCTGTCCCGACGCTACGAGACGTCCCTCTGGACACCCGCGCTCCGCCACGCTTTCCCGGGCCTTCGCCCCGCCCGGCGCGCAACCGTCTACGACCCGGTCAACAGACTTGTCCGCCTCCGCCTCCGCCTCCGCCTCCGCCTCCGCAACCGCCTCCGCAACCGCATCGCGCATCACGAACCGATCCGCAACCGGCCGCTGGAGCAGATGCACGCCGACCTGCTACGCGTGGCCGGCTACCTGGACTCCGACGTCCAGGCATGGATCCAGGAGCGGAGCCGCGTACCCCGCCTCCTGCTCAGCCGACCGGTCCCGGAAGTACCTGCGCCACAGCGGTCGTCTGAGCCAGTACCTGGGTCATAAGCGAAGGTTCCGCACGCTCGGCCGGATCCCCTACGTCCACGCGCCGACACGGTCAGGAATCGGCCGCCCGCTTCGGCAGCGTTCCTGGAGTCACCGGCCTGACCTCGCCCTGACCAGGTCGTGCGCCGACGTTCGGTCAGGTGTCCGTGGCGGTGGAGGGGGCGAGGTAGAGGAAGCCGTAGGCCTCGTCGCGGAAGGGGATGTCGGCGGCGCGCAGGGCGGCGTCCCAGTCGCCGGTGCGGGACGGGTCGGCGCCCTCGCTGCCGTGGTCCGCGGTCAGCAGGATGACGGTGTCGTCGGCGAGGCCACGAGCTTCCAGCAGGTCGAGGAAGACGCCGAGGCGCCGGTCGGCGTCGGCCATCGACGCCCGGGACTGCGGCGAGTAGGGCCCGCCACCGTGATGCCCGGTGTCGGTCACCGTGGTGTTCCACCAGGTGAACGCGGGCGGCTCGGCGGCCTGCTCGCCCCACAGCTGGCGGATCTGCGCCAGGCCGAGCGCGTCCACCTGGGTCGACCAGGCGTAGTCCGGGTCGGCGGCGACCCACTCCTGGGTCGCGTGCGGGTCGTCCGCGGCGGACGGCAGATGCTCGCCCAGCCCGCCGGCACCGGCAGTGCTGTTCATCGCCCGGACCAGCCCGAACGTCGAATACGTCGCGCCCCGGTCGATCGGCTCGTTGACGCAGGCCGTCGACACCCCGGGCCGGGCCGCGGCGATCGCCTCGAACACCGTTCGCACCCCCGGCCGCAGCTGCTCGCAGGCCCGATGCCAGGTGGACGCGTCGTTGGCGACGATCCGCCGCCCGGTCTCCCGGTCGAAGTAGGCGTTGTTGAGGATGCCGTGCCGCCCTGGGCCGACGCCGGTGAGCGCGCTGGTGTGGTTCGCCAGGGTCACGCTGGGGAACTCCGCGACCGCGCCGCCGGTAAGGGCAACACCGCGGGCCAGCAGGCGGGCGACCGCCGGCAGTTCGCCGGCGCCGGCCATGGCCAGCAGGTCGTTGCAGTTCACGCCGTCCCAGAGCAGGCCGACGACATGCCGGGCGCCGGGCGCGCACAGCTCCGCCAGAGCCCGGCCGTCGACATCCGGCCCGGCCAGGTCGGCCAGGTCATCCAAGCCGTCCAAGCCGTCCAAGCCGGGCAGACCCCTCGGGCCGGCCGCGCCGCCGGGCACCCCATCCGGACCTGTCATGGACGCCCCGGCCAGGTAGGCCAGGGTCGGCGCGACGTCGACGACGCGGGCGTGACGGTCGAGCGACCCCCGTCCGTGGACGCCGGCGCCGGACAGCAGCAGCGGCGCCCGGGACTGGCCGGCGTCCAGCGAGCCGTGCTCGCCGAGATGCCCGCCGCGTTCCGGCCAGTGATGTGCCGCGCTGTGCACGACGACGACGTCTGGCGAGCGGGCCGGATCGGCGAAGACGGACGCGAGCCGCACCCCGGCGAGCGGGTAGGAGTTGCGGGCGTTCGGCGGCGAGGGGTCCCTGAGCGCCTGCTCCAACGGAACTCCGTGCATCGGGTCCCGCACGGCCACCGGGTCGCGCCCGCGCAGCACCTCCCAGGGGCTGTCGAGGCCGATGGTCAGCGACAGCCGCGAGGCACCGTCCGCGTTCGCGACGTGGAGCCATCCGTCGTCGACCCAGGCGACGAGGTCCACGATCCCGGCGAGCTCCGGTGCGGTGAGGACCGCGACCGCCGCGGCCACCTCACCACCGCCGGCCCGGCGAAAGGGCACGCCACCAGGACGCCCGGCGGGATGCCCGGTGGACGTATCGTCAGCAGGCTCGAGGAGCACATCGCCGGTGAGGCCGGCGGGCGCGTCGCCGGGGTGGCGTGGGCGGACGCCGTCATACCGGGTGTGGCCGTCGTCGACGGCCTGGGCCTCCGGTGGCTCGACGGCGGTGTCCACGGCGCCGGAAACCCCCGGCGCGCCGAGTTGGGCCGGCTGGACGGGCTTGCTGCTGGGCACAACCGAACACTACCGGCACCATCCGCCCCCGCCGGGAACACATGTCGACATCTCATGCCCGCTCGACATGCCCGCTCGACATGGTTGTCACGGCTGTCGCTACAGCAAATCGACAACAAATGTTGTCGCGACATCAAACACTGTCGAACCATGAGAACGCGGGAACAAACGGTCGCCAGGGCAGCCATTTCCACCCTCACTCTCTCGACCAGGATGGGACGTGGCCGGCGGTGTCCCAGAAACTGACGTATTAATTTCGGTACTGTTCGTACAGATTTCCGCATATGGCATCCGTATGTTTACCGGATGCCTGTCGGACGGCATCCCGGGGCTGCCGCCGGATGGATGGGAGCGCTCCGGTGGCAGCCCCGGGACATCCGATGTGGGATGCGGGCCGCGGTCGTCAGGCGGCGACGTTCTTGCGGGGGCGGCCGCGGGGACGCTTGCGCGGGACGACGGTGCCCGTGGCAACGAGTTCGCCACCCCACACGCCCCAGGGCTCGCACCGGTCGAGAGCGGCGGCCAGGCAGGCGTGCCGCAGCGGGCAGTCGACGCAGACCGCCTTCGCGGATTCGACGTCCTCGGGGGACTCCGCGAAGAACAGGTCCGGGTCGACGTCCCAGCAGGGCAGCGCCAGCTGGTCCCGCTCGATCCGGGCGACGATCGAGGGGTCGAACACCGGTGTCACCTCCGGCACTGAAGGAGAAGGAAAGGAATCGATCAGGAAATCGGTCAGGGGTGGTTCGACCGGGACAGCCGATTCGGTCAATGTCGCTCCGGGCGTTCGGTTGGTTCGGTGATTCGGTTGGTTCGGTCGGTTGGTCGGTCCGGCCGTCCGGCGAATCGGGTCGAAAAACAATCAGGGCCGCGGTTCCCGTCGGGGATCCGCGGCCCTGGTCGGCGCTCGGGTGGCCGGTCAGGCCAGGAGCAGACCTCGGGACGGACCCGGGACATACAGCGCCTTGCGCATCGTCGGTGCCTGGGCGCGGGCGTCCGTGGCCAGGGAGTGATGCGCGGCGGCTGCGCGAATTCGACGCGGATCGTCGGCGAACCCACGGGCGGCCTCGGAAGCGACGGACGCGGGTGCGCTCCCGAGGGGGACGGCCGCGACCGGACGGACCACACCACGCAGGCCGGGCGGGTATACCCGCCACACGAACGCGGCGACGATCCCCAGCATCCTCATGGGGACCACCTCCTTCGCGTTCGGGCCGGGCCTGACGTGCAGGTCGGGCGCAGGTCAGGCACGCTCAGCGCTCATCAGCACCGTAGAAGTCGGCCGCGGCGATCGCAACCTATTTTTCGCGCTTCCAAACCAGCACTCTTTGTAACCAATACAGTCAGTATCGTAGCTGAAAGTATTATGGCCGACACGGCTCCGGGGAACCGGGGATCCTGACGGCGGACGACGGGACGTCAACCGGATGGTTCCCGCCCGTCTACCAGGGCAAGCACGTCCTCGCCGTAGCGGTCGAGCTTGGCCTGGCCGATCCCTGGGATGCCCACCAGTTCGGCGACGGACGTGGGCCGGTGCTCGGCGATCGCCATCAGCGTCGCGTCGGTGAACACCACGAAGGCCGGCGCGCTCTGCTCCCTGGCCCGGGCGGAGCGCCAGGCCCGCAGCCGTTCGAAGAGCGCCTGATCGATGTTGGCCGGGCAGCCGTCGCACCTGCCCGCCCGGGCAGCCTGGCCCACCAGCGGACGCTCGCACACCCGGCAGCGCACCGCGGCGCGGCCGCGGGAACGCAGGGCGCCTGCGCCGTCCACACCCGGATGCGCCGGCCCACCCGCCGGCCTGCCCGCCGACGACGCCGAACGGGGCGCCAGGCCGTCGAGGAAGCGCGACGGCCGGCGGGACCTGCGGCCGCCCTCGTGGCGGGCGAGCGCCCACGACAGTGCCAGCCGCTCCCGCGCCCGGGTGACGCCGACGTAGAGCAGGCGCCGTTCCTCCTCGATCTGTGCCGGGGTCTGCGCGTGGATGATCGGCAGCGTCCCCTCGGCCAGGCCGACCAGGAAAACCGCGTCCCACTCCAGGCCCTTGGCCGCGTGCAGGGAGGCGAGCGTGACCCCCTCGACGGTGGGGATGTGCTGGTGGACAGCCCGGTCAGCGAGATCGGCGACGAAGTGGTCGAGGGTGGCGCCGGGGTCGGCGGCCACCAGGGCCTCGGCGAGGCGCACGAGGGCGGCCAGGTTCTCCCAGCGCTCCCGCTGCGCGCCCGAACCGTTCGGCGGGTCACCGCCGCGCCAGCCCAGCGCGGCGAAGACCTCCGTGACCTCGGCCACCAGCCCCACCGGCCGGTCGGTGTCCGCCGACCGCGCGGCCGCCCGCAACAGCTGGACGGCCTCGGCAACCTCCGGCCGCTCGAAGAACCGCTCGCCACCGCGGACCAGGTACGGGATGCCGGCGGCGGCGATCGCGGTCTCGTACGCCTCGGACTGGGCGTTGACCCGGTACAGCACGGCGATCTCGCTGGCGGGCACGCCGGCGCCCAGCAGCGCGCGGATGCGGCGGGCGGTCGCGGCCGCCTCCTCGGGCTCGCTGTCGAACTCGGTGAACGTCGGGGCCGGGCCGTCCGGGCGTTGCGCGACCAGCCGCGGCGGCTCGTGCCGGGCCGCCGCGAGCACAGCCCCCGCCACACCATGTGTCCCCTGCGCTCCCGGCGCCGAGGAGCCTCCCGGCGTACCCCGCGTGCCGGCGGTGCCGACCCGCGCGACCAGCCGGTTGGCCAGCCCGACCACCTGCGGGGTGGAGCGGTAGTCCCGCACGATACGGACCACGTGGGCCTCGGGGAAACGCCGGGGGAAGTCCAACAGGTAGCGGGGGGACGCCCCGGTGAACGAGTAGATGGTCTGGTTGGCGTCACCGACCACGCAGATGCTGTCCCGCTCGCCGAGCCAGGCGTCGAGCAGGCGCTGCTGCAACGGGTTGACGTCCTGGTACTCGTCCACCACGAAGTGGCGGTAGCGGGAGCGCAGCTCCTCGGCGACCCAGCCGTGCTCCTCGATCACGGCGGCGGTCAGCAGCAGCAGGTCGTCGAAGTCGAGCACGCCCGCCTCCCGCTTGGCCTGCTCGTAGGCGGTGTACAGCCGGGCGATCACCTCGGGCGGATGCGTCGTCTCGCGCCCCGCCGCGGTGGCGGCCGCCGGGTACTGCTCGGGGGTGAGCAGGGTGGCCTTGGCCCACTCGATCTCGGCGGTGAGGTCCCGAAGTTCGGTCCGGCTCGGTGCCAGCCGGGCCCGGCTCGCCGCCCGGCCCACCAGTGCGATCTTGCTCTCGACGAGCCGGGGCAGTGCGGCCCCGGCGATCCTGGGCCAGAAGTAGCCGAGCTGCCGCAGCGCGGCCGCGTGGAAGGTGCGCGCCTGGACGCCGTCCGCGCCGAGCGTCCGCAGCCGGCCGCGCAGTTCCCCGGCAGCGCGTGTGGTAAAGGTCACAGCAAGCACCTGGCCGGACGGGACGGCACCCGACGCCACCAGATGGCCGATCCGATGCGTAATCGCCCGCGTCTTGCCCGTGCCCGCACCGGCCAGCACGCAGACCGGGCCGACCGGTGCGAGCACCGCCTGACGCTGCTCCGGATCGAGCGCCTCGACCAGCCACTGCCCGGACTCGCCCGCACCGCCCTGAAACGGCGCGTCCGACACCGGGTCGTCGACGGTCGCACGCACCATGGGGGAACGGTAGCCGCCGCCACCGACGGGAAGCGACCGGGCCGCGCCGCGGTTATGAAGATTTGTTCTGTCACAGCCACCGAAGGGACCGTTCGTGCCGACGATCTACACCACGTCGTGGTGCGGTTACTGCGCCCGTCTCAAGCGTCAGCTCGACCAGGCGGGCATCCCGTACGAAACGATCGACATCGAGCAGAACCCGGAGGCCGAGCAGATCGTCCGGGCCGTCAACAACGGCAACGCAACCGTACCCACCGTCGTCTTCGAGGATGGCACCGCGCTGACGAACCCAAGCCTGCGCCAGGTCACCGAGAAGACCTCTTCTGCCGCATAACGGATACTCAGAGCGACAGAGAGCAGTAACAGAGCAGCGGTTGCGTGCCGACTTGAGCCCGTGAAGCTTGATCGAGGGACGGTCTCCGTCACTGCCCGTGAAGTTTGTGGGAGAGTTCGGGCTGTGTCGTCAGTACCTTCAGCACGTACGTGGAGCGCAGTCGATGCCGCACTGCAGGCCGCGGGCGCCATCCATGGGATGGAAGCGACAGGTTTCGTGGTCCTGTCGGGCTCGACCGCGACCTATCAGCGGACGGCGGGGACCCTGCCCGGCCTCGACGCGGGTCTGACGCTGCCCCGAAGCGAAACCGTCAGCACGAGAGTGCTCGACGGCGCGCCCGTCACCCTGGCGGGCGTCGGCAACGACCCCGTGTTCGCGGGGACGGACGAACCGTCGCGCCTGGGAGTCCGCAGCTACGTCACCATGCCGGTAGTGGACGGCGACGGACGGTTACACGGTCTGCTCGTCGGGCTCGACCGGCAGCGCGTCACCGTCCCCACCTTCGCGGTCACACTGCTGCGAGGCATCGCTGACGCCCTGGGTGTCGTCATCGGCACGGCCGAACGCGACGAGACAGCCGAACGCGGCGAGACCGAACGCCGTGAGCCGCCGTCAACGCCGACTCCGACGCCGACGCCGGCTGCGCCGTCAGGCGGTGCCCCGGCCCGGCCCGCGGGTCCGGGAGCGGCCGCGGGCGGGACGGCCGTCCGGGGCCCCACGGCCGCGGCCGCGCCCACCGGGCCGTCGCCCATCAGCCGTCCCGAACTGCGCCTGCGCAGGGCCACGGTCGGATGGATCGTGGAAGGCCCGGCGGGCGAGGTCCGGCCGGTCGGCGACCTGCTCTCCGCGATGGTGCTCGCCGACCTGCTCGCCGAGGACCTTGCCCCGCCCGGCCGGCCCCGGCGTCCCGATCACGAGCTCACCGAGATCGAGCAGTTGCGGCTGTCGGTGGTGCAGCTGGAGCACGCGCTCGCCTCCCGGGTCATCGTCGAGCAGGCGATAGGCATACTGGCCGAACGCCACCGGCTGCGGCCCAGGGATGCGTTCGAGCGGCTGCGGCGGACCGCCCGCGGCATGGGACGGCGCGTGCACGACCTCGCCCGGCAGGTGGTCGAGTCGGTCTCCGACCCGCGCACGGTTCTGCCCGGGGAGCTGGCTGGCCGCGGTGGCGCTCCCCGGCCTGCGCCGCCACGGGCCAACCCGTCCCGCCGCTGATCCCACCGGTAGCGGGCCGGTCGCGGCGGCCGGCCGGCCGGGGGCCGTCATCAGCCGCTGTCGTGAACGGCTCCCGGAACGCCACGGACCCGGTTCCGGGACCAGCCGGGCCAGGCTGGACGGGGCCCCGCCAGGTCAGCGGCGCCCCCGGCCCGGCCATGAGCCGACCGGGTGGCCCCCATCAGCCCGGTTCGGACCGGGACCGACGGGGATCCCCGGTTCAGACCGGCCGTTTCAGGTGGCGGCAGCCTCGCTGGCGGCCCCGGTGGCGCCGATGACCTCGGGGGCGGTCTCGGCGATGGCTCCCACCTCAGCGGTGATCTTCTCCGCGTCCCCGACCAAGACGGTGACCAACCGTCTCGGCGCGAGCACCTGCGCCGAGATCTCCAGCACGTCCTGTGGTGTCACCTTCGCCAGTGCCGCGGGATGGTCGTGCAGGTACTCGACGCCGATCCCCGCGCCGGCCAACGCCGACAGAGTGGAGGCGAGCCCGACACCGGTCGCCGTGGACAGTGCCAGCGTCCCGACCGAGTACTGGCGGGCCGCGTCGAGCTCCTCGTCGGACACCGGCAGCAGTGCCATCCGGCCGAGCTCATAGAAGATCTCGAGCAGTGCGGGGCCCGTCACGTCGGTCGCCACGTCCGCGGTCACCGTGAACCGGGAGCCCGCGACCGGGTAGTCGAGCGAACTGCGCGGCGAGTAGGTGTAGCCCTTGTCCTCCCGGATGTTCGACACCAGCCGCGAGCTGAAGTAGCCACCGAAGACGGTGCTGGCCAGCCGCTGCGCGGCATAGGCGGGGTGGTGACGGTCCACCGCCGGGCCACCGATGCGGATGTTCGTCTGCACCGCGCCAGGCCGGTCGATGATCACGAAAGGGCCGGTGCGCAGGGCCGGCAGCGGCGGTACCGCGTCGGCGGCCGTCCCCCGCCAGTCGCCGAGCACCGCCTCCACCCGCTCGAGCGCGGCCTGCGGCTCCACGTCGCCGACGAGCGTCAGCACCGCGCCCACCGGTGACACGCGCGCGGCGTGCAGCGTCCGCACGTCGGCCTCGGTCACCTGGGACACCACGTCCGGTGCCGGTGTCTCGCTGCCGTAGGGGTGGTCGCCGTACAGCCGGCGCAGCAGGCCCTCCCGGGCGATCAACGCCGGCTGGCTGTGGGCGATCGTGGCTTCCTCGACCAGTCGGTCGCGTTCGCCGGTGAACTCGCCGCTGGGGTACGTCGCGCCGGTCAGCACCTCCGCGATCAGATCCAGCAGCGGGACGAGATTGGTCGCGAGCGCGGAGCCCACGATCGCGAGCCGGTCGGCGTCCACCCAGGTCGACAGCGCGCCGCCGAGGGACTGCACGACGGTGGCGAGCTCCACCCGGTCGCGCAGCTGCGTCCCGGTGAACAGGGTCTCGGCGAGCAGTTCACCGCGTGCCTGATGGGCCGCGCCCAGGCCGGTGAACGGGATGCGCAGTCGCACCTCCACCAGGGGCACGGTCGTCCGCCGGACCACCAGCACCCGCAGGCCACCGGGCAGGGTCCGCTCGGCCACCGTGGGGAGCTCGGCCGCCACGGTGGCGGCCACCGGCGGGATGACGGACAGCGACGTCCCGGCCGCCGGGGTGCCGCCGGATGCTTTCCCAATGGTTGCGGCGCTCACCGCGACCTCCTGTTCTGCGATGACAGCCTGCCCGGCAGGCGCACGGTGCCCGTGGGTGCGGCGGTAGCCGTGGGTGCGGCGGTGCCCGCGGCGGTGACGGTACCCGCCCCGTCGACGGCATCCGCGGAGAGCACAGCACCCGCGGGAGCCGCCGCGTCAGCGGGGATCATGATGCCCGTGGGGGTCACGAGGCGGCACCGGCGCGCAGTTCCAGGACCGCCCGGCCCTGGGCGTGCAGGCCGGCGGCGGCCGCCTGCACGCTTTCCGCGGTCACCGCCCCCACCAGCGCGGGCAGTTCGTTGATCAGTTCGGGTCGGCCGCGGTGCAGCTCGAAGGTGGCCAGGGCCAGCGCGCGCCCGAGCGCGTCGTCGGCTTCGCGCAGCAGGCCGGAGGCGATCCGGGCCTGTATCCGGGTGAGCTCACCGGGCTGAAGACCGTCGGTGACGACGCGGTCGAGCTCCTCGTCCACCGCGGCGAGGACCGCCTCGGGCGTCGACTCCGCGGGATGCCGGGCCTCCAGGGTGAGCAGCAGCGGATCCCGCTGGTCGAACGGGTCCCCGAACGTGCCGAGATAGGTGCTCACACCGATCACCAACCGGTCCTTCTGGACGAGCCTGCGCTCCAGCCGGCTGGCGTCACCGGCGGACAGGACGTGGGTGAGCACGTCGTATGCCAGGAAGGTCTGTAGATCGGCCAGGGGATCGGGGACGCGGTAGCCGACGGCGAGCGCCGGGCGGGGCGCAAGCGGGTCGGTGAGGACCGACCGCCGCTCCTCGGCGCGCACCGGCTCGGCGAAACTCGGGCGGACGGGCACCGGCCGGGCCGGGATGTCGTCGAAGTAGCGGTGGACCAGCCCCAGGGCGGTGTCGACGTCGAAGTCACCGACCACCGTCAGGACGGCGTTGCCCGGTGCGTAGTACTTGTCGAAGAAGTCCTCGGCGTCGTCGAGGCTCGCCGCCTCAAGCTCGTGGAAGTCGCCGTAGCCGTTGTGGGCGTTGGGGAACGTGTCGAAGGCGACCGGCGGGAGCGTGATCCAGGGAAACCCGCCGTAGGGCCGGTTCAGCACGTTCACCCGAATCTCCTCCTGGACCACCGCGATCTGGTTGTCCAGGTTCTCCCGGGTGATCCGGGGCGCGCGCATCCGGTCGGCCTCGAGGAACAGCGCGCGTTCCAGCCCGCCAGAGGGCAGCAGCTCGTAGTAGTCGGTGTGGTCCGGATGTGTGGATCCGTTGAATATGCCCCCGGCGGCCTGCACGTACTTCGCGTGTTCGGCCTTTCCGACATTTTCACTGCCCTGAAACATAAGATGTTCAAACAGGTGCGCGAAGCCGGTCCGTCCCTCCGGCTCGGAGCGGAATCCCACGTCATAGTGGACAGCCACGGCGACGACGGGCGCCGTGCGATCCGGAGCCAGCACGACGCGCAACCCGTTCGCCAGGGAGGTCTTCTCCACCGGGTAGGAGGGCGCCGGCAACAGGACGGCGGTCGTATTCGTCTCGGTACGAGGGGGCACGGTTGGCAACGCTACTGCGGCCGGGCCTGTCATGGTCCGGGTACTCGATGATCCGCGCCACAGGATCGCCGGTTACGGTGCCTGCGGCCACGGCGATCCCGGATTGATCCCGCCTTTCCGGCGAATCCGACCAGAGCCTTGGCGCGGGCCCTCACCGGGGTTCCCGGCGGCTTCCCGGCGGGAGCCTGACGGGCCTCTCTCCAGCGGGAGAGCGACGGGACTCCACAGCCATCGCCAGGCTGCTCCCGCATCGTCACCGATGAGTCCGGGTTATGCTCACCGGAGCACTTCGACGACCCGGGGTTCGTCCGAAGCGGGGTGCACGCCGTGAAAACTGTTCCAGACGGACAGTTGCCTTCCGATCTTCCTTCCGATCTTGCCGACATCCTGCGGCTTGAGCTGGCGACCCTCGGCGATGATCTGATCGCGGCCATCGCGCGTGAGGTGCCGTCGTACGCGCGCCCGTTGGAGGGCTCGTTCGGCCGCGGCGTCCGGCAGGGAGTCGAAGAGGCGCTGCTGCGTTTCCTCACCGTGGTCGGCACCGACTCCAGCGGACCGCCCGATCTCGCGGCCAGCCGTGAGATCTACGTCCGGCTGGGACGCGGCGAGTTCCGCTCCGGACGCTCGCTGGACACCCTTCTCGGCGCCTACCGGGTGGGCGCCCGGGTGGCCTGGCGACGGCTCGCCGAGGCGGCGCGGCGCGGCGGGCTGGACGCCGCCGGGCTGGTGTCGCTGGCCGAAACGATGTTCGCCTACATCGACCGGATCTCCGCCGCCAGCGCAGAGGGCTACGCCCAGGAGCAGTCCGAGGCAGCCAGCGAACGCGGCCGCCTGCGGGACCGGCTCGGCGAGCTGATGCTGTCCGGGGGAAACCCGGCAACGATCGAGCAACTCGCCCGGGCAGCCCGCTACCGGCTGCCCGACGTCGTGGCCGCCGTTCTCCTCCCCGGCTCCGCGGGCAGCCGCCGGAACGCCGCCGGTGCCGGTGCCGGCGCCCCGGCACGCACCGGCACCGGCACCGGGGACGGGGACGGGGACGGGGACGGGGCCATCGTTGACGAAGTCCGCGGGGCTGTTGACGCAGTTCGCGGCGGCGACGGGGCCCGTGGGACCGGCACGGCTGGTGCCGTCGACACCGCTCGCGGCGTTGACAGGGCCGGTGCGGCCGGGCGCGTGGATGCCCCGGCCCACGACCGTGTCGACCGGCATACCGACCGGCATGTCGACCACAGCCTCCCCCACCTGGTGCTGCCGCCGGACACACCTCGCACCATCCAGGGTGAGGACACCTGGGTGTTCGTCACAGACCCGGCCGGTCCCGGGCGGCGGGGCTGGCTTGAGCGGGCGCTGGCCGGTCTCGACGCGATCGTCGGCCAGGCCGTTCCGTGGCGGGACGCGTCCGCCAGCGCGGCGCGGGCTGCGTTCGCGCGCAAGGCCCGGGACAGCGGGACGCTGCCGGGCGTACCCGCCGGCCCCGGCGGGGTGCTGTTCACCGACGACCATCTCCCCGGGCTGTTGTTCGCCCGGGATCCGCAACTGCTCGCCGATCTCGCCCGCCGCCGGCTCGCCCCGCTGGACGGGCTGCCCGCCCGGGCCCGTACCCGGCTGGCGCAGACGCTGCTGCTGTGGCTGCGGCTGCGGGGGCAACGCGCCCGGATCGCCGCCGAACTCCAGGTGCACCCGCAGACGGTCCGTTATCGGCTCGGCCAGTTACGCGCCCTGTTCGGGGAGAGCCTGGACGACCCGGACGTCCGCTTCGAACTCGAGCTCGTCCTACGCGCCGGCCTGACCCACCCTCCGCACTCACCGACACCGACAGCCGACTGACGGGTCGTGCCCGCTGGGTTGTGCCCGCAAGCCATATCCCCCGATACCCGCTTATCCCTCGGGGTGCCCGTTTTCCCCTGCTGCGACGGCCAACCGGGCCGGCCCCGGCCCGCTCGTCACCGGCATCGCCGGGCGGCAACGCCCTCAGATGGCAACGCCCTCAGATGGCAGCGTCACCGGGCAGCGGCGTCATGTGATGGCCCGTCATGGTGGAGGCCACCGGCTCTTGCGACAACGTCACCGCTGGCGGCGCGGCGGTCAGGCGATGGGGACGGGCTTCGGCCCCGTACTACGCATGTTGACCAGCCGTCCGAGCAGGTCGAACCAGAACGGCGCGCCGAGGGAGAGCGCGAGCGTGGTGAACAACCAGCCGAGAATTTTCAGCGCCCAGCCGCCGACGTCATCGGGAACCGCCCGCGGGTCCGCGCTGTCGGAGCCGGCATCGGTCCAGCCCAGCGGCAGATGCAGCGCACCGGCGTCCCGGATGGCCTGTACCGCCTGGTTCGCCGCGTCCTCAGAGTTGTTCGTCGTGGGGGTGTCCGCGCTGGTCACGGTGGTACCCGTGCTGACGGGGGCGGAGTTCACCTGGGTGACCGCGGCCTCGACCACGGCCGCGCGCAACGACCGGTTCTCCCACAGCGCGTTGGTGAGCGCGATCGCGTCCAGGTTCAGCGCCAGGGTGACCAGCAGCGCGTAGACGATAAGAAAACGCTGGACGCGCCGCTTGTACCAACCGGAAAGCCGATCCATCGTGTCGTCGTACCAGGCGGCGATCTCGGCGACGATCCGGTCACGGTCATGGCCCGCACGGGTCGCTATGCCGGTCAGCGCCAGTCGTAGGGGCGCGTTCTCCGGCAGCTTGTCCAGCTCCTCCAATAACGGCCGGACGGATTCCGGACCGGCGAGCCCGGCTATCGAGATGGCGAGTTTGCGGTTTTCCTCGGACGCCGACGGAGCCGCGGTAATGGCCTCGGCCAGAGCCGCGGCCGTCGTGTCGGTGAGCGAATGATGCGCGTCGCGGTAGGCGTCGCGGGCGCTGTCGGGAAGCGCCGCCGTGTCCATCCGGCTGAGCAGGACACGCACCGGCGGTTCCAGCATGTCGAGCACACCACGGGCAAAGGCGGTGGACGGGATGTAGGACGGCAGGCGTAACTGCCGGGCCCGGCGCCACGCGCCGGTCTGCCCCAAGGCGTCTCTCAGATCGGGCACGGCATTCCTCCGGCCGCCCGTACGCAGGCCACGCAGTGAGCCGTCGAGAAGCTGCGCGGTCAGACTGGTGTCGGGAGTTGTTCCCGTCCGGTCCACCGGGCCGTCACCGAAGAGGCGCCGCAGTTCGGTCTCGAGCTGCCGGCCGCGATAGGCCATGACCCCGAAAACGACCTCGTTGATACGGGAGACCGCCACACTCCCGATGGCGAACACCAGAATGAGACCGATCGGCACGTCCAGAATGGCCGAATCCGGCATGTCCCTTCACCCCCGACACGTCCGGAACGATCTCACCAGGGCCGTCGGGGCGACGGCGGCTCGACCGATGACCCGACCTGCGACCCGACTTGCGTGCTATACACATTTTGCTTACGAAATTCTACTATGTCCCGTCACGCAGGGCGCGCGTGTCGGCCAGGATGTCGGACCCACCGCCTATGACGACCAGGCATGACGAACGAAGGTCGAGCCGGTGCCCGCCTGACGCCGGCGGCCCGCGACCGTGTGCCCGCCCCGCGGCCGCGGGCCGCCGCCCCCCGCCGGGAGCCCCGCCGGGAGGCGGCCTCAGCTCGTCGGAAGCTCGTCGGATCGCCCGCCGGCCACCTCACACGACCCGGCGACGGGCGTCACGGCCGACGCTCACCACGAGCTGTATTCTGAGGGCAGCCCGGAGAAGATGTGAGGTTGATGTCCGCATCCCCAGTCAAAATTTCCCTGACGGGAATCAAGCCGACCGGTGAACCGCACCTCGGCAACTATGTCGGCGCCATCAAACCGGCGTTGCGGCTCGCCGAGGAGTACGAGGCGATGTACTTCATCGCGGACTACCACGCGCTGACCACGGTCCGTGATCCGAAATTGCTGCGACACTACACCCGCTCGGTGGCCGCAACGTGGATCGCAGCCGGCCTCGACCCGGACCAGGTGGTCTTCTATCGGCAGTCGGACATCCCCGAGATCCCGGAACTGGCCTGGATCCTCAGCTGCCTGACCGGTAAGGGGCTGATGAACCGGGCACACGCCTACAAGGCGGCGCGGGACCGCAACCAGGAAGCGGGCAGGGCGGATCTCGACGCCGGGATCAACATGGGCCTGTACAACTACCCGGTCCTCATGGCGGTCGACATCCTGATCATGGGTACCGACGCGGTGCCGGTCGGGCGCGACCAGATGCAGCACGTGGAGATCGCCGCCGACATTGCGGGCTCTTTCAACCACGTCTACGGGGACAGCTTCAGACTCAAGATTCCACAGGCGATCGTGCCCGACGCCGAGACCGGGCGCACCCTGCCCGGCCTGGACGGCCGGAAGATGAGCAAGTCGTACGACAACACTATTCCGCTGTTCTGCGGTGAATCGCAGCTGAAGAAACTCGTCCGCCGTATTCCCACCGATTCCACCCCGGTGGAGGAGCCCAAGGATCCGGACGGTTCCAACGTCTTCCAGATCCTCGAGCAGTTCGCCACCCCGGAGATCGTCGCCGACACCCGGCAACGCCTGCGGGCCGGCGGCATGGGCTGGGGCGAGCTGAAAAACCAGCTGTTCGACGTCCTCAACACACAGCTCAGCCCACTGCGCGAACGCTACGACGCCCTGATGGCGCCCGGCAGCGAACTGGACGCGCTCCTGGCCGCGGGAGCGGAAAAAGCCCGTAAGCGGACGGCTCCCACCCTGGAACAGATACGCAGAGCGATCGGCATCAACTGACCCGGCGTCCCGCGCGGGCACGAGGCGCGGGACAACCCGGGCAACCGTGCCGACTCACCGTCACACGGCGGCAGTACCCGTCGCGTCAGATCACGGTCGAATCAGGAAGGTGGGGGAACAGACGGTCGCTACTGCGACCGTCTGTTCCCCCACCTTTCCAGTCGGGCCGAGCGCGGCAGGGCTCGTGACATTCACCAGGCGTGCGGCGCGGCCGGCTACCTCAGTGCTCGTCCGCAGCCGCGTCGGGTGTGAGCAGTTCCTCGAGCAGGAACCTCACTTTCGCCTCGACCGGCCGACCCGGGTAATAGCGTTCGATCAGATCGAGGCCTTCGTCGGCGCTGGAGAAGCCACACAGGTCGTACAGCCTGATGATGTCGTTCTCGTCGCGGCTGACCCGGCTCGCCAGCAGCTTCGTCGCCAGCAGGTACTCGGGAGACGGAGCCGACACAGTAAGGTGATCGTTATCGTAGACGACGACGGAATGCCCCGGATCACGACCCGGCAGAAAACCTTTGACTCCGTCGTTCAGCCAGTCCGGTTCAAGGTCCTCATGACGGGCGGCAACCCGTGCCGCGGCCGCGCGAACCTCGGTGGACGGATGCCAGATTCCGTCAACGTCCCTGGTGGCCGGTCGAGCGTCGTAGGCGACAGTCATGGCGGCACCACCGACGATGAAGACGTCACCGCGGATCCCCACCCGGCGGAGTTCGTCGTTCAACTCCGCGAACAGGCCGAGAATGCGCTCTCTGGTCAGCACGTGACGGCTTCTCCATGCTCAGGAGCCAGCTGACTCATATGTTCGTGAGGGAGTCGCGGTGCAGGTACACACCATGGCTCTGGAACGAAACCGGGCTGCCGGCGTACTCCCAGGCCCGCATCGACGGCATCGACGTCACCCACCAGCCACGGCGCAGATAGCGGCTGTCGTGATGGGCCCATGCGGGAACGGACAGGTCCTTCTGGACCGCCAGCCACTCGGCGAGGGCGGCCAGGAAGGCGTCCCATCGTTGGTCCCCGGTCGCCGGCGGCGTCGCGGTGATCATTCGACGACGGATGTCCGGGTCCGCGCCGCGGAACCGATGAGCCAGTTCCGCAGCCTTGCGGACCGGCTCCGTGCGGTCTCCAGCGGGGATATCACTCACGATCGACCGTGCCAGGCCGACCATGCTGGCCGAATAGTCGGGGTGGGCGTCGATGTGAAGGCGCATTCCAGCGGCTTCGACGATGCGTCGCAACGTGTCCACGGTGGGCTGCAACTCGCCCCGCTCGATCCGGTGGACGGTACTGGCCGCCACCCCCGCCGCATCGGCGAGGGCCCGCACGGACAGCCCCGCATCGACTCGGACGCCGCGTACCAGGTCAGCCACCACCATGAACGTAAGCGTATACGCCTACACGCCGACCAGTCCGCTGTCGTCCTGTCGCCAGTCAGTGACGGGACGCGACACCCACAATCGGGTAACTCCTGCCACCGGGTGCTGACATGACCGGCCATCGTCGCCGACGGCAACCCGGCCGGGTTAGCCTCAGACTTTCACCGGTGATCGTTTGAGGGTGTGTCGGACATGAGAAAGGTGCTCCTGACCTGGGAGGATTGAGGTTATCGAGGCCTTGTCCGTCCCAGACCGAGGAGCACCCTCGTGGTGAAGACTACCGATGTCTACCCGTCCATCCACGTGGACGCCGCCGGTCGGGGAGTCGTGTCTCACGGCGGCGGGGTCCTGCTGACCGAGGCCGTCCGGGCCAGCGGGCTGGGCCGGACGCTGTCAGCGGCGCTGTCGCCGTGGCGGCCGGGCCGGGCGGTGCACGACCCGGGCAAGGCGCTGCTGGACGTGGCGCTGTCACTGGCGCTGGGCGGGGACCGCCTGGCCGACGTGTCGCTGCTGCGCGCCGAACCGGGGATGTTCGGGCCGGTGGCCTCGGACCCGACGGTGTCCCGGCTGATCGACCGGCTGGCCGCCGACGCCGACACGGCGTTGCAAGCGATCGATACCGCGCGGGCGGCCGCGCGTTCCCGAGTCTGGGAGCTCGCCGGCAGCCACGCTCCTCATACCGGGGTGTCGGCGGACGCTCCGCTGGTGGTGGACCTGGACGCCACGCTGGTCACCGCCCACTCGGAGAAGGAGAACGCCGACCGGACGTGGAAGAAGGGATTCGGTTTCCACCCGCTGTGGGCGTTCGCCGACCACGGCGCCGCCGGTTCGGGTGAGCCGCTGGCCGTGCTGCTGCGGCCGGACAACGCCGGCTCGAACACTGCGAGCGACCACATCACGGTCGCTGCTGCCGCGCTGGTGCAGCTACCCCGCCGGCTTCGGCGGAGCAGGGCGGTGCTGGTCCGGACCGACAGCGGCGGCGGCACGCATGCCTTCGTCGGCTGGCTGCACCGCCGCTGGTTGTCCTACTCGGTCGGCTTCACCCTGCCCGGCAACGCCGCCGACCTGATCGCCACGGTGCTGGCCCGGGCGTGGACGCCACGCCTACGACGCTGACGGCCAGCCCCGCCCCGGCGCGTGAGTGGCCGAACTGACCGGCCTGATGGACCTGTCCGGCTGACCCGCGGGCATGCGAGTGATCGTCGGTAAGGAACGCCCGCACCCCGGCGCCCAACTGCGCATCACCGACCCCGACGGCAACCGGTGCACCGCGTTCGCGACGAACAGCGTGCGTGGGCAGCTCGCCGACCTCGAACTCCGCCACCGCCGCCGGGCCCGCTGTGAGGACCGCATCCGCGGCGCGAAGGACACCGGCCTGCGCAATCTGCCCCTGCACGATTTCACCCAGAACCAGATCTGGTGCGCGATCGTCGCGTTGGCCTGCGACCTGCTCGCCTGGACCCAGCTACTCGCTCTGCCCGACCACACCGCCCGCCGGTGGGAACCCAAACACCTGCGGCACAGGCTGTTCACCATCGCCGGACGGCTCGCCCGCCACGCCCGCAGGGCCGTGCCGCACCTGGCGCCCACCACCCGTGGACGCAGCCGGCCGTCCAGGCGCTGACCACCCTGCGCACGCTGCCCGACCCCGGGGCGGTTCATCAGCGCCATGGGGGTGTTTGAACAGCAACCCTGAGCCGGCGGGCACGAGGGCCGGGAGGTGGGCGGCCGGTCATGGTGGGGTGAGGAGGGCTTCGAGTTCGGGCTCGGAGAGCAGCTTCGGGCGGACGACCTCGCCGGAGCGGACATACAGGAACGCCGCGTCCACCGCGTCCAGCGCGACGCCGCGCAGCCGCGCCCACGCCAGCCGGTAGACCGCGAGCTGCACCGCGTCCGCCTGCCGGCGACCGGTCTTCCAGTCGACCACCTCCCACCGGCCGTCGCCGAGGTCGTACACCGCGTCGATGCGGCCCCGGACCGCCCGGCCGCCGATCAGCAGCTCGAACGGTGCCTCCACCGCGAACGGGCTGCGCTGGCCGTACGGGCTGGCCAGGAACGCCTCCCGCAGCACCGCGGCATCCGCGGCATCGGCGTCGTCGACGCCCTCGTCCGCCGCCCCCGGCAGGTCGTCGAGGTCGATCAGCGGGGTCTGCTCGAACATCCCCTCCACCCAGGAGTGGAACGCCGTGCCCCGGCGGGCCTGCGGCACCGGCTGCCGCGGCATCGGACGGGCGAGATCACGGGCCAGCCCCGCCGGGTCGGCCCGCAGCCGCACCACCTGGGAGGCGGTGAGCGCGCGGGGCAGCTCCACCTCGCGGACGACCCGCCGGGCCCGGCGGGCCTCGGCCAGCAGCAGTTCGACGTCGGCGTCCAGCTCGGTGAGCATCTGCCGTTCCGCCGGGGTCATCCGCTCGTGGTCGTCGTCGGGAAGCGGACGGCTGGCGGTGAGCGCGGCCAGGTACCCGCTGACCTCCCGCGCGACGGCCTGCCGGCGGGCAAAGGCGACCGGTTCGTAGGGCAGCGGCCAGTCCAGGTCGTCCATGCCCGCAAGCTGTGGATTCGTCTCGCCCTCGGACGGCGGGGGCGCCCACAGCGCGACCCGGCCGCCACCGGCACGGGCATGATCGTGGAGTTCGTCGAGGAACGCCGACGGCCCGCGGGGCCGGCGCTGCGACGACCCCCACCAGTGGCCGCTGCCGAGCAGCAGCGACTTCGCCCGGGTGAACGCGACATAGCCGAGCCGACGCTCCTCCCGCTCCAGGTAGGCGTCGCACTCCGCGGTGAAGTCGGCGAGCGCGGCCTTGTCATGGCCGCGCAGCGCCGGCAGGTCGTCGGCGTCCCCGCGCAGCGGTGTCGGGAGCACGGAGGCCACCGTGGTCCACTTCGACCGGACCGTCGTGACGGGGAAGACCTTGCGGCTGAGGTTCGGCACGGCCACGACCTCCCACTCCAGCCCCTTGGACTTGTGGACGGTCATGAGCTGGACGGCGTCCGCGCCGGACGGGCTGGTCGCGTCCAGACCGCGCTCGTGCTCCCGCGCGGCCCGCAGGAAGGCCAGGAAGGAGTGCACCGAGTCGTTGTCCAGGCCCTCGAAGTTCGCCACGACGTCGACGAAGGCGGCGATGTTGTCCCGGCGGTGGGCCGTGACCGCCTCGGGGCTTGCGGCCAGCTCCACGTCCAGCCCGGTGACCTCGACAACCCGGTGGATGACGTCCAGCAGCGGCTCGTCGACGTGGGCGCGCAGGTGACGCAGTTCCCCGGCGAGTATCCGCAGCCGGGCCCGGCCGGCGGGCGAGACCTCGTCCCCGGGATCGTCGAGCACGTCGGCGAGCGCGACCACGTCACAGGGGTCGATTCCGGTCACGGCCTCGTCGAGCGGGTCGAGTGAGCTGAGCGGGTCGGCCGGGCCGGGCGGGCGGGCGCCGTCGTGACCGCCGTGACCGCCGTGACCGGCACCGTCGCCATAGCCGGCACCGCCATCGTGACCGGCGTGACCGGCGTGACCGGCGGAGCTTTGCGGCTGTCGGGACGCCTGCGGGCCGGGCGCCGGCTGGTCGAGGACGGCGGCACGGTCCGTCCCCACCCGGACGGCCGCCCGCGCCGCGCGGCCGAGCGCCGCGAGATCCCGCCGGCCCAGCCGTACCCGTGGGCCGGTCAGCAGCCGGACCAGCGCGGCGTTGGCGGTGGGGTCGTCGAGCACCTCCAGGGTCGCGATGACGTCGGCGACCTCCGGCAGGCTCAGCAGGCCGCCGAGCCCGACGACCTCCACCGGCAGCCCCGCCGCCAGCAGGGCCGCGTACAGCGCGGGCACGTCGGAGCGCGCCCGTACCAGCACCGCGCACTCCCCCGGTCTGGCCCGCCCGGCGTCGACGATCTCCCGCAGCGTCGCCGCGACCCAGCGGACCTCGCCCGCCCAGGTCGGATGCAGCGCCACCACCGTCGTGCCGTGCTCGGCGACGTCCGGCCGGGGACGCAGCCGCGCGACGCGGTGCCGGGCCCGCAGCGTCGCCGCGACCGTGTTCGCCAGGCTCAGCAGCCGGCCGCCGCTGCGCTGGTTGACCGTCAGTTCGTACACCCGCGCCGGCTCGCCGTCACAGCGGCGGAAGTGCGCCGGGAACCCGTCGAGGTTCGCCACCGACGCCCCCCGCCAGCCGTAGATCGCCTGGCAGGGGTCACCGACGGCGGTCACCGGATGGCCGCCGCCGAACAGGCCTGCGAGCATCCGCCGCTGCGCCACGGAGGTGTCCTGATATTCGTCCAGGAGCACGACCCTGGCCCGGGCGCGTTCCAGCGCGCCGACCTCGGGCACGCTGTCCGCCAGCCGGACGGCAAGGGTCACCAGGTCACCGAAGTCGATGACCTCCAGCTCCTGTTTGGCCGCCCGGTACTCGGCCACCATGGCGGCGAGTTCCCGGCGGGCGCGGGCGGCCATGACCATCCGGCCGAGGGTGTCGACATGGCCTCTGTTGCGCGCGGCGCAGCGGCCGGCGGCGATCGCGGCTTCGAGCTCCGCGAGCCGGTCCAACTCGAAGGCGGCGAGGGCGTCCGGGTCGACGAGGTGCTCGCTGAGCTCCGCCTCGAGCGCGACCAGATCACCGGTGAGCATCGACATCGGCCGGGTCAACGCCTCGACCGGCCCGCGGTGCTGGCGCAGCACCCGGCTGGCGAGCTGGAAGCGGGTGGCGTCGGCGAGCAGCCGGAATCCCGGTTCGACGCCCAGCCGCAGCGCGTGGTCCGTGATCAGCCGTTTCGCGAACGAGTGGTAGGTGGACACGACCGGTTCGCCGTCGACGTCGCTGTCCCCGCCCGGGGACGGCTGGGGCGCGCCGTCTTCCTGGTGGCCGGCCGGATCGCCTTCCCGCGGGCCGGAGATCAGGCCGGCTCCTCGCTGGCCAGGCAGAGCGCCCCACGCCCCGTGGCCCGCGCCCGGTGCGGCCGGCACGCCGGCTTCACGCTGGCCGGGAGGAACGCCCCGGGGGCCGTCGGCGGTGCCGACCGGGCCCGCCTTCGCCAGACCCCGGCGGATCCGGTCGGTCAGCTCGCCCGCGGCCTTGGTGGTGAAGGTGAGGCCGAGCACGTCCCCGGGCGCGACCTGACCGGTCGCGACCAGCCAGACGACCCGCGCGGCCATCACCGACGTCTTGCCCGAACCGGCACCGGCAACGATCACACCGGGCTCCAGCGGAGCTGTCGCCGCGGCGATCTGCTCGCTGGTGAACGGCACCCCGAGCAGGTCACGCAGGTCCTCCGGGACCAGCGGCGCCGGCGGGCCGTCCCCAGCGTGGGGGCCGCCCTCGAGACGCGGAGCACCTCCGGCGCCCAGGCCGCCACCGGGCGGTGGCCCCTCGCCGGGGCGGGGGCTGCCGCAGGCCGGCCGGGACGCCGCGCCCACGGCCAGACGATCACCACTCGCGGTCATATGATCACCTGTCGTCCGTCGTCCTGGGCCGGGCAGCAGCGACGGAACGCGCACATCGAGCAGTCCGGGCCGGGACGAGGCGGGAAGCGTTCCGCGGCGATGAGCTCGACGGCGTCCACGAGAAGATCGTCCATCCAGGTGGGGCCGTCCGGCGGCAGGGCAGGCTGCCGCTGCACCTTCGGCGCCCGAGCCGACCGCCGCCCATCCGTAGCACCCGCCCCAGCGGCACCCGCCTTCGTGGCATTCGGTCCGGTGACGTCCGGTCCGGTGGCATCCGATGGCGGGTCGTCCGGTGCCGGGTCCGGCCCGGCGTCCAGGCGCAGGTGTACCAGTTCCGCCCCGCCGGGCTCGGCGCCGGATCCCGGCCCGGCGGACGCCACCGCCCCGCCGCGGACGGCCAGCTGGTAGATGCCCAGCTGCGGATGCCGGGCCACGTCCGTGCCGGACGGCGCCGTGCGGCCGGTCTTGAAGTCCACGACGTGCACCCGGCCGGCGTCGTCGAGCTCGATACGGTCGACGAAGCCGCGCAGCCGGACCGTCCGCCCGCCCACCGCCAGGTCACAGGAGAACGGGACCTCGCTGGCCACCAGCCGCCGCCCGCGGGCCGCGGCATGCCACACCAGGAACCGGGCCAGGGCCTGGCGCGCCGCCGCGCGCTGCTGCTCGGAGCGCCACTGCGCCTCATAGCCGAGGTGACGCCACACCCGGTCCAGCCGGGTGTCGAGAGCGCCCAGGTCGGGCGGGGTCCGCCCGGTGGCCACCTCGTCGGCCAGCGCGTGCACGACCTTGCCGAAACCCATCTCGGCGTTGCTGGTGCCCTGCGCATGCGCCTCATGTTCGAGGAACCAGCGCGTCGGGCACGTCACGAGCCCCGACAGCGACGACCCCGACAGCCGGACGGGGGCGTCCGGCGCGACCACCGGCACCTCGCCGGAGGTCACCTCGACCAGCCCCCACCAGCGGCCGGGACGGGCCGCGGGGACGAGCGGCCGGCCGGCGTCGTCGACGGCGGCGGCCAGCCGCGCAAGCCGGGCCGCGGCCGCCTGCCGCATGGCCGGTGTCGACTCCGGGTCGACCGCGGCCCGGCGCAGCGCCGCGACCGCCGACGGCAGCGTGAGCGGACGCGCCGGCCGGGAACGCCCCCGCGTCACCACAACGCCGAGCCGCTCGGCCTCGGCCAGCTCGTGGAAGAACCGGCTCGGGCTCGTCCCCTGGTCCTCGGCGGAGTCGACCGCGGTGACGACGAGACGTCGGCGCGCCCTGGTCAGCGCCACGTAGAACAGCCGGCGTTCGTCGGCGAGCAGTTCGGCCCGGGTCACCGGCTCCCGCACGCCGCCGAGCTCAGGGCGCTCCAGCCGTTCGGCCTCCAGCAGCGAGTAGCGGGTCCGCAGGTCCGGCCACTCCCCGTCCTGGACACCGCAGACGACCACCACGTCCCATTCCAGGCCCTTGCTGCGGTGGGCGGTCAGCAGCCGGACCACATCCGGCCGCGCCGGGCGCTCGGTGAGCACGTCACCGGCGATCTGCTGCTGTTCCAGCTCGTCGAGCACCGGGCCGATGCCGGTACCCGGCCCGTGCCGGTCGCTGGACCGGCCGACGGCGGCGAACAGCGCGACCACGGCGTCGAGGTCACGGTCGGCCGCCCGGCCGGCGGCTCCCCCGGCGGCCGAGGCGCGTTCCAGCCGCCGCGGCCAGCCGCTGCCGGACCACAGCACCCACAGGACGTCCTCGGACGTGCCACCGGCGGCCCGCACCGCACGCGCCGAGCGCAGCAGCTCACCCAGCCGCCGGGCCGGGCCGGCGAGGCGTTCCTCCACCATCAGCAGGGCCCGGTCGGGATCCACGACCGCCTGCCGGAGCAGTTCCGCCGACGACGCCGGCATCGCAGGCCCGCCCGCCCGCCCGCCCGGCGCCGCGGACTCGGCCGGCAGGCCGGCCAGGCGGCCGGCCCCGTCCGTGCGCGCGGTGGCCACGGCGCCGGCGGCGATCGCCACCCGCTCGGCCGCGCGCAGCGCCCTGCCCAGCGCCCGCAGCGCGCCCGGGTCGGCCCCGCCCAGCGGGCTCGTCAGCAGGGTGTGGGCCGCCTGCGCGGTCAGCTCGTTCGGTGGGCCGTCGACGCAGCGCAGGGCGAGCAGCAGCGGGGCGACCGTGCCGTCGCGGGCCGGTGGCAGCTCGTCGCCGGCCACCTCGACCGGCACCCCACCTGCGACGAGCATCCGGCGCAGCAGCAGCATCGACCGGGTCGCGCTGCGGACCAGGACCGCCATCCGCTCCCACGGGGTGCCGTTGCCCAGATGCTCCCGGCGCAGCAGGTCCGCGATGCCCTCGGCCTGGGCGCCGGTGGTCGTGTACGTGCGTGCCTCCACCCGTTCGGCGACGGGCGGGCCGGCGGCGACCAGCTCCCGGTGGGCGCGCAGATGCCCGGCGGGCAGGCCGGTGGCGGGGATGCGCCGGGCGACCTCCCGGCTGACCGCGAGCGCGACCGGGCCCAGCCGACGGCAGCGCCGCAGGGTGACGACGTCGGCCGCGCGCCCGTCGACGTGGGGGAAACGAGCCGGGAACTCCAGCAGGCCACGGACCTCCGCCCCCCGGAAGCCGTAGATCGACTGGTCCGGATCGCCGACGACGACGAGGTCGGCGCCGCCGCCGGCGACAGCGCGCAGCAGCCGTTCCTGCGCCGGATCGGTGTCCTGGTACTCGTCGACGAACACGGCCTGGTAGCGGCGACGCAGCTGTGCCCCGACATCATCGCTTTCGGCGACGAGGGCCGCCCGCTGCACCAGTTCGGGATAGTCGATGGCACCCACGTGGTCGAGAGCGTCGAGATAGTCGGCGTAGAAGGTCGCCATCGCCGCCCAGTCCGCCCGGCCGGTGTCACGGGCCAGCCGGGCCAGCGCGTCCGGGTCGAGACCGACCTCCCGGGCGCGGGCGAGCATCGCGCGCGTCTCCTCGGCGAACCCGCGGGTGGTCAGGCAGCCCGCCAGGGCCGCCGGCCACCGGGGGCGGCCGACCTCCCGCGTGCCGGCGAGCAGGTCGCGCAGCTGGGCGTCCTGCTCGGGCCCGGACAGCAGCCGTGGCGGGACGCCGAGCGGGTCGGGCCGGTACAGCCGCAGCAGCGCGTAGCACCAGGCGTGGAACGTCCAGGCAAGCGGGACACCGACCGCGGCCCCCAGCCGCCAGGTGATGCGCTCCCGCAGCTCCCGCGCGGCACGCCGGCTGAAGGTGAGCACGAGGATCGCCGCCGGGTCGAGCCCGTCGCGCACCCGCCGGGCCACCGCCTCGACGATCGTGGTCGTCTTGCCCGTGCCGGGCCCGGCGAGGACGAGCAGCGGGCCCCCGGCGTGGTCGACCACCCGGCGCTGGTCGGCATCGAGGGCAGGCGGCCGCACCGGCGGCGGAGGAGTCCGCACGAGACGGTAGGCCGCCTGGCCGCCCGCGGTCGTGGCCGCTCCACCGGGCCCGGCGGCGTCCTGGGAAACTGTCACCGAAGGCTCCGGAGGATGCCCCGGCCTGCAGGCCGGGGAGGAATCCGGTCTCCCGCGGAGCGGGGCAGGGAAAGCCGATCCGCAGGGACCGGCGTTGAGTGCAGCGCGACCGGCGGTGAACATCCCGGCCGGCGGGAAAACCCCGGTTCGCCGGTGACCACAGAGCGGCATCCCTTCGGTAAAATCATTCCATGTCCCGCTTCCGGCTCTACCCGACCACCGATCAGGTGGCGGTTCTGGAGTCGCATTGCGGGCACGCGCGATACGTGTAGAATCTCACGGTCGAACAGCAATCCTGGTGGAATCCACGCCGCGGACCCGCGCCCGGGTATGCCGAGCAGAACCGGCAGTTGACCGAAGCGCGACGGGAGTTCAACTGGCTTGCCAAGGGCAGCATCATTGTTCAGCAGCAGGCGTTGCGGGACTTCTCCACGGCCATGGCGAACTTTTTCCGCGGCTCGCACCGGAAGCCGTCGTTCCGGAAACGCGGCCGGGGCGAGGGTTTCCGGATCGTCGCGGTGAAACCCGGTGATGTCCGGCACGTGAACCGCCGCTGGTCGCAGGTGCGGGTCCCGAAAGTCGGCTGGGTGCGTTTCCGTCGCACGCGTCCGGTACCGGACGCGAAGTCGTTCCGGGTGACCCGGGATCGTGCGGGCCGGTGGCATGTCGCGTTCACCGTCGCACCCGAACCCATCGAGGCATCCGGGACCGGCGAAGTCGTCGGTGTCGACCGGGGTGTGGCCGTGTCCGCGGCCCTGTCCACCGGGGAACTGCTGATCTGCCCCGGCCTGCGACTCAAGGAGGCTGAACGGCTGCTCCGGCTGCAACGCAGGCTCGCCCGGGCGAAACGCGGCTCGAACCGCCGCGGCCGACTCAAGGCCCAGATCGCCCGGCTCCGGGCCCGGGAGGGCGACCGGCGGAAAGACTGGGTGGAGAAAACCTCGACAGATCTCGCCCGCCGGTTCGACGTGATCCGCGTGGAAGATCTGAAGATCGGGCAGATGACCCGGTCGGCGCGGGGCACGGTCGACACGCCCGGGACAAACGTCCGGGCGAAAGCCGGCCTGAACCGGGGTATTCTTGCGGGCGGCTGGGGTCTGCTGGTCCAGCGGTTGGAACAGAAAGCCCTCGGCCGGGTGGAGAAGATCCCGGCCGCCTATACCAGTCAGCGTTGCTCGTCCTGCGGGCAGGTGGCCGCCGCATCGAGAGAGAGCCAATCTCGGTTCGTGTGCGTCGCCTGCGGGCACGAGAGCAACGCCGACACCAACGCCGCAAGGAATATCGCGGCCGGACGGGCCGTGACCGCGCGGGGAGGCATGGCGTTGGCCGTGCCGGTGAACCGCGAACCTCAACGAACCGCACCTCCTCTGGCGGGTGTGTAGGAGTTGGAATCCCCCGCGTTCACACGGGGGAGGACGTCAAGGCGTAGAGCACACCACGCCCCACCGACAAAATCCGGTCCCGCTGGCGCAACCGGGCGAAACAGCAGTCACGGTCATGAGGCGGACGGCGGTGGACCGGGTGCCGCCGACCACCCGTACGACCTCCGCCGCCGCCCTGACACCGGGGCCGGGCAGCGGATGGGAAAGCCCGGCAGCCCCGGTGGGAGCGGGCAGCGGGCGGCAGGCCTGGTGCACCGTCACCGGGATTACGTGGACGGCCAGGGTGCGCCGTCAACCGGCCGAACCAGCGGAACCGGCCGCCCTGGCGGTACCGGCGGCACCGGCTGTCCGGCCGTCCCAGCGGGCCACGGCCAGGTCCACCCGCTCCCCGCCGGGACGCAGCGCGGTGCCGTCGGCGGCGAGCCGCCGCAGCGCCTCGACCGGGGCGGTGGGATTCGGCTCGCCGGTGGAGCGGATCACCCGGTGCCAGGGCACGTCGTCGTCGTGCCCGTGCCGGCTGAGCACGGCGCCGACCGTCCGGCCGGTGCCCGCGCCCACGTATTCGGCGACATCACCATAGGTCATCACCTTGCCGCGGGGAATTCGCGTGATCGCCTCGAGGACGGTCATCGCGTACGGGCTCGGCCGGCCGCCAACGCTGATCCGGGTGGCCAGCCCCGCGGACACGCTCAGCGGCGGCTCATGCCGCCGCCCGGCCCATCGAGTCTCCACTGCGGCCTCCGCCCTCCCATCGGCTTCCGACCAACCAGCTTCCGAGCAACCGGCTCCTGGGCGCCTCCGACGGACCGGTCGACGGACGGAGCGGTCAGTAGACGGGCAGGGACTTGTCGACCTGGTTCGCCCAGGCGGTCACCCCGCCCTGGACGTGCACCGCCGAGGAGAACCCCGCCCCCTTCAACGTCGCCAGCGCCTCGGCCGAGCGCACCCCGCTCTTGCAGTAGACGACGACCCGGCGGTCCTGCGGCAGTTCGGACAGGTGCGCCGGCAGTTCGCCCTTGGGGATCAGGCGCGCCCCCGGGATGCGCACGATCTCCCACTCCGCCGGTTCCCGCACGTCGACCAGCTCGATCGGCTCGCCCCGGTCCAGCCAGTCCTTGAGCTCGGTGGCCAGGATCGTCGAGCCGGCGGCGGCCCGCTCGGCCTCGTCCGAGACGACCCCGCAGAACGCGTCGTAGTCGATCAGCTCGGTGATGGTCGGGTTCTTGCCGCACAGCCGGCACTCCGGGTCCTTGCGGACCCTGATGGTGCGGTAGCTCAGCTCCAGGGCGTCGTAGACCGTCAGCCGCCCGACCAGCGGCTCGCCGATCCCGGTCAGCACCTTGATCGCCTCGGTGGCCTGGATCGCCCCGATCGACGCGCACAGCACGCCGAGCACACCGCCCTCGGCGCAGGAGGGCACCATGCCGGGCGGGGGCGGCTCCGGGTAGAGGCAGCGGTAGCACGGGCCGTGCTCGGCCCAGAACACGCTCGCCTGCCCGTCGAACCGGTAGATCGACCCCCACACGTACGGCTTGCCGAGCAGCACGCTCGCGTCGTTGACCAGGTAGCGGGTGGCGAAGTTGTCCGTCCCGTCCACGATCAGGTCGTACTGGCTGAAGATCTCCGTGACGTTCGAGGTGTCCAGCCGGGTCTCGTGCAGGACGACGTTGACGTGCGGGTTGATCTCGCGGATGGCGTCCCGGGCCGACTCCGCCTTGGACCGCCCCACGTCGGACTGCCCGTGGATGATCTGACGCTGCAGGTTGGACTCGTCCACGGTGTCGAACTCGACGATGCCGAGCGTGCCCACCCCGGCGGCGGCCAGGTACAGCAGGGTCGGCGAGCCGAGCCCGCCGGCGCCGACGGCGAGCACCTTCGCGTTCTTCAGCCGCTTCTGGCCGTCCATGGCGACATCCGGAATGATCAGATGTCGGGAGTACCGGCGGACCTCGTCGATGGTCAGGTCGGCCGCTGGCTCGACCAGAGGCGGCAGTGACACGATCTCTCCTCGCGGTTACAGCGCTGGCATCCGTACGTCCGGCTACCCTGTCGTCCCATCCTCGCAGGGACGCCATGCCATCATCGGCGGTCCGCCGGCGGCGGCCGGACGCCGACGACGTGAGCACGACACACCTGGATCGTGGGCTGATGTCGACAACGCCGCCAGCGCGCGGAAGCTTCCGCGACCCGAGCCCACCATGCTCCGGGCTCGCCACGCCGGCCGTCCGGCTCGCCCGCGGTGGCGCTACCGGCGGCCCGCGGCCCCGGCTCTGGGCCCGCCGGCCCTCTTCCCGTTGCGTGCACCCTGCCGGCCGTTGCCATTGCCGTTGCCGGCGGCGCCGTCCACCCCCGCGCCGTCCGTGCCGACCCCGTCCGTAGCGCCTCCGTCCGTACCGGACACGGCTGGGCGAGCGGCGGGCGCGGCGGGACCGGTGCCCCGGCCGGCGCCGGTGGGCTGCCGGTCGCGGTGGGCCTGAGCCACGCTGGCGGCGAGGACGGCCACCAGATCGTCCGCGGAGGTGGCCGTCTCGCCCTCGACCGGCGGGGTCACCACGTCGCTACCCGACACCTTCGCGTCGATGACGGCCTGCAGGGCCTGCCGGTAGCCGTCGGTGT
This sequence comes from Candidatus Protofrankia datiscae, assembly GCF_000177615.2. Classification (GTDB taxonomy): domain Bacteria; phylum Actinomycetota; class Actinomycetes; order Frankiales; family Frankiaceae; genus Protofrankia; species Protofrankia coriariae. The sequence goes on along the minus strand of NC_015656.1, from coordinate 1,054,340 downwards.
AGGGGGTCGGGTCGAAGTCGTCGGACAACGACTCGATCAGCGTCTGCGCCATGACCAGTTCCTGCGGGCCGACGTTCACCTCCTCGTCCAGGAACGGGAAGTCCGGCCGGCGCACCTCGTCCGGCCAGACCATCGTCGACAGGACGAGCACGTCGCCGCGTATCCGCAGGGTCGCAAGCTGCTCCCGCTGCCGCAGAGCGATCTTGACGAGCGCGACCCGGCCGGAGCGGCCGAGCGCGTCGCGCAGGAGCACGTACGACCTGACCCCGCCCCGGTCGGGCTCGATGTAGTAGCTCCTGGCGTAGTAGATCGGGTCGACCTGCGCCAGCGGGACGAACTCCAGCACGTCGATCGTGTGGGAGGTGGGCAGCGGCAGGTTCGCGAAGTCGTCGTCGGTGAGCACGACGGTCTCCCCGGACGGCAGCTCGTAGCCTTTGGCGACCTCCGAGTAGGGCACTTCGACCCCGTCCGCCGCCGCGACCCGCTTGTAGCGGATGCGGGACCCGTCCCACCGCCTGACCTGGTGGAAGGAGACGTCCCGGTCCTCGGTGGCCGGGTAGAGCCGGACCGGAATCCGGACGAGACCGAAGGAGATCGCGCCTTTCCAGATCGACCGCATGCCCGCCCCTTACTGTGAGTTTGAGCATGTTCATAGGTTGTCCCGACCGGCATACCGCGGCGGTGGCAGCACCGGATCACGACAGCGCCGGATCAGATGTCCGCGCTGACGGGTACGGCCCGGCGGGCCGCGCTCCGCAGTCAGCGAACACACTCCTTGCCCAATGGTCTCCCAACGCTGGAGGGTACGGAAGCCGTGTGAGCACAAAAGACGAACGAATCGCGGACGAACGAATCGCGGACGAACGCACACCCGGGGCAGAGCGCCCAGGCACCGGGCGCCACGAGGCGGAGCACTCGGGCGTCGGTCCACCCCGGGGACCTCCCGGAACGACTTCCACCCGCCGGACCGCCAGCCAGGAGGCGGCTCGCCGGCCAGCCAGCGCCGCCGCGGCATCCGGCGAAGCCGGCCGTCGCGTCCAGCACCTGACGCGGTGACGCCGACCCCGGAACCACCGCACGACGATCGCGACACAATTCCGCACTCTGCACACTCTGTGTACGCACTAACACACCGAACGTTTCTAACCTGGTCGCCGCACGACCGGGCCGTTGCCTGCCCACGGCCGGATGAGCTGGTATTCATGGTGGGCGACGTGCCGGACCGAGTCGAAGAACACGGCGATCTTTTTGCCACTTCGGCAGGTACACCCGGCGCACAGGTGGAAGGTTCCAAAACGGCGGTAGGGCCAACGCAAGAGTACAGAGGATCACAGTCCGTAGGCGCTGACAGGAGAAAGCCATGACCTCACCGACGGATCTTCCGCTCGACGTGCATGACGTTCTCGACCGTCCCGACGTGCCCGACGCGGACGCCGCGGAGCAGGCGCGCGAGGTCCTGACGAGCGATTCGCTGCCGCTCACGGCATCGTGGCCGTCGTCGCTGGAGGTCGACGAGTACGACGCCGCGGAGCAGCAGATCGTCGTCGACGTCGACGAGGACGAGTACCGGTGAAGCGGGCCTGACCCGGGCGAGCCCGCGTGAGCCCCGGTTCACGCGGACCCCTGATATCCCCCTGATCCAACGGTGACGCGCCGGCGCCGACGGGCCCGCTCGGTGCGGCCCGCCGGCGCGGGCACGCCCGCACGGGAGAAGGATGATCACCCTGCCCGCGACTCCTCAGGCGGGCCTGGAAATCAGCCAGGCTGGGATCAGTCAGGACGGGGCCGGGCAGGAAAGGTACGGTGAGCCACCAGCGGGTTCACCCCCGCCTGGTACCCACATCCACAGACGCTCAAATCCCCTGTTCCAGATCCTGTATCCCAGATCCTGTACCCCGGATCCCGTACTCAGGTCCCGCCCAGATCCGAGTGCTCATCTTATGTTCACATAACATGACAAAGCACTACAGGTCGGGTCCCGGCCGGGTGCGACGCCCAGCCCGGACATCCGGACGGGCACCACTCCCGGCACGGGCGGCCGCCGAGCCGGCACCGAGGCTCGACCGATCAAAGGAGGTGCGCCGGTGAGCGCCGAGCCGGCCGCGCCGCAACCGCGTTCAGGCAAGACCGCCCGGCTGCCGCGCACCGCTCGCCGTTTCCAGCTGCTGGGAGCGGCCCGTGAAGTTTTCGTTGCCCAGGGCTATCACGCCGCGGCGATGGACGAGATCGCCGAACGCGCGGGCGTCAGCAAGCCTGTCCTCTACCAGCACTTTCCCGGAAAGCTCGAGCTCTACCTGGCGCTGCTGGACGAGCAGGCCCACGCCCTCGTCTCCAGCGTGCAGCGGGCGCTTGCGTCCACTACCGACAACCACACCCGAATCGCCCGATCGATCGCGGCCTACTTCGACTTCGTCGACGACCCCAGCGGCGCCTACCAGCTCGTTCTCGAGTCCGACCTACGCAGCGAACCCGCCGTCCGCAAGCGGGTGGAGAACAGTTTCACCGAGTGCGCCAACGCCATCGCGGACGTCATCGCCGCGGACACCGGCGTCGGCCCGGCCGAGGCCGAACTGCTCTCGATCGGGCTGGTGGGCCTCGCCGAGACCGGCGCCCGCTGGTGGCTGGTCACCGGCGGGGCGGTCTCGAAGGAGCAGGCCGTCGCGACCATGGTCGAACTGGCCTGGCGGGGGCTCGCCGGATATCCGCGCCGCACCACCGGCACCGACCCGACACCGGCCCGGGAAACCACCGGCGACGGTGACGCCTCCAGCGGACCCTGACGTCTCCAACGGACCCTGAGGTCTTCAGCCGACCCTGACGCCTCCAGCGAACATGGCCCGGCCGCGTCCCACGCCCCGCGCCGTAGGCCCTATGGTGACCTAGCCGGCCGAAGACGGCGAGACCCTCGCTCTTCTCCCGCCGCCGGACGTCACCAGGAACCTGGACGGCACACCTGACGAACACGGAGGTCATCACTGGTGGAGGTCAAGATCGGGATCCAGAACGTCGGGCGCGAACTGATCATTGAGAGCGGCCAGTCGCCGGACGACGTGGCCCAGGCGGTCACCGACGCGATCAGGTCGGATCTGGGGCTGCTCACGCTCGTGGACGAGAAGGGCCGGCGGGTCGTCATCCCGATCGGGAAGCTGGCCTACGTCGAGATCGCCGAATCCGAGACACGCCGGGTCGGTTTCGGCGCGCTCTGACGGCGACAGCACCCTCCGGTAACCCGAAACGCCCGACACAATACAAAAGGTAGTCGGAACAAAAGGTAGTCGGATGCCGGCTACCCGGGCCGGGTCGGGTCGGTTTCGGCCGCCCGGCCCCGGCCCGGGCCCGGGCTGTCTCAGGTCGACAGGCCGAGTGCGTCCATCCGTGCCGTGTGCGCGAGGGTGATCCGGTTGAACAGCTCCGCCAGCGCTGTCAGGTCGCCTATCCCGTTCAGCAGGGCGGCGAGCGCGCTGCGCTCCACCGCGACCCGCTGTGCCTCGGTCAGCGCCTCCCCCACCAGCCGCCGGGCCCACAGCGCGAGCCGGCCGGCCACGGTCGGATCGGCCTCGATCGCAGCCCGGACCCGCCCCACCGCGAACGCGGCATGGCCGGTGTCGGCGAGGACGTCAAGGACCAGCGCACGCACGTCGGGATCGAGCACGGTGGCGATCTCGCGGTAGAAGTCCGCGGCGATGCTGTCCCCGACATACACCTTGACCAGGCTTTCCAGCCAGTCGGCAGGCGCGGTGAGGTTGTGGAAGTTCGTCAGCGGCGACACGAACGGCTCCATGGCCCGCACCGGGTCGACCCCCACCCGCAGCAGATGGGCACGAACCTCCTCGAAGTGCGCGAATTCGGCAGCGGCGATGCCAGCCAGCGCAATCTTGTCGGTCAGGGTGGGAGCCATCCGCGCGTCCGTGGCCAGCCGCTCGAACGCGGTCAGTTCGCCAAAGGCAAGCAGTCCCAGCAGATCCACGACGGCGACGTCCGGTATGCCCGCGCGGACAGCATCACGAGCCTGCACGTCACGGGCCTGAACGTCACGGTGCGACTCGGGCGCGTCGGTGGCCACCCCGTGGGCCCGGGCCCCTGGTACGGCCGAATCATGATCGGACCATTTTCGGCCCTCCGGATCGGGGCCGCGTGCCGTGCCGGCCCCGCCGGCCTGACCGCCTGCGTCGTCCCCGCCGATCGACGGCGCCGGAAAGCCGACCCGGCCGGTACCCGTACTGTCCGTCATATCGGATCACCTCAGCCTCGTCCTCACGGCGAACCGCCCCGATATACACCGACCGGAAGCAGGACCGGGACACCTTACGGCACAGGCACTTGCGGCATCTGACGGAATGGGCCGCAGCACCCTGCCGAAGGTCATCGTGTCGGAACATGTCTCGGAGAGCAGCCCACAGGTTATCCTTATCATTAGCCGGGAGCTGCCAAGACCACTTCCGGCCCGCGCGGGCGTCGCCCCACTCCGGGTCAGCGGACCCCGCCGGTAGATGTCGTGAGCGGGTGCAGCGTCGGATCCCGCTCATAGCGACTCGGGGACCTGGGCCTCGATGGCGCGAACGAAGGACGATCGCGCCGTCTCCGGCCCTCTAGCAGACCAGGAGTATCCCGCTGTCCGTTTCAGCCGAAACCACAACACACCGACACGATGACCCCACAGATCCCACGGGGCACCCGGACGCCGGCGAGACGGGGGCCCCGACGGCGCCGGCCACGACACCGGCGCCCGGTTTCGCCGACCTCGGCGTCCGTGAAGAGATCGTCGAGGCCCTGCGCGCCAAGGGCATCGTTTCCCCCTTCCCCATCCAGGAACTGACACTTCCGCTGGCGCTGGCCGGGTCCGACATCATCGGGCAGGCCCGCACCGGCACCGGCAAGACGCTCGCCTTCGGCATCCCGCTCGCGCAGCAGGCGACCAGCCGTGACGAGGGCGCCAGCGGGCAGCCGCAGGCGCTCGTGGTCGTTCCCACCCGCGAGCTGTGCCTGCAGGTCACCGCCGACATCGACCGTGCCGGCTCGGGCCGCGGCCTGCGGGTGCTGCCGGTCTACGGCGGCCGTGCCTACGAGCCGCAGCTGGCAAGCTTGCGCGCCGGCGTGGACATCGTCGTCGGCACCCCCGGCAGGCTGCTCGACCTGGCCCGCCAGAACGCCCTCGTGCTGACGGCGGTGCGCATGCTCGTCCTCGACGAGGCCGACGAAATGCTCGACCTGGGCTTCCTGCCGGACGTCGAGCGCATCCTCGCCCAGCTTCCGGACATCCGCCAGACGCTGCTGTTCTCCGCGACGATGCCGCCGCCGGTGATCTCGCTGGCCCGCCGGTTCATGCGGCGGCCGGTGCACGTCACCGCGGAGCACCCCGACGAGGGCCGCACGGTGCCGGACATCAGCCAGCACGTCTTCCGCGCGCACGCGCTGGACAAGATCGAGGTGCTGGCCCGGGTCCTGCAGGCCGAGGGCCGAGGGCTGGCCATCGTCTTCGTCCGGACCCGCCGTACCGCCGACCGGGTCGCCGACGACCTGACCGGGCGTGGTTTCGCCGCCGCGGCCGTCCACGGGGACATCGGCCAGGGCCAGCGGGAGCAGGCGCTGCGGGCGTTCCGGTCCGGCAAGATCGATGTGCTGGTCGCCACCGACGTCGCCGCCCGTGGCATCGACATCGGCGGAGTGACCCACGTGGTCAACTACCAGTGCCCCGAGGACGAGAACGTCTACCTGCACCGCGTCGGCCGCACCGGCCGGGCCGGCGGCAGCGGGGTGGCGGTGACCTTCGTCGACTGGGACGACCTGCCGCGGTGGTCCCTGGTCAACCAGGCGCTGGGCCTGCCCTTCGACACGCCGGTCGAGACCTACTCGACATCCCCGCACCTGTTCGAGGCCCTGTCCATCCCCGCGGACGCCCGCGGGGTGCTGCCGCAGGCGTCCCGTACCCGGGCCGGGCTCGCCGCCGAGGAGGTCGAGGACCTCGGGGAGACCGGGCGTCCGAAGCGCCGGCGGTCAGGCCGGGCCGGTGACCGGCCGGACGCCACCCGCGCCGAGCCGTCGGCCGGTCGGCCCCCCGCCGCCCGCACGACCCGGACCAGGCGCCGTACCCGTGGGGGCGGCGCCGCGGTGGCGGCGGTGACCGTGGTCCCCGCCGACGAGCCCACCGACGCGCAGCCGGCGGCTCACGCGGACGCGCCCGCGCAACAGCCGGCATCCACTCGGCCGGCATCCACTCGGCCGGCTCGTCCAGCCCCGGCCGACGCGGTCCCAGCCCTGTCCCCGGCAGCGTCCGTGGAACTTCCCGGCGCACCGGCTGGCGGGCCGTCCGTGGCCGAACCGCGGCCGGCCGGGACCAGCGGGCGGATACGGCCGGCGGCCAGCAGGGCTGCCCTGTTCCTGGAGCCTGCTCCGCTGCATCCGACGGCGCCGGACACCGGCTCGGATTCCATCGTGGCTGCCGACATCGTGAAGCCCGACATCGTTGAACCCGGCATCGTGGAGCCCAATATCGTGGACCAGGGCATCGTGGACCACGATTCTGCCGCTCCGGGCTCCGGTGCGGACGGCGCCGCGGTGACCGGGCCGGCTCCCCGGCGGCGCCGACGCCACCGGCGGCGCGACGATCGCGGCCGTCCCGTCGGCTCACCGGCCGTGGAGGCGAACCTCACCGGCAGGCAGGACGACCGGATCGAGCAGCGAGCCGAGTCGGCCTGACGACCCCGGCCCGGACCAGCCCGGTCCGGGCCAGCCCGGCGTTCCGGAAGGCCGAACAGCCGGCATGATCGCTGGTTCGTCGGGTCGGTCAGCCCGTCGTCCCTGTCAGTCCCGTCAGAACCCGGCGGACGCGCGGAGCCCGGACGTGAAGCGCGCCGCCGGCCACCCGGCCGGACCTGTCAGGGCTCGACGGAGGTGTGGACCCGCAGCCGGATGCGCACCCAGGCGATCCGCCGGCATGCCGGGCAGCGCACCAGGGACCGGTGCCGCAACCGTGGCACCGGCACATGCACGCTGGGGATCAACAGGGCGACCGCCTCACGCGGCCGGAGCGTGGTCGTCTGCCCGCAGCGGGAGCACATCACATCCAGCCCGCTGGCCACCGGCGTGACCGGTGTGCCCGGCCTGCCCCCGCTGTAGAGCGCCCGCTTGCCGTGGACGTCCCGGCCTACCGTCACCGGGGTGGCAAAGCGCTCGTGGGCCGCGGGTGGGGGCTGCGCGGCGCTGCGCGGCCGTAGCCGGTCGAAACCGGCGGACGCGGCAGCCGCTTCCCGGCGGGCACTCACCGGCTCGTGGCCCGGGACACCGTGCCGGCTGCCGCCGCTGCCGCCGCGCCGACTACCGCGCCGGCCGTCATGCCCGCCACCACGCCGGCCGCCACCGGCGGGCGAGCCGGTGATCCGCCCGGTGGCGTCGATCCCGGCACCGGTACCGGCGGCACCGCGGACGCCGTCCGGGGCGTGCTCCCAGCCGTCCCTCGGGCCACGGCCCCGCCGCCGCCCTCTCGTCGAGGGTCGGACGCGGCCCCGGTGGCGGAGCCCGCCAGCAGCGCCCGGGCATGCGCCCGGTATGCCGTCGCCCCCCTGGAACGTCTCGCCGTCGTGAGGATCGAACGTCCGGAACCCGGCGCCTCGGCGAACCGGACCGACCGCGCGATGGGCGGCTGGAGCACCGCGACCGCGTACCGGGCGGAAACGTCCGCCAGGACGGCGCGGCCGTGCGCGGTCCGGGCGTCGAACAGGGTCGGCAGCACCCCGCGGACCCGCAGCTCGGCGTTGGTCAGACGTTGCACGTCGTGGACGGTGTCGAGCAGTTGCCCGACACCGCGATGCGACAGGGTCTCGCACTGCAACGGGATGATCACCTCGTCCGCCGCCGTCAGCCCGTTGATCGTCAGGATTCCGAGCGAGGGCGGACAGTCGATCAGGATGAAGTCGTAGCGCTCGTCGATCTCGGCGAGCGCGAGCCGTAGCGCGTGCTCACGGCCGGTGCGGGACAACAGCACGGCCTCGCAGCCGGCCAGCTCGATGGTCGCCGGCAGCAGATCCGGGCCGTCCTCGGTTCGCCGCACCACGAGGCCAGGGCTGAGCCGGCCCAGCAGCACATCGTGCACGGACAGCTCGATGACGTCTGGATCCAGGCCCAGGGAGAACGTCAGGCATGCCTGCGGGTCGAGGTCAACGAGCAGAACCCGGCATCCCAACTCGCTCAGCGCGGCGCCGAGGCTCGCCACGGACGTCGTCTTGGCGACGCCACCCTTCTGGTTTGTGACGGCGAAGACGCGAGCCATACAGATCAGTCTCCAAGCGTTGGCGCAAAACCACAACACCCCACGCCACAACAACATCACCGATACCTGAAAAACTCGATCTCTATTTCGGACAAATCATAAAAGAACGCGCATTCATCGGGCCATGATCAGCCGTGGGCCTTCCTGTCGGCATACCTGGTTGGGCATCGGGCCCCGGCCCGGGAAACCTCTGGGCGGCACGGCGGAGGTCTGTGAGGATGAGGAGATGGCACGCGGCGCGCCGGTACCGCCCGGGCGGGAGCTCCGGGCGGCCTCGACAGCGGCGTCCGCGGCATGCTCCCGATCGTCCGAGCACCGCGGTGGCTTTCGCCGGCCCCCGCCACCGCAATGATCGGTGACATTCTCGGCCTGCTGCTGGTCGTCGCCCTCATCGCCGCCAACGGGCTGTTCGTGACCGCCGAATTCGCCTTTGTGGCGGTCGACCGCAGCCGGCTCGAGCAGGCGGCGCGGGACGGTTCCCACCGCGCGGCCCGGGTGCTGCGGGCCGTCCGGTCGCTGTCGTTCCAGCTTTCCGGCGCGCAGCTGGGAATCACCCTGACGTCGCTGGTACTCGGTTACATCGCCGAGCCCGCGATCGCCTCCCTGCTGCTACCGGCGATCAACGCGACCGGCCTGCCAGCCGACGTCGGCCATGCCGTCGCGGTGACCGCCGCCCTGCTGATCGCGACAGTCACCCAGATGATCTTCGGCGAGCTCTTCCCGAAGAACATCGCGGTCGCGACACCGATGGCCACGGCCCAGTGGGTCGCCGGGCCGCAGATGCTCTTCTCCAGCGTCTGCCGACCGATCATCACGCTTCTCGACGGATCCGCCAACCGGTTGCTGCGCGCGCTGGGGATCGAGCCGCGGACCCAACTGCGATCGGCCAGATCACCGTCCGAGCTCGGCTGGCTGGTGCGCTCGTCGGCCGAGCACGGCACGCTGCCCGGCAACACCGCAAGTCTGCTGGGCAGATCCCTGCGGCTACGCGAGCGCGCCGCCCAGGACGTCATGACGCCGCGGGTGCGGGTGGTCGCGCTGCACGCCGACGACAGCGTCACGGAACTGCTCCGGGTCACCGGGGAATCAGGCCACTCCCGTTTCCCCGTCCTGCGCCCCGCCGGTGCCGCCGCGCCCGATACCGGCGCCCGCAGGGATTCGAGTGCCGGTAGGGATACGGGCGCCGATCGCGGCACCACCGGCCGCGGCGGCGGAGGCCAGGCCGCCGAGCCGCCGGGCCCGGGGAGCGTCACGGCTGTTCCCGGGGACGTCGACGACGTCGTCGGGGTCGTCCACGTCAAGGACGCCTTCGGTGTGCCGCCGGCCGAGCGCGGCAGCACACCGGTCAGCCGGCTCATGGTCGCTCCGGTGGTGGTGCCGGCATCGCTGAGCTGCGACGATCTGCTCACCACCCTGCGCGGGCACAGCCTCCAGATCGCCGTGGTCATCGACGAGTACGGCGGCACCGCCGGCCTGGTCACCCTGGAGGACCTCGTCGAGGAACTCGTCGGCCATGTCCTGGACGAGTACGACGCGCCGGAAAGACCCGACGCCACCGCCGGGCCGGACGGGAGCTGGTCGCTGTCCGGCCTGCTCCGCCCGGACGAGGTCGCCGACCTGACCGGTGTCCGGCTGCCCGACGGCCCGTACGAAACCGTCGCCGGCGTCGTCCTGCACCGGCTCGGGCGCATTCCCAAGCCGGGTGACCAGGTCGACGTCGAAGGCCAACTGCTCACCGTCGAGGAGATGGACCATCATCGCGTCAGCCGTGTCCGGCTGGCGGGCCGCCCGCCCGACCAGCCAGCCCGGACCCGCCGGAGCGGGCACTCCGGTCACTCGTCCGGCCCGCGTGGCCCGCACGCTCCGCGCAGCGCCGTCGGCGCCGACGGCCCGGCCGGACGGGCACGGCGATGACCCTGCTCTATCTTGTCGGCGCGATCTTCCTGCTGGCCGGCAACGCGTTCTTCGTCGGCGCCGAGTTCGCCGTCATCTCGGTCCGTCGCGACCAGATGGAACCGTATGCGGCCGAGGGCGACCACCAGGCCCGCAGCGTCCTCACCGCGATCGAGAACCTGTCGCTGATGCTCGCGGCTTCCCAGCTCGGCATCACGATCTGCTCGCTCGGGCTCGGCGCGGTGGCCGAGCCCGCGATCGCCCACCTGATCGAGGGGGGTCTGGACGGGCTCGGCGTCCCCAGCGGTTTCCATCACCCGATCGGGTTCGCGCTCGCGCTCCTGATCGTCGTCTGCCTGCACATCGTGCTCGGCGAAATGGTGCCGAAGAACATCGCGCTGGCCGGCCCCGAGAAGGCCGCCCGCTGGCTCGCACCGCCGTTGCTCCGGTTCGCCGGCCTGACCCGCCCGCTGATCGTCTTTCTCAACGCCGTCGCCAACCGGTGTGTCCGGCTCGTCCGCGTCCATCCGGTGGACGAGCTGAGCACCGCCTACACCCCGGACCAGCTCGCGGTGATGATCGCGGAATCCCGGCAGCAGGGCCTGTTGGAGGACACCGAGCACGAGTTGCTGACCGGCGCGCTGGAACTGTCCGAGCGGACCGCCGGCACCATCATGATCCCGGTTGTCGAGATCGTGACCGTCCCGTGGTCGGTGACCGCGTCCGAGCTGGAGAGGCTGGTCGCCGGGACCGGCTTCTCCCGCTTCCCGGTACGCGCCGCCGACGGCGACGCCCCAGCCGGACCGGGACCGGTAATCGTCGGTTTCGTGCACGCCAAGGACGTCATCGGTATCCACGGCGACGCCCGGGACGAACCGCTGCCGCCACGCAGGCTGCGGCCGATGGTCGAGATCCGCGCCGACCTGCCGCTGGACGAGGTCCTGCGCCTGATGCAGCGCAGCGGCTGCCACCTCGGCCGGATACCCGGGCCGAACGGCACGACCCGCGGCGTCATCGCTCTCGAGGACGTGGTCGAGGAGTTCGTGGGCGAGATCGAGGACGCCAGCCACCGGCCGGGCGTAGGTGAAAACCTCCCCTATGACAGCGGTTTCCACCTACAGGCGCGGAAGCCGTAGGTGGAAACCGCTGTCCTGGTGACGGCTTCCACCTACGGACGGAGAGGCTTCGGGCGGCGAGGCGTGGCTCCTAGGCCTTCTCGTTCCTGGGCGCGGCCGACTGGACGACCTCGAAGGACCACAGCGTGGCCGCGGTCGCGGCCGGCGCACCAGCCCCGGGGTGACCGCCGGGTCCGCCGTGACCGGCCGGCGCACCAGATCCGGGATGACCAGCCGGCGCGCCATGGCCGGCTGGCGCACCGGCACCGGGGTGACCGCCGGCTCCGGGATGACCGGCCGGCCCCGGACCACCCGCGGCGTCCGCCGCCGCCTGCGCGTGCCCGGCCTGGAAGGCGTTGGACGCCTGCCATTTCTGGAAGTCCTCCTCGCTACGCCAACGCGTGTAGACGAGGTAGGTGTCGGTGCCCTCCACCGGCCGTAGCAGCTCGAACCACTCGAAACCGTCCGCGGCCTCCACGATGCCGGCCCGACCAGCGAACCGCTGCTCCAGCGTGGCCCGCAGCTCGGCCGGGACGGTCAGTGCATTGATCTTCACAACGCTCATGAGGCCACGTTAGTTCGTGGCACCGGTCACGCGACACCGCAACGACTCACTCAGAGCGGCGCATGCACGCACCGCCCGGCATTGCATCACCATCTGATCGCAATCTGGACACGTAACGCACCCTGCATGCATCTATCATGGTCAATGTGGAACTATTAGTTGCTATTTGATTTCTGAGAGTAAGAAACGGGGATGTTCAGGTGATTGATCAGCGGCATCGAGTCAACGAGGTCACTGATGCCGTGACACGATCCGGGGCCTGCCGGCCGATGGCCGACGCGGGCGGTGCCACCAGCGTCAACAGTGCCACCGATACCGACAGCACCAGCGGTACCACCGACAGCACCGACAGCATGGCGGCGAGCCCCGGCCCGGATGTCGGGCTGTTCGGGCCGTCCAGCATGACCTGGCGGGTACGCAGCGATCCGAGCATGATCATTGCCGGTATCCGCGCGTTGCTCCTGCAGGGCGTGCATCCGCTGGCGATGGCCGGCGTCGCCCAGCATTCCGCCTACCGGGCCGACCCGTGGGGACGTCTGCTGCGCACCGCCACCTACGTCGAAACGATCACCTACGGAACCACGGAACAGGCACGGCACGCGGCCGAACGGGTACGTCACGTGCACGCAGGTATCCGTGGCATCGAGCCCACCAGCGGCCGGCCCTACCGGGCCGCCGATCCCGAACTGCTGCTGTGGGTGCATGCGAGCGAGGTCGAGTCCTTCCTCACGACAGCCCGTCGATGCGGGCTGCGCCTTACCGACAGCCAGGCCGACGCCTACTTCGCCGAGCAGGTGCGTGCCGCCGAGCTGATCGGCATCCCGGCGGAGGATGTCCCGGACAGCCGGGCCGCGGTTGCCCGCTATTTCGCCCGGATGCGCCCTCACCTGCGGGTGACCTCGCAGTCCCACGAGATGATCTCGTTCATCCTGCGGCCGCCCATGCCCCGGTGGGTGTCGCGGACCACGCCCGCGCGCCCGGCGTGGTCCGCCCTGAGCGCGATCGCGGTCGGGATGCTGCCTGGCTGGGCCCGGCGGCTCTACGGCCTGCCCGACACGCCGCTGCTGGACGCCGCCGCCTGCCTGGGCGCACGGGCGACACGTACCGCGCTGCTCGCGCTGCCACGCCGGCTACGGCAGGTCCCCGGGTCGGGGGACGCTACGGCACGCCGCGCCAGGACGCGCACTGCCAGGCCTGTGCCCGACGCCCGGATGATCCCCCGGGACGCTCCGCGGCGCCTCGTGATGACACCGCCGCGCCAGCGGACGGAGGAGGACCCGCTGCCGCCTCAGACCCGCCGCCTCCCAGCCCACCTGACGGTGGCACCAGGCCGGTGACCCCAGCCCGACAACACCGACAGCCAGTCCCGACGACACCGTAAGCCAGCCTGGCGACACAGCGGGGAGGTGTCACGGGCAGCCGGATGTGGCCTACTCTTGCCGATCGTGGCTCAACTTCCCCGGGTAGCGGTGTTCGGTGCGGGTCCGGCCGCCGGTACGGCGCTGCGCGTGCTCATCGACTCCGGGCTGGACGCGCACCTGTTCGTGACACACGATCGCGCGACGCACGACGCGGACGGCCCGGCGACGGCGCCCCCCTCGCCCACCGGAGGACCCGCCGGGGCCGGTGGGGAGTCTCCCAGAACCGGTGGGGAGTTCCCGGACGAGCGGGGCTTCGCCGGGCGGTTCACGAGGCTCGATAGCGGCGGCTACGAGATTCACCCGCAGGACGACGGCCGCCGGCCGTTCGACGTCCGCGGCGGTGACCAGCCGGCGACTCGATGGGACGCCGTGGTCCTCCTCGGCGGAGTCGTCGGGCCTGTCGTCGGAAAGGCCGCCGCGCACCGGCTGACCAGCTCGCCCGCCGTCCCATCGGCGTTGTTCGGCGGCGTTTTCGACCCGGACGCGGAAGGGGTGTACGGATGTGGCGTCCTGCCAAGCGGCGTGTCGCCGGGGTCGGGGCCGGGGCCGGCCGGCGGCACCGGGGCGATCAGTGTCACCGACGCCGTCCGGCTCGCTGAGGCGCAGGCCCGCTGGCTGGGCGAGTACCTGCGCGGCCGCTATCTGCTGCCGCCACGATCGGTGATGCTGACCGCTACCGGCGCCGCCGGAGCATCGCGGTCACCAGTCGGTGACCTGCGCGGTCGGTGGTCGCGGCCACACCACCGTGGCGGCGTCGACGCCTACCTGCGGTGGCTGGCCGCCGAGGTGCGCCGGGGACGCGCCCGGGCCGCCGCCGGCCGGTATCCGCTGCCCGTCCCCTCCCTGCTCACGACGTGCTGATCTCGGGGCCCTCGGTCCCGCAGAAGCCCGCGGCGGAGCGCGGCAGCCGGGCATAGCCGCGTCCCCGCGGCCACCCGTGGGGCGGCACGGGGTGCGCGGGGCGCGGGCGCGCGCGGCGGGGTGTGTCAGGCGAGGATGGCCAGCCGCTGGGCCGCCGCCCGCAGGGTGTCCAGCCGTTTCGGGAAGGCGAAACGTATGATGTGACGCCCGTATGCGGGTTCGTTGAAGAACGACGATCCGGGGACCGATGCCACCCCGACCGTCTCCAGTAGCCGGCGGGCGAAGGCCACGTCGTCCCCGTCAGGGTCGAACGATCGCGTATCGCACATGACGTAGTACGCTCCGTCAGGTGGCCGGAAATGGAAGCCGGCCGCGGCGAGCGCGCCGCACAGCAGGTCACGGCGCTCGAGGTAGTCGGTGACGATGCTGTCGTAGTAGCTCGACGGCAGGGCCATAGCGGCGGCCCCGCCCGCCTGCAACGGCGCGGCGGCCCCGACGGTCAGGAAGTCGTGGACCTTGCGGATGGCGGCGGTGTAGGCCGGTGGGGCGATGGTCCAGCCGACCCGCCAGCCCGTCACCGCATAGGTCTTCGACAGGGCGTTGATCGTGACCGTGCGGTCGGCGAGCCCCGGGACGGTGGCGGGCGGGATGTGCCCGCCCGGGCCGAGATACTGGATGTGCTCGTAGATCTCGTCGGTGAAGACGAGCGCGTCGTGCCGCTGGCAGAGCTCTGCGATCAGCTCCAGCTCGGCGCGGGTGAACACCTTGCCGGTCGGGTTGTGCGGCGTGTTGATGACGACGGCCCGGACCCGGTCGGAGAAGGCGGCGCGCAGCTGCGCCTCGTCGATGCTCCAGTCGGGCCCGTGCAGCGGGACGAACTTCGGCCGCGCGCCGGAGAGGATCGTGTCCGGGCCGTAGTTCTCGTAGAAGGGCTCGAAGAGCAGCACCTCCTCGCCGGGGTCGACCAGCGCGAGCATGGTCGCGATCATCGCTTCGGTGGAACCGCAGGTCACGCAGATCTCGGTCTCCGGATCCACCGTCCACCCCGGATAGGTACGGGCGACCTTGGCGGCGATGGCGCGCCGGAAGGCCTTCGCGCCCCAGGTGATGGCGTACTGGTTGTCGTCCGCGTCGATGGCGGCCTTCGCCGCCTCCTTCAGTTCGGCCGGGCAGGGGAAGTCCGGGAAGCCCTGTGCGAGGTTGATGCCGTCGTGCGCCAGGCAGAGCCGGGTCATCTCCCGGATCACCGACTCGGTGAACGTCCCGGCCTTCGCCGACACTCGCAACGGGCCGCCCGCGGGCCGGGCCTGGCCGCCACCGGGCAGCCGGGCGTCCTGCAACATGATCGGCGACACGGCCGGCGACACGGCCGAGGGCGCGGTGTTCGGCTGGCCGGCACTCGCTCGCTCTGTCACGAAGCCATCATGGCCCAGCTCCCGCCGGCCTACCGGACAACGAGCAGGCCCCGGACGCTCCTCGGCTGAAACCGCCGGCGGAGCCGCGACCGGAAACAGATGCCATTCACATGATCCATACGACAGCCCATGGGCAAGGATGTGAATCCGGTGCCGCTGTGACAGCACTGAATTCACATCCTTCGGGCACTTCGGAGGGGCCGCCCGAACAGAGGCGTGGCGGACGGCGGCGTTCAGGCGTTTCCACAGGTCACAGCCCTACCCGGACAAACACCAATCAAGATTCTCTGACGCTCCCCAGCCGGGCGCGGGGATACGGGCTGGCGCGGGGGTACGGGGTTCAGCCGGGTGGCTCGGCGGCGGCGACGGCGTCCCAGGGGGCGCGGTCGGGGGCGGCGGCGCGGCCCTCGGGGCAGTGCCGCCGATAGTCGCACCAGGAACACAACCGGCCCGGCTGTGGCGGGAACGCCGTGTCCGGCCCGGCGCCGCCGCGCAGCGCCTCGGCCGCCCGCTCGGCGTCGTCGGCCAGCGCCTCGGCCCTCCGCAGCTGACGTCCCAGCGACGCCTCGTCGTGCTCGGCGCTGGCCACGGTGCCGGTGGGCAGATGGTGCAGCTCCACCCGCCAGCAGGGACGGCGCAGGGTACGGGAGACCGCCAGCGCATACAGCGCCAGCGCCGGGGAGACCCGGGCGTCGTCGTCGGTGGGCGGTCGGCGTCCCGTCTTGTAGTCGACGGCGACGAGCTCGCCGTCCCGGTCGTCGAGCCGGTCGACCCGCCCGGACAGGGCCAGCCGCTCGGTGCGCGCGGCGACCTGACGTTCCACCGCTCTGGGCTCGCGGGCCGGGTCGAGGGTGGCCACGTAGCGCCCGACCATCTCCGCGGCCCGTTCCCGCCAGGTCGTGGACTGCTCGGCGTCCCGCCAGCCATCCGTGATCCACAGCAGTCGGACGAGGTGGGCGGCGCGGGTCGGCGTGCGGCGGGCCAGCGGTTCGTCCCACCAGGCCCGCAGGGCGTTGTGCACGCTGGAACCAAGGGAGTTGTGCGCCCACGCCGGCCCCTTCACCGGCGCCGGCCGGTCGAGATACGCCATCCGGTAGCGGCGGGGACATTCCGCGAATGCGGACAGTTTCGACGGGGTGCACACGAACAGCCGCCGCGGCATGCCGTCCAACTGCAACTGGTCCACGAGACGATCCTCCCATCCGTCCTGACGCCGTCCCGGTGGCGTCCCGGTGCGGTTTCGGGGGGTGTCCTTCCGGCATCCGCCGGACGTCCCGTGCGGCATCCGTGTGGCGCCCGTATGACAGCGGCGTGACGTCCCGACCGCTTCTGGGCCGTGTGAGGTCACGGTGCGAGCCGGACGGACCGCTGGACGGTGGCAATCCCGGCTGGCATGCTGGTAGCCATGCCCGGTGGATCTCCTCTTTGCGCGCGCCGCGCGAGCAGATCACCGGATCATTTTTACCAGGGACCGGGCACGGTCCCTGCACTGCCGCGTATCTGACGCGACACGCCGAGACTCAAGGCCCGGACTTTCCCCGGGCCTGTCCGGCTCCGGGACGGCCGGGTCCCGAATGAAAAGAGCCCAGATGACAAGCCACGCGCTTCCCGCCGCCACGCCGGCACCGGCGGTCTCCTCGATCGCGGACGGCCGGCAGGCCATAGACGAGATCGACACACAGCTTCGCGCGCTCGTCGGCGCCCGTCTGGAGATATCCCAGCAGATTCAGGCGCTGCGTTCCGCGGACGGCGGTCCGCGGATCCAGCACGAACGGGAAAACGAGATCATCACAGCCTGGTCGCGGGAGCTCGGGCCGCGCGGGGCCGAAATCGCCCTGTCCATTCTCACGCTGTGTCGCGGATCTCTCACCTAGGTCCTCGGATCGCGGACGCTTCGGTCTGAGGACACCAGCCGGATTCCCACCGTGAGGAACGATCCCGATTCTCCCGGTGATGTCTTCTTCCTCTGGTGACGTCTGGTGACGTCTGGTGACGTCGTCCGGTCGGATGTACGGTTCACGGGCTCTGGAGCCGCCGGTCGGTGGAGCTGCCGCGTTCGGGCCGCCGATCCCATGATCCGGGGGCGCGGCGGCGCCTGTCGCCGACGTCCTCACCTGTTCCCGCGTCCGTCCCCACCGACGATGTCCCCGCGGACGTCCCCGCGGACGTCTCCAGGGATTCGGCCAGCAGCGCCCGCAGCTCCGCCCGCAACTCGGAGCGCAGATAGTCACGGGTGGCCAGTTCCCCGACCCGGATGCGGATCGCCGCTATCTCGCGGGCGAGGTACTCGGTGTCGTCGAGCTGGCGTGAGGTCTGCTCCCGGTCCTGCGCGAGGTTGGCCCGGTCCCGGTCGTCCTGCCGGTTCTGCGCCAGCAGGATCAACGGCGCGGCATACGCCGCCTGCAGGGACAGCGCCAGCGTCAGAAAGATGAACGGGTAGTTGTCGAACCGCAGGTCACGGGGCACGATGATGTTGTAGCCGATCCACAGCACCACCACGATGCTCTGCGCCACCAGAAAGCGTGCGGTCCCGATGAACCGGGCGATCCGCTCGGCGACCCGGCCGAAGGCGTCCGGTTCGTGGGGACGGCGGACCAGCGCCGACCGGCGGGACGGACTAGGTTGATCGAGCCTGCCCGTACGACGACGGAGCCTCATCAGATCCCCGCGCCCGGGCCGTCCAGACCCGAGGCGCCCGCGTCCCGGGCATCCACATCCGGAGTGTCCGCACCCGAAGCGCCTGCCTTGCGGGTTCCCCTGCCCGGGATGTCCAGGGCTGGGGCGCCCGGGCTCGGGGTGCCCCGGCTCGGAGCGTCCGAGTTCGGGGCGTCCGGGCCGAGGTCGTGTTCCCGCCAGCCGGCCGGCAACAGATGATCCAGTACGTCGTCGACGGTGACCACCCCCACCAGCCGGGCGCCGTCGTCCAGCACCGGAACCGCAACCAGGTTGTACGACGCGAGGTGACGGGTCACCTCCTGTAGCGACGCCTCCGGCCGCAGCGGGGTGATGCCGACGTCGACGACACCGCTGACAAGCGCCCCGGGCGGTTCCCGCAGCAGCCGCTGGAAGTGGACGAGCCCGAGATAACGCCCGGTGGGCGTCTCGAACGGGGGACGCACCACGTACACCTGCGCAGCCAGCGCCGGGGAGAGCTCTGGCGCCCGGATCCGCGCGATCGCCTCGGCCACGCTCGTGTTCGGGCCGACGATCACCGGCTCGCTGGTCATCATGCCTCCGGCGGTCCGGTCGGGGTAGACGAGCAGACGCCGGACCGGCGCGGCCTCCCACGGCGCCATCAGTCGTAGCAGCCGTTCGGCCTCCCCGGCGGGCAGGTCCCCCAGCAGGTCGGCGGCGTCGTCGGGGCCCATCGCCTCCAGGACGTCGGCGGCCCGCTCGTCGGCGAGCCCGCCGAGCAACTCGACCTGTTCGTCCTCGGGCAGTTCCTCCAGGACGTCGGCGAGCCGTTCGTCGTCGAGGGCCGCGGTCACCTCGACGCGACGTTTGTCGGAGAGGTCCCGCAGCAGCGCGGCAAGGTCCGCCGGCCGCAGTTTCTCGAACACCGCGAGCATGTTGGCCGCGCCCTGGTCCTCCTCCGGCAGAGCGAGCCCGGTGACCTCGGCCCAGGAGACCGTGCGGACCTCGCCACGGCGCCGCCGACCGATGCGTACCGCGACCTGGTCGACGACCCAGTCGCCGCCGCGGACCTGTTCGATCGCGGCGTCGACCACGGTGGCCGGGGCGCCGGTGGCGACCAGCGTCACCCGCCGGTCCAGCAGCTCACCGAGCACCAGCGTCTCACCGGGACGCTGGGAAAACCGGCGCCAGCTCAACCTGGCCGAGGACAGCACCACGGCACCCGACTCCACCCCCGTCACCCGACCGATCGGGACGAAGATCGGATGACGCTGCACCTCGACCGCGAGCCCGAGGACGCGGGGCGGCTGGCTGCCGGGCCGCACCGTCACCACCACGTCCCGCAGCCGTCCGACCACGTCACCGTTGGGGTCGAGGACGAGCAGCCCCGCCAGCCGCCGGCAGAACATCCGCCCCGACGCCGCCGTCACCGCCGGCCACCCGTCATGACACCCGCCCCACCGAACACCTGGCGCGACGCACGCCACAGCCAAATACCCGCCGTCACGGCCGACCACCGCAACGGTTGATGGTTCGGCCTCACGGCGCGAGGCTACCCCCACCCTCACGACTCCCGATCCAGGCGATGCTGTCAGCGAACAGAACCATGACGTGGAAAACGTCGCCGTGACTTCGACAAGCGTCTGCGGGTCAAACGCTTCAAAAAGGATCTCTGACGTCTGGGAGCTGACGTGGGCGCCGAACGGCCGGGCGTTGTGGCAGTACGGGGAGCCGATCCCCGGCAGGCCGGGTCCACACGTCATCTGGCTACGAATCGGCTCGCATGACATCTTCGAGGATCGATAGCGCTCACGGCGAGCTGCCCACCAGGGCTGTCACCCTGATCCCGAACCCTGGAGACGGATGCGGACGCGGTGGGCGGCGGTGCCGCTGACCGCGTTTGTGCCGGTGGCGGCCTGTGGGACGAGCTAATAGGGCGCTCGGCGGGCCAGGTCGAGGGCGTAGGGCGGCCAGAACAGCTGCCGCCGGCGAACGTCGATGATCGCGGATGTGACGCACATGAGGCTATATCATGTGCGTCATGATGGAACGGATCGGCGTACGGGAGCTCCAGCACAACGCGTCCAGGATCCTCGATCGGGTCAAGACCGGCGAGACCATCGAGATCACCGAACGCGGCCGCCTTATCGCCGTCCTCACCCCACCCAGCGACCTCCACCAGGCACGGGCACGGCTGATCGACGAAGGAGTGCTCCAGCCCGGCGAGGGCGGTCTCGCCGAATGGGAACCCGGGCCCCCACGCACGGACGGGCCAGCGCTGTCGGAGGTACTCCTCGACATGCGCGCCGAGGACGATCGTTGATCTACCTGGACTCGTGCGCGCTGGTGAAACTGGTCGTCACCGAGGCCGAGACATCCGCGCTGCGCGCCTTCCTCAGCGCGCACGCCGGGTATCCCCAGGTGACCTCCCTACTCGCCCGCACCGAGGTCGTCCGAGCGGTACGGCGCGCCACCGCGGACGACGCCGACCTGTATAAGGCTGCGGTGACCATGCTCAACCGCCTCGACCACATCATCCTGGACCGGCCCATCCTGGACGACGCCGGGGCGGTCGCCGACCCTCTGGTGCGCACCCTCGACGCGATCCATCTGGCCGCCGCGCGGCGGCTCGGCGACAGCCTGACGGCGTTCGTCACCTACGACCGCCGCCTGGCCACCGCAGCCCTCGACTTCGGCTTCCCCGTCCGCGCCCCCTGATCCCAAAACCCTGGGAACGGATGCGGACTCGGTGGGCAGCAGTGCCGCTGGACGTATTTGTGCTGGTGACAGCTTGTGGGACGAGCTGGTCGAGCTAATGCTGGTCAATCTGATGCTAGTTGAGCTAATAGGGCGCTCGGCGGGCCAGGTCGAGGGCGTAGGCCGGCCAGAACCTGCCGGCCGGCGGGCCGCCGTTGCAGGTGCCGTCGGACTCGCCGGGGCCCTTCACCCACAGGAACGCGTCCGCGTGCTCGTCACCGGTCTGTGTGGTCGGACGGGCTCCCAGCGCCCGGCCCGGCGGATTGCACCACTGCTTGTCCGGGGCCGGGCCGTAGCCGTTGCGGCTGGTGTCGACGACGAAGTGGCCGCTGCCGCCGAGCTCGGCGACGATCCGGTTGCCGTAGGCCAGCAGGTCGGTGGTGGCGACGAAGTTCGCCGTGTTCAGGGCGAAGCCGCGCACGGCGGTGACGCCGGCAAGCCGTAGGCGTCCCGCCATCTCGGTGGCGTTGCGCCAGTCCGGCTGCCCCGCGTCGAGGTAGACGGTGGCCCCGTGCTGGGTCAGCAGCGTGCCCGCCTCACGGATGAGCGTGTAGCGCGTCTGCTGGTCGGCGGCGGGGAGGCAGTCCGCGCCGGCGATCGCGTCCGGCTCGAGTATCACCACGGCGGGGCCCGTGCCGATGCCGGCGGCAACCTCCGAGATCCACGCGCGGTACTCGTCCGGCGAGCCCGCCCCGCCGGCGGAGTAGCCGCCGCAGTCGCGAGCCGGTATATGGTAGACGGCGAACACCGCGATCGCCTGGGCGGCCCGCGCGCTGCCGACCCGCGCGGCGACCGTGGCGCGGACCTGCGCGGTGGGGAACCAGTCGCCGAGCCACAGCGCCTGCGGGGTATTCGTGATCTTGTCGAGCAGGCCCGCGTTCGCGGGGTCGCCGCCGCGCAGTCGGGTCGCGGCGGCGTCCGCCTGGCTGTCTGGATCATCGTAGAAGCGGACGCCGGCCAGCGGGTTGCCGGCCGCCTCGCCGCCCGGGATGCCCGTGGCGTCTGGGCTGTCCGCGGCGACCGGGGACACCGGGGACACCGGTGCCCGCAGCGTCCCCACGCCCCCGGACCGGTAGCCGGCCGTCAGGACACCGGCCGCAGCCACGGCGATCGTCGCCACCGCGGCCAGGTGCCGCCAGGCGGGCGTCCCCTGACGGATCCCACCGAGCGGCTCCTGGCAGACCTTGCGAAGAAACGAGAACACCACACCTCCGGAGGCACAACGGGCGTGCCAGCACCCACAACATCAAGCCCCCTGGATGACTACCCTATGGGCCATACGCCCGATATCAGGCGATACGAACAGTGATCGTTGATACTGCGCAGTGATCCCGACACCGCTCCGCGGGCTGGTACCGAACGCGCTCGACCGGGGGCTGCACGGCCCGCTGGCCTCGGCCTCGGCACGGGAGGCAGCAGGCCAGGATGGCGCCGGACAAGGAGTGAGCCACTGGCGTCGCTGGCGTCCGCCCCCGAATGCCGTGATACTTCTCATAAGTATGCGACGACCCGAACATGATTCCCGGCAACCGGTGCGGAAATGGCACGGGTCGACCACGGTATGGCGAGAAAGGAAGCGGACACCATGGGCAGGATCGCGCAGACCGATGGTCTGACGGACGTCCAGGTCGACATTTTGTCGGCTGTGCGCACATTCGTCGACAAGGAGATTCTGCCATACGCCACGGAACTCGAGCACAAGGACGAGTTCCCGGAGGCGATCGTGGAGGCCATGAAGGAGATGGGGCTGTTCGGGATCACGATTCCCGAGGAGTACGGCGGGCTCGGCGAGTCGCTGCTCACCTACGCCCTGGTCGTCGAGGAGATCGCCCGCGGCTGGATGAGCGTGTCGGGAGTCATCAACACACATTTCATAGTCGCCTATCTCCTCATCCAGCACGGCACCCCGGAACAGAAGCAGCGGCTCCTGCCGAAAATGGCCACCGGGGAGATCCGCGGCGCTTTCTCGATGAGTGAGCCCGGCTGCGGTTCGGACGTGTCCGCCATCACCACCCGGGCCACTCCCGACGGCGACGACTACGTGATCAACGGCCAGAAGATGTGGCTGACCAACGGTGCCCGCGCCGGCCTTGTCGCGACTCTCGTGAAGACCGACGAGGGCGCCGACTCCGTCTACCGGAACATGACGACGTTCCTGCTGGAGAAGGAACCCGGCTTCGGCACCCACGAGGGCATCACGATCCCCGGGAAGCTGGAGAAACTCGGCTACAAGGGGGTCGAGACCACCGAGATGGTGCTCGACAACCACCGGGTGCCGGCGGCGTCGATCCTCGGTGGCCTCGACGGCCGCGGCAAAGGTTTCTACCAGATGATGGACGGCGTGGAGGTGGGCCGGGTCAATGTCGCGGCCCGCGCCTGCGGCATCATGATCCGGGCATTTGAACTGGCCATCTCCTACGCCCAGCAGCGCCGCACGTTCGGCCATCAGATCGCCGACCACCAGGCGATCGCCTTCAAGCTCGCGGAGATGGCGACCAAGGTGGAGGCCGGCCACCTGATGATGGTGAACGCGGCCCGCAAGAAGGACAGCGGCCAGCGCAACGACGTCGAGGCCGGCATGGCCAAGTACCTCGCCAGCGAATACTGTTTCGAGGTGACGACCGAGTCGTTCCGCATTCACGGTGGATACGGCTACTCGAAGGAGTACGAGATCGAGCGGCTCTTCCGGGAGGCGCCGTTCATGCTCATCGGCGAGGGTACGTCCGAGGTACAGAAGCGGATCATCAGCCGCGCGCTGCTGCGGGACTACAAGCTGCAGCAGTAGGCCGCCGGGCCGCCGCGGGGCGCATCACCGCGAAAAACTCGCGGAACCGGCGGGGCCACGAAGCCCGCGGAGTCACAGAAGACTGCGGAAAACTTCCCGTGGGAGCTCGTGAAACATCCACGAACTCCCACGGGAAAACGCTACGGGACACACCGTGACACGGCTTTAATTTTTGTGCCGGGTGGTGCCGAGTGCTGCCGGGTCAGGGCGGAGGGCTGCTACCAGCCCCGGCCCTGACGACAGCCGGCCCGTAACACGGCCGGAGCCGTCACCCCACGGCTCCCCCGCTCCACGGATCGTCGCTCTACAGATACTGCTTGGACGGGCCGACCATCGCGCGCACGGTCTTGCCGTCGTGGAACTCCCCGATGGCGGTCATCGTCCAGTTCGGGCCGCCGGGCTGGCGAGCCACCTTGCACATGACGAGCCCGGTCTGCGGTTTCGACTCGGACAGATCGAACCGGACGAGTTCGGCTCCGGTGAAGTCGTCGATCAGCCGGCAGAAGGCGTTGCGGACCTCGGTGAAGCGCTGCCCCTGGAAGCTGTTCACGGTGAAGACCAGGGCTTCGACGTTCGGCGGGAGCGCGGCCAGGTCGACGAAGATGGTCTCGTCGTCGCCCTCACCGGCACCGGTGAGGTTGTCGCCGGAGTGGCGGACCGCGCCGCGGGCGCCCTTCTTGGACATGAACCACACCTTGTCCACGTCCTTGCCCCGGCCGTCGAAGAGGATGCAGGAGGCGTCCAGGTCGATCTGGCGCCCGCTGTACGCCGGATCCCAGCCAAGGCCCATCCGCACCCGGGTCAGCGGCGGGGCGCCGGTTTTGACCAGCGAGACGCTCTGGCCCTTGCGCAGGGAGACCCGGCCCTTGTCCAGGTTCACCGGCGCCCCGCCCCCACCGCCGGCCGGCGCGGACGGCGGCGCACCCCAGCCCTGCTGTGCGGCCGGAGGCTGGGGCTGGCCACCGCCCCAGCCGCCACCCTGCGGCGGCGCCTGCTGCTGGCCCTGCGGCGCGCCCCAGTAGTGCTGCTGCCCAGCGGGCTGCGCCGGCGCCGGCGGCCCCCAGGGCCCCGGGGACTGCTGCGGCTGCCCCCACGGCTGGGTCGGCTGCGGCGGCTGGGCCGGCGGCGGCGCGGACGGTGGCGCGCCCCAGCCGCCCCCCGCCCCGGCGGGCTGCGCGGGCTGCCCCGACGGCGCCCCCCACTGGGGTTGGCCGCCCGCGGGCTGCCCCGCCGGGGCCCCCCACTGCTGCCCCGGCGGCGGGGTGACGATCTGGGTGGGCGGGTCGACCGGCGGGGCACCCGGATCGTCCACCGTGATCCCGAAGTCGGTGGCGATACCTGCGAGGCCGGAGGCATACCCCTGCCCCACGGCACGCACCTTCCACGCCCCCTGGCGCCGGTAGAGCTCCACGAGTATCAGCGCGCTTTCGACGGTCAGCTCGACCGGGTCGAAGCGGGCGATCTCCTCACCCCGGGCGGCCCGGACGACGACCCGCAGCCCGTTGACGGCCGCGAAGGTCTGCGGGCCGGAGCCGTCCAGGCTGCCGGTGACGACCACCTTGTCGATGTCGGACGGTACCTGCGTCAGCGTGAACTCGAGCGCGGACGGCGGGAGCAGGCGCACCCCCGGCCCGGTGGGCTGGTTGAAGAACACGAAGTCGGCGTCGGAGCGGACCTTGCCATTCGCGGTCACCAGCAGCGCGGCGATGTCCAACGGCGTGGATGAACTGATCTCCACCCGTACGTCGGTAGTGGACAACGGTGCGTTCGCGCCCTTGCTCAGCACCTGCGCCATGGTGGCCTCCGCATCTGCCCTGTCGCCTGTTACCCGTCGCCTGTCGGCATGTCACTGATCGGCATGTTGTTCGACGTCCGCGGGCGTGACTCCCGCGAGGCCATCGTGACGGATACCGGCTTCCAGCCGACAACCGGCACCCGGCGACCGCCCGTTCCCCATGACGACAGACGCGTCCGATCGGGTAACGACCCGACCCTGATCCACGGTTCCACCGGATCCGCCTCCGGAAACCCAATTCTCCGGACACCGTCCAGGCCTGGAACGTCGCCCCCGGGGCTGGCGCCGGCCAGAGCCGGGATTCGCCACGGTGGGCCGCCCGGCCCCGGCCGGCGGGGAAGAAACCGGCGGGGAAGATAGAGCGAAGCGAAGAAGAAAAGATCGGCCGGCGACGGCGATTCCGTTGGCGTCAGCCAGCATCCGTCGATGCCCGTTGGCGACGGCTCGGTCGGCGACCGCGCTTCAGCTCAGCCGGTGACGGCGATGTCGGCGAGGTTCTTGACGACCGGGACGCAGATCCGTTCGACCCAGGCGTCCACCGCCTCACCGCCGGGCGGGACGACGATCACGGTGTCGATGCCGAGGCGCGCGTACCGCTCGGCCTCGGCGAGGAAGGCGCCGGTGTCCTCCCGGGCCAGCGCGTCGCCGTTGTAGATGATCGTCTTGGAGATCTCCGCGTAGTCGCGGCCGACCGCGTCGCAGTGCGCCTTCAGCACGTCGAGCTTGTGCGCCACCACGTCCGCCGAAGGAGCGAACAGGTTGCAGGCGTCGCCGTAGGTCGCCACCAGGCGCAGTGTCTTGCGCTCCCCACTGCCCCCGATCAGGATCGGCACGCGGGGCCGGCTGATCGGCGCCGGCACGCACAGCGTCTCGGCAAGCTGGTAGTGCCGGCCGGTGAAGGGGCCGTTGTCCTCACTCCACATCTGCCGGCAGATCCGCAGCGTCTCCTCCAGCCGCTCGAACCGCTCGGCGACCGGCGGGAACGGCACCCCCAGCCCATGGTGCTCGCGGTCGTACCAGGCGGCGCCGATGCCGAGCTCCGCGCGTCCGCCCGACAGCACGTCCAGGGTGGCTATGATCTTCGCGAGAAGCCCGGGGTGGCGGTAGGTCACGCCGGTGACCAGCAGGCCGAGCCGCAGCCTGGACGTGTGGGCGGCGAGGAACCCCAGGGTGGTGTAGCCCTCCAACATCGGCTCGTCGGCCGGGAACATCTCCTCCATCTGGAAGTAGTGGTCCATCACGCTGAGACGGGCCACGCCCGCGTCGTCGGCGACCCGGGCGGCCCGTCCCAGGACCGGCCCGATCGTCTCCGCCCCGCCCGGCCAGGTGAACCGGACCACGTGTACGCCAAGCAGCATCGCCAACTCCTCACGTCCTGCGTTCCGGCCGTCGTCCCCATCCTGACGGACGTCGGCGGGCATGGCCACGCTGGGACCACCCGGCGTACCCCGGGCGTGGGCACCATGGGGCCGTGTGAGCCCAACCGTTCAGGACTCTCGGGGAACCCTGGCACGGACGCTGTGGCCGCCCGGTACCGGATGGACGACCCACACCCACCTCGTGCCACCGCCCTGCCACCTCCGCATCATCACCATTTTGCGGTCGTACCGTTACTATCCGCCGGTCGCGGGCTGGATACGGCTGCGAATCGGGCAGATGCCCGGCCGACCTGGGAGGATCAGCCCCGGGCGGGTTCGCGGCAGCAGATCCCGCGTAGCGGCGGGAGCGCCAGGCAGAGCGAGGAGAAGCGCGCATGCAGTTCGGCCGTTACTACGAGGAGTTCGAGGTCGGCGCGGTCTACAAGCACTGGCCGGGCAAGACGGTCACCGAGTACGACGACCACCTGTTCTGCCTGCTGACCATGAACCACCATCCGCTGCACCTGGACGCGCACTACGCCGAGGAGACCACCCAGTTCAAACGGAACGTCGTCGTCGGCAACTACGTGTACTCGCTGCTGCTCGGCATGTCCGTTCCGGACGTCTCCGGCAAGGCCATCGCCAACCTCGAGGTCGAATCCCTCCGGCATGTGAAGCCGGTCTTCCACGGCGACACCATCTACGGCGAGTCCGAGGTGCTGGGCAAGGTCGAGTCGAAGAGCAAGGACGACCGGGGCATCGTGCAGGTCGAGACCCGCGGCTACAACCAGGACGGCACCCTGGTCTGCATCTACCGCCGCAAGGTGATGGTGCCCAAGCGCTCCTACGGCGAGGCCCGCGGCGGCGAGCAACCCGGCCGCCCCGTCCCCAACGGCACCTGACACCTTCTTCTGCCTTCTGCCGCCTCTTCCTTCCGCCCTGTACGTCGGCATGGCGCCTACGCGGTCGTGATACCCCAGATGGCGAGGGCGTCCAGCAGGCCTTCGGTGAGGGCTGTGGCCCGCAGGTCGGGGCACCAGCGGACGTCCGCGGCGTCGTCCCCGGCCCGCAGGATCCCGCCGCCGATGTCGCACACGTAGTCGGCGATGTCGTAGACGGCTCCGTCCGGCCCCGGCCGCGTGACCCGCCCGACCAGCCGCCCGACGGCCACCTCCAGGCCGGTCTCCTCGCGGACCTCCCGGACGAGCGCGGCGCTGTCGCTCTCCCCGTGTTCGACCCGCCCGCCCGGCAGCGACCACAGCCCCCGGCCGGGCTCCCTGGCCCGCTGGACGAGCAGCAGCGCGCCGGCGGCATTCATGATGATCGCCCCGACGCACGGGACCCTTCGTTCGGTCTGCTCCAGCGGCACCCGATTTCCCGTCATCCGGCGAGTCCGATCGTCCTGACCGGCATGGACCGGTCATCGTGACCCGGTGTCATACCAGCCAGCTGTTCCCGTATCCACAATGCCGGCGGACGGCGGTGCCGGGCAAGCTCATCCCCCGACCAGTTCACCGGCCCGTCCACCGGCTCATCCGTCAACTCGTCTGTCGCACCGGTGCCCGCGTCGGCCCCGCATCAGTATCGTCGCAGGTCAGAACACGCCGTGGATCTTGGTTGACGAGTTTCACATGGCGCTCCCGGTAAACCGCCGGTAGGCCGACCGTTGGAGGCGAAGTGACCGCGGCTGTCGGCCGACCCCCCGTGGCACGCAACGAGCACATGACCTTCCGCGCCAACATGGGTGTCGGCCGGCACGGATGGCTGCGGCTCACCCCGGCCTACGGGGTGCGCCTCGTCCGGGAGAGCATTTCGCGCCTGCCGGCGGGCTCGGTCGTCACGGACCCTTTCTCCGGGACGGGCACCACTCCGCTCGCCGCCGCCGAACTCGGCCGTTACGGGCAGAGCGTCGACGTCAACCCTTTTCTCGTCTGGCTCGGCCGGACCAAGGTCCGGCACTATCCGCGTGAAACACTGCTGGCGGCCGTCGACGCCACACACGAAGTCGTCAGGACGGTCACCCAGACTGATCGCGACGCCGTCCTGTGGCAACCCGACATCTTCAACATAGAACGGTGGTGGACGCCCGGGACGCTGCACGCGCTGAAAGCGCTGCGGGCGGCGATCGACACGCACGAGGGAGCGGTTCGCGACCTTCTCGAGATCGCGCTGTGCCGGACGCTCATCGCGCGGAGCAACGCCGCGTTCAACCATCAGTCCATGTCCTTCCGGACGCCGTTCGAGGAGTCCGCCGGGGCATCCCCGAAGGATGTCGGTGACGGCGCTCCGGCACTGTTCGACCAGGCCGCGGCGGAAGCGGCGATCTCGGCGTTCGCGCTGGAGATGGACGCGGTGCTCCGGTCCGCCGCGTGCGACCTGCCGGGCTCCGCCGCAATCCACCAGGGCGACTCCCGGACGAGAATCGACCAGCTGAGGGAAGCGGACCTGATCATCACCAGCCCGCCCTACGTCAACCGTATGTCGTATGTCCGGGAACTACGCCCCTACATGTACTGGCTGCGCTTCCTGAACCTCGCCGGTGACGCCGGGGACCTCGACTGGCGGGCCATCGGCGGGACGTGGGGCACCGCGACGTCGAAACTGAACGGCTGGCGCCCCGAGGTCGACACCCCCGTGGACGACGCCATGGCCGCTGTATGCGCGAGAATCGCGGCGGACGGCGGGAAGAACGGCCCGCTGCTCGCGACCTACGTGCACAGGTACCACCACGACATGTGGCTGCACTTCCAGGCCGTCACACCGGCCGTGAAACGGGGCGGCGTGGTCTCCTACATCGTGGGGAACTCGACCTTCTACGGCCACGAGGTCCCTGCCCACACCTGGTATGCCACCATGCTGCGCGCCCTCGCCTACACGGACGTCGAGATCAGCACAATCCGCAAACGAAACTCGAACAAATCCCTCTACGAATACAACGTGAGCGCCCGCCGCCCATAAACCCGTCATATTCTGCCCCCACGCCCGAGCGAGGGCCAACAAGGACAGCGACAACACCAGTCCGCCGCCCCACGTACTCCAGTTTCTATACCCTCATGACCGGGCTGGGGTTAGTGAGGGCATCCCCTGCGGGACCCCCACTGAGCCGGGACGATGCTGTCCGGTTGCGAGGACCTGCCACAAACGATCTCGACAGAGATCGAAATCCGACCATCTCCATAGATCGACATCTATCCTGAGCTGCGCGCACGAGCCCGTTGATGATCAACAGAACAGCCCGCCGAACGATCATCCATGCGGCGGACGGACACCGAGACCACCGGCCATGAAGATCGGTTCATCTGTCGACCACGATCCGATGGCGACTGTCGATGTACGCTCCGTTCAGACGGTTCGGGCGGCCATGCCGGAACAGCGAACGTGTCCGGACCATCCGGCCGGGATCATCCGTCCGCAGGATTATTGGTTCAGCGATATCGAGGAGGCTCGGTCGTGCCGCGGCTGGCAGATGGTGGTGCTCGCACCGATCCTCGGTTCGGGGCCGGCCTGCTGTCCGTGCAGGATGCCGCCCGCTGCCTGGCGCTGCCACCACGAACATTCCGCCGGTGGGCCGTCAGCCACGACGGGCAGCCTCTGATACACGTTCTGCCCGCCGAACGGCCGCAAGCCCGTGTTCCGTTCATCGCCCTCGCCGAGGCTCATGTCCTGACGGCGCTGCGCCAGGCCGGGCTGCGCATCGCGAAGGCGCGGCCCGCGCTCAAAGCCCTCCAGCGGGAATTCGGACGCGACTACGTCCTGGCCGCCCGCGAGCTGGCCACCGACGGTATCGACCTGCTGTGGGACTTCTCCCGCAACATCCCCGGTGATGGCGAGCCCCTGATGGTGGCCGGCACCAACCAGTTGGTCTTCCGGGAGATCGTCGCCGGCTATCTGAAGTATCTGACCTGGGCAGACGACGGCTATCCCCGAATGCTGCGCCTCGCCGCGTTCGAGCCGGCCGACGTTGTCGTCGACATCGACCGGGCTTTCGGGCAGCCGATTTTCGCTGAAACACGCGTCCGGGTCTCGGACGTCGCCGCCATGGTCAACGCCGGGGAGAACCCGCATGAAGTAGCGCTCGAGTACGAGGTCACCGATGACGATGTCTGGGCCGCCACCCGCGTCCTACTGGGCAAAGCCGCCTGAGTTCTTCGTCGATGCCTCGCTCGGGGGACGAACCGTCACAGGCCGTCTACGCGAGCTGGGCTACGCCGTCCACACGCTGGCGGAAGTCTTCGGATCCAAGGCCGCGGCCAGCGGCCAGCCCGACACCGCATGGCTGACGCTTGTCCGCCGGACCGGATGGGTCGTTCTCGCCCGAGACGCCGCCATTCTCCGAAGACCCGACGAGCTCGCCGCGTTACGCGCCGCCCGCGTTCACATGTTCCTCTTCGAAGGCCAGCTCGCTCGCGAACAGATGCTCGACAGAATCAATACTCATCTCGCCACTATCGTGACCATCGCGACATCACGTGAACCACAGGTTACCTGGGTCAGCCAGCACAACGTCCACAGCATGACCGTCCGCCAACGTCGTAAACCCACCCATCCCACTGCCTGAACACACCCGCAGAAATCCTCACCCTCACGATCGAACCGTGGATACCGTCCGCGACCACCCACATGAGCCATGATCAGCGTGAATTTGTCGCCGTGTACGCTTTTCAACCCCACAGGCGTACACAACAACAAACTCGCGCCGATCTTCCCTGACAGCCGATAGCCGTCAGCATCTCCCACCGCCCCACGACTACACGCAGTGACATAGATGACACTCTATCGGCCGGACCGACAAATTCGGCGATGTTTCCACACCCTCGCACCCGAACCAGCATCAACGGAGCGATCATCGGCGACTTCAACGACAAGAACGTCCTGTTTCCATACCCTCACGATCGGGCTGGAGTTAGCGAGCTTCGGCTGCAACACCGCTCCGAGCCTGTACGACCTCGCCGTTTCTGTGCCCTCATGATCGGGCTGGGGTTAGTGAGGGCACCCCCTTCGGCGCTGCCGCCGAGCTGAGACGATGCTGTCCGGTTGCGAGGACCCGCCACAAACGATCTCGACAGAGATCGCAATCTGACCATCTCCGTAGATCAATATCTATCCTGAGCTGCGTGAACGAGCCCGTCTAGGATCATGGGCAAAACGGAGTTCAGCGGAACGATCTGTTCCGGCTGTTCCGACCGCGGCCGAGACAGCATGATCCTCCGCGTAACCCACCGGCCCACCGCCTATCCAGCGCGGCTCGCCCAACCCCTGAAGGGGCGTTCCACGGTTCTCCCCGAGCGCCAGCAGCGTGGGCCAGCGATGATTACCATGAGCTACTGCGACAGTGCTCAGAAAAATTCGGGAGAGCGGTCGATCCGGGCGTCCGCCGTTCGACGTACGGGTGAGAAGCGGGGAAGGGCCCCACCATCCCGATCAAGGAGTCGCAGTGCCACGGTATCTGACGTTGATCCGTATCAACGAGCGGGAGATCTCCCCGGAGGACATCGGCCCCGAAGTCCAGCAGCGCATGGGCGCGCTGCTGGAGGAGATGACCAGAGCGGGGGTGCTGCTGGACACGGCCGGGCTCACTCCGACCTCCGAGAGCACCCGGATCACCTGGTCCGACGGCAAGTTCAGCTACACCGACGGTCCGTTCACCGAAAGCAAGGAGGTGGTCGGCGGTTACAGCATCCTCCAGGTCAGGGACACGGCCGAGGCTCACGAGTGGAGCAGGCGCTTCCTACAGATCCACCCGGAGCACATCACCGTCACCGTCGAGGTCCGCGAGATCGCCACGGCGTGACCTGGCCGCGCTTGCCCCGCCGCGGCCCGGCTGGTCTGATGGGTGGCTGTGACGGCGGCAGGCGCGACCAAGGCGGTCGAAACGGCGTTCCGGATCGAGTACGCGCGGATCGTCGCCGGTGTCGCCCGCATCGTGCGGGACGTGGGCATCGCGCAGGAACTGGCGCAGGATGCGCTGGTCGCCGCGCTGGAGCAGTGGCCGCAGTCAGGTGTCCCGGACAGGCCGGGTGCTGGAGGACGTGCCGCCGCCCGAGACGACGGACCCCGATGACATCGACGACGACCTGCTGCGGCTGATCTTCGCCACCTGTCACCCTGTGCTGTCGACGCAGGCCCGGATCGCGCTCGCCCTGCGGTTGCTGTGCGGGCTGACGACCGAGGAGATCGCTCGGGCGTTTCTCGTCTCGGAGGCGACGGTCGCCCAGCGCATCGTCCGCGCGAAGCGGGCGCTTGCCAGGGCCGAGGTTCCCTTCGAGGTCCCGTACGGCCCTGACCGGGCGGCCCGGCTCTCGTCGGTTCTGGAAGTCATCTACCTGGTGTTCAACGAGGGCTATTCGGCGACGGCCGGCGACGACCTGGTACGTCCGGGCCTGTGCGAGGATGCGCTCCGCCTCGCCCGCGTCCTGGCCGGCCTGATGCCCACGGAACCCGAGGTCCAGGGGCTGGTTGCGCTCCTGGAGTTCCAGGGGTCCCGCCTGCCGGCCCGCACCGGCCCCGGTGGCGAGCCTGTCCTGCTCGCGGAGCAGGACCGTACCCGCTGGAACCGGATGCTGATCCACCGCGGTGTCGAGGCCCTGCACCGCGCGGGCCTGGGCCCCTATTCCCTCCAGGCCGCGATCGCAGCGTGCCACGCTCAGGCGATCCGCTACGAGGACACGGACTGGGCGATGATCGTCAAACTGTACGGACGGTTGACGGCGCTGACCGCCTCCCCGGTGGTGGAGTTGAACCGCGCGGTCGCCATCTCGATGTCGCAGGGCCCCGCGGCCGGCCTGAAGGTGGTGAACACCCTCGCGGACGAACCAGCGCTGAGGTCCTATCACCTGCTTCCCAGCGTCCGGGGGGATCTCCTCGAACGCCTGGGGCGGGTCGAGGAGGCACGAGCGGAATTCGCGCGAGCGGCATCCCTGACCCGCAACGCCCGCGAGCGGGACCTGCTCCTACAAAGGGCAACAAAGCTGTCCGACGCTCCCTGAACGCTCACATACCCTCATGATCGGGCTGGGGTTGGCGAGGGCACCCCCTTCGGGACCGCCGCTGAGCTGGAACGACGCTACCCGGTTGCGAGGACCTACCACAAACGATCTCAACAAAGATCGAAAACTGCCCGCTCATATAGATCAACATATGTTCCGAGCTGCGCAAACAAAGCTGTCGGGGATCATGGCAAAAACGAGATCTGGGGAAACGATCTGTACCGGCTCCAGCCCGTCGCGCCCGGCGGTTGAGGAGCAGCTTGACCTCCCGTGGCAGTGGAGCATCGGCCAAGTCGACGAGAACCCCCAACCGGGATGCGGGGGCGAGGAGGTGCGGGGTCAGGGGGCGGTTTCGAGGAATTCGGCGATGGTGCGGTAGGCCAGGGCCTCGTCGAACGATCCTTCACACCGCGACCGCGCGCAGTGACCCACGACCAACAGCCGCGAAGATCATTTCATCCGTCGATCACGATCCGACGGCGAATGTCGATGTACGCTCTGTTCAGGCAGTCCGGGTAATCATGTCGGAACGGCAAACATACCCGGACCAGCCCGGGATTATCGTTCACCGGATTATTGGTTCAGCGATATTGTGGAGGCTCAGTCGTGCGGTCGCGGGCAAATGGTGGCGCCCCCACCGACTCCGCCGATCCTCGGTTCGGGGCCGGCCTGCTGTCCGTGCAGGATGCCGCCCGCGAGCTGGCCACCGACGGTATCGACCTGCTGTGGGACTTCTCCCGCAACATCCCCGGTGATGGCGAGCCCCTGATGGTGGCCGGCACCAACCAGTTGGTCTTCCGGGAGATCGTCGCCGGCTATCTGAAGTATCTGACCTGGGCAGACGACGGCTATCCCCGAATGCTGCGCCTCGCCGCGTTCGAGCCGGCCGACGTTGTCGTCGACATCGACCGGGCTTTCGGGCAGCCGATTTTCGCTGAAACACGCGTCCGGGTCTCGGACGTCGCCGCCACGGTCAACGCCGGGGAAGACCCATATAAGGCCGTAATGGCCACGGTCGGATCATCCCCACACGGCCTGGGCCACGCCCATGCCGAGGACGGCAGCGCCGACGGCGGCGAGCACGCTGCCGACCACGTTCGCGGCGGCAAGCAGGCGGGCGCCGTCCTCGGCCAGCCGCAGCGTCTCGTAGGAGAACGTCGAATACGTGCTCAACGCCCCGCACAGCCCGGTCCCGACCCCCAGCCCCACCCGCGACGACGCGGCCCCCGCCAGCACCGCCCCGCTGACCAGGCCGAGGACGGCGCTGGCGGCCACGTTGACGGTGAACGTGCCCCAGGGGAACGCCGTGTCGTGACGGGCCTGCACCGCACGGTCGGTCAGATAGCGCAGCGGCGCGCCGACGGCCGCCCCGACGATCACCAGCAGCCAGTTCACCGGCCCGCTGCCCGGCCGACGTAGCGGATCACCTCGACCTCGTCGAGGATCACCAGCCCCTCGGTGACGAGCTCGTCGAGCTGCGGCAGGAACGCGCGTATCCGCGGCTCGTCGTCAACGATGATCACCGCCACTGGCAGGTCCTGGCTCATCGACAGCAGCCGGGTGGTGTGCACGACCGAGGAGGCGCCGAACCCCTCCACCCCGTGGAACACGCTCGCGCCGGCCAGCCCGGCGCGGTGCGCCCGGTGCACGATCTCGGTGGCCAGCGGCCGGTGGTGCCACAGGTCGCTTTCTCCCACGAACACCGTCAGCCGCAGGGCCCGGCCGGTCAGCCTCATCGCGTCCGCCTCCCCATCACCTGCCGCGTTGCCACGGCCGCCGCCCACACCGCGCCCAGCGCCAGCGTCACGGTCAGCGCCAGGTATGCCAGCGCCAGCCCGGCCCGGCCGGTGTCCAGCAGCCGTTCGGCGTCGACCGCGTAGGTGGAGAACGTGGTGAACCCGCCCAGCACGCCGGTGCCGAGGAACGGCCGCACCAGCGGGTGCACCGCCCGCACCTCGGTGATCACCACCATGAGCAGCCCGATCGCCGCGCATCCCGCCGTGTTCACCGCCAGCGTGGTCCACGGGAAGGAACCGGGCAGGGTCGACCAGAGCAGCGACGCGCCGTAACGGGCGCACGCCCCGATCGCCCCGCCAACCGCGATCGCCGCCAGCAGCGGTACCGGCCAGCGGCGCAACTCCCGGCGCTGCGCCAGAACATGCAGGTCCACATCCAGATCGGTGGGCCGCACGGCCTCCTGCGAGCGGGTGCCGTCCACGCGTACCTCCCTACCTGCGCGTCACCCGGCTTCGGCCGGGCACGACTCGTCACAAGTAGGGACTGTTGGCGACACCAGGTGCCCACCAGGTGTCACGGTTCGGATACGGCGAGCCCCACCGCCGCGCGGCGACAACAACCGCCACCGACAGCCAACATACCGGGTCCGACACCCTCCGCGGCCCATCCCCCGACGCACGACCGTCGACCCGACGATCAGTGCCTGAACGCCCCGACCGTTGCCTCCACGGCCGGCCCGGCATCCCGGCAGCGGCCCTTCTTCGCGCCCTGGCCTCGAACCATTTTCCCGATTCGCCCACGATGCCATCGACGACTCACCGACAACGACATCCAGGACATCGCCCGTGTTCCACTAGGAAAACTGTTCCACCAGGAAAATCCGCCTGATTTCCCTGCCAGTCCACCCGGTGAATCCGCGTCCCCCGAGAGGGCCGAGACGAACGACGCGTATTCACATTCGCCGTGCCAGCTCTACGACAGGAAAGAAATTTCTGTCTGGCCGTACTGGCCGTACTGGCTGTAATCAAGCGGATCCGAATGGTGCGGATGGAGCATGGCATCGTCGACGACGGTACCGCGGGGGAGCCCTGTTCTCGGCGGTGTGCCGGGTGGACGAGATACCGGCGGAGAGGACGGCTACTCTGAGCGTCCGGATTCCGGGTCCACAGGGGGGATACGATGCCGGCATCGTTGATATTGAAGTTTCCAGCTCCGCCGCGTACGCCGTCGCCGCGCCAGTTACTCGGCGCCGCGGCGCGGCTCTTCGAGACCGTCGACAGCGATCATCACGCGGAGAGCAAGCCGTTCGCGGTCGGACCTGTCACGCCTTCGCCCGGTTCGGGCGCGCCGGCAGCAGGGGGTGCTGCCGCAGGCTCGGCGGGTTCTACGGGTCCCGCCAGCTCGACGAGTTCCACGGGCTCCACGGGCTCCACGTCGTCCACCGGTGCGGCGGGTGCGGCGGGCTGTCCGGGGATGACGCTCTGGCGGCTGGGCTGGCTCAGGGATGGCGAGCTGCCCGAGGGCTGGCCGCCGCGGATGGTTCGTTTCGGGCCGTGCGAACTGCGGGTCACCGGGTTCGACGTGGACCCATGGCCGTTCGCGCGGCTGGCGTCGGCCGGGCCGACCCGGCGCGTCCGGCTACGGATGATCACACCGCTGTTCTTCTCCCGTAGCGGCCGGGACCTGCCACTGCCCGAACCGGTGCTGATCGTGCGCTCGCTGTGGACCCGGTGGAACATCTACGCCCCGGCCGCCCTGGCGATCGATGAAGGCATCGTGCGTGAGCTGGCCGACGCGGTGTTCCTGGACTCCGTCTCCGGGGCGAGTCGGCAGGTCCCGCTCACAGAGCAGGTCCGGCAGGTCGGGTTCGTGGGCAGCGCCGAGCTGCGCCTGCTGAAGACGGCGTCGGTGACCGTGGCGGACGTCTTCGGCGCGCTGAGCCGGTTCGCGGCCATCGCCGGGATCGGCGCGCTGACCACCCACGGTTTCGGCGCCGTCGAGGTGGGACCGACCGTGTGACGCCAGGTGGTCTGGCCCGGCCCCGTCTCGGCGGAGCCGGGCCAGACCGGGTCGGATCGGGCCAGGCCGGCTACGGATCCGGGCGGGTCACAGGTCGAGGCCGGTGAGGACGAGGACCCGTTCGACGGTGAGGTCCTCCATGGCCGCGTGTACGCCCTCCCGTCCCACGCCGGAGTCCTTGGCGCCGCCGTAGGGCATCTGGTCCGCCCGGTAGGACGGGACGTCCCCGACGATCACACCGCCGACATCGAGCTGGCGGTGGGCGTGGAAGGCCGTCGCCACGTCGTGGGTGAAGATCCCGGCCTGTAGGCCGTAGGGGCTGTCGTTGATCCGGGCCAGGCCGTCGTCGAGCCCGTCGACCGGTTCGATGACCAGCACCGGCCCGAACACCTCCTCTCGTACCACCTTCGCCTCGGGTGGCACGCCGCGCAGCACGGTCGGGGTGATGGACGTGCCGTCCCGCTTGCCGCCGGTGACGACCGTGGCGCCGGCGTCGACGGCCTCGGCGATCCAGCGTTCGACCCGTTCCGCGGCGGTCAGGTCGATCAGCGGCCCGACCTCGGTCGCCTCGTCGGCGGGGTCGCCGGTGTGCAGCCGCTCGACCGCGGCCGTCACCTCGCTCAGCAACGTCTCGTACACGCTACGTTCGGCATACACACGTTGGACGGCGATGCAGGACTGGCCGGCCTGGTAGTTGGCGAACGTCGCGATCCGCTGCGCGGCCTGGCGCAGGTCCGACGGCGACGACCAGTCAGCGGCGACGAGCACCGCCGCGTTGCCGCCGAGCTCGAGGACGACGTGCTTGCGGGGCACGGCGTCCCGGATCGACCAGCCGACCGCCGCGGAGCCGGTGAACGACACCACCGGCAGCCGCGGGTCCGCGACCAGGCCCGGCATGGCCTCGTTCGGCACGGTCAGCACCGACCACGACCCTTCGGGCAGGTCGGTCTCGGCGAGCAGTTCGGCGAGCAACAGGGACGACAGCGGCGTCTTCGGCGCCGGCTTGACGATGATCGGCGCGCCGACGGCCAGCGCCGGCGCGACCTTGTGCGCGACCAGGTTCAGCGGGAAGTTGAACGGCGTGATCCCCAGCACCGGGCCGCGGGGGACGCGCCGGACCACGGCCAGCCGCCCCGCCCCCGCCGGGTCGGTGTCGAGCCGTTGCAGGTCCCCGGACCAGCGCCGGGCCTCCTCCGCGCCCCAGCGGAAGGTCGACGTCGCCCTGGCGACCTCGGCCCGCGCCCAGGTCAGCGGTTTGCCGCTCTCGGCGGTGATGAGCGCGGCGATCTCCTCACCGCGCTCGGCGATCCGGCCGCTGACGTGGGTGAGGGCGGCGGCCCGGCCGTGCGCCGAGACGGCCGCCAGCTCCCGCGCGGCCCGGGCGGCGGCGGCCACCGCCACGTCCACCTGGCCGGCGTCCGGTTGCGAGACCGTGGCGATCGGACGGCCGTCCCACGGGTGACGCACCTCGAATGCCGTCGAACCCGTCGCCGGCCGGCCCGCCACCCAGAACGGTTCGACCTTGCCCATGGATGCCACTACTCCACCTTCGTGCACAGGACGCTCGGAAGGGCGGCGCCACGCGGGACGGGACAACGTCGGGATACCGAACAACCGGCAACAACCGTCAACCAGCGGCGATGACCGGACGACCGAGTGGACGCGCACGTGTATGTACGCGCCGTGCCGACGCCGGGATCCCGGACGCCGGAGCCGGGCGCACAGTCACACCAGCCACACGGACCACGCCGGACGGCCGAGCGCAACACCCGTTGTGACGCCCACTGATGCCACCCGGTCAGGCAATACCCGGCCCGGGCGAGATGAAGCACCCTCTCGGGCAGGGCGAAACATCCACGGCGGCTCCAACGGCGGCTCCGCAGCGGCTCCGCGGCGGTCCCACGGCGGTCCCACGGTGACTTTCCACAGTGGCCTCTCACCGGCCTTCCCACTGTGGCCTCTCACAGTGGTTCCGCGGCGGCTTCACGGTGGCGGACGAAGGCTGCGGGGCGAGGCGTCCGTGGTCCGCCCTCGACGGGTTTGACGAACGAAAGCCAAGGGAAGTGACCACGGCTATGAAAGCGTCGTCGAATGGTGCGTATCGCCTGGAGGTCCGCCGGGGAGCCCACCGGTGACGACCCCTCCTGCCTGTCCCCGGTGCCTGGGGGCACTGCGTCCGCCTGATCTGTGGAACGACCAGTGGCGCTGCGAGGAGCACGGGGAGGTCGCACCGTACCGGGTCGCGACGTCGTCCCGCGAGCAGGCGCTGCTCTTCCTGGCGCGCGCGGCCACGGCGCCGGTCTGGGTGCCCTGGCCGATGCCGGTGCACTGGTTCGGCAGCGGGGTCGCCTGGGCCGGTGACGAGCGCACCGGGCCGCGGGCCACCGCGTTCGCCGCCGGCGGGCCGTCCCCGCTCGGTGGGCCGGCCGAGCTGATCCTCGTCGCCGAGGAGCCCGGGACGGGTCTCGGGGCGCGGCTGGCGGGGCTGTCGGGCACCGATCCGCAGCGCATCGGCGGCAAGCCCGAGGAGAAGATCGAGGCGGCCGGGCATCCGACCGCCCTGTGGCCGGTGCTCTGCCCACCCGACCGGGCGGTGTTCGTCGGGGAGGCCTACGGGGTGTGGCTGTGGGTCGCGCTCTGGCCGTCCGACGCGGCCACGCTCCTGCTCGAGCACCTCGTCCTGTGGGATCTGCGCAGTACCGAGATGCTCGCCACCTGCCTGCTGTTCGGCGCCGACAGCACCCACCTGTAGCCCGCACCGTAGCGCCATCCACAACCGTCGGCATCCACAATCACAACCACCGCGGAATACGGCTGTGGAACGTAACTGTCGGTCTCAGGCGGCACAGTTGTTGTTGGGTCCGCTGCCTGCGATGCGGACCACGGTCCTGGCGGCGAGCGCCGTGCCACGGCTCGCCAACGCGTGGACGGGCGTGTAGTCAGCCGGTGTCGTCTTCTTCGCCTCGGCCGTCGCCGCCCGCGCCGCCGCCAGATCGACCACCATCAGTTCCACCCTGTACTTCTGGCCGACGCTGCTGTCCCCGTCACCGAAATACTGGCGGCCGCGCCATGACGAGAGCGTGGACGGCTTGTCCCAGCCGAACACGTACGTGACGTACTTGTTGGGCTTCTCGCTGCTCAGATTCCGCACCGCGAGGATCAGGGTCTTGCCGGCCGGCAGCCGGGAGGTACCCGAGAAATAGGCGCACTGCCGTACCTGGGTCCCTTCGGCGGGTGCCCCGATCGCACCGGCGGGCCTGACGGGGGTCGGCTGGGTACTGGGCCGCTGGGTACTGCCAGGCGGCCCAGTGGTGGCAGGGTGCTGGGTAGGTGGCACCGACGGTGTGAGGACGTCTTCCCCGGGTGCCGCCTGCCTCGTGCCGGGCGGGGAGAACGCTGCGGACTCCGATGGCGGCACGGGTGTGACCGTGGCGGACGGCGGGCCGGTCGCCACGGGCCCGGCTGGGTCGGCCGGCCTGGTCAGGGGCGGGTCGGCCGACCCTCGATCGGCCGGCTCCGGCCACGCCCCCAGCAGACCGTCCGCGTTGGAAGGCCTCAGCAGGACGATCCCCAGCAGCACGGTGATCCCAACCACGACCAGCGCCGGCACCGACAGCACCAACCGGCCGCGCAGCGCGGCCAGGCCGGACGCCGGCCGCGCCCCGGGCTCGGCCTTCTCCGTCACCGACGTTTCCGACGGTTCCGACGGTTTTTCTCCCGGCGCTTTCGAGGGTGTTTTCCGCGGCGTTCCCGATGATACTTCCGACGCTGTTCCCGCCGAGACCATTCCCAGTAGCTGACCGGCCCATGCGGGACCATCCGAAGGCCGCCGCGCCGGATCCTCGGCGAGCATGGCGAGCACATGTGCCGCGAACGCCTCCGGATTAGGAACGCCAGCCTCCCGCCCGACCGCGCGCACCTCTTTCCTGAGCGTGCGGATGGCATCCCTCGACGGCTCCGGCGGAACTTTGCCGAGAACGCAGGCAACAGCCACGGCACCCAGCGAGTACAGGTCGGCCGACGGCTGTCGCGGGGCATACGGGTCCGCGATGACTTCGGGAGCCGTGTATCCGATGCTGTACATCCCGCCGCCGGAGCCGTCGTCGAGGAGACGCATCATGCTCAGGTCGACGAGCACGACCCCCCGTTCCGGATGAACAATGCAGTTACCCGGTTTGACGTCACAGTGAACGCTTGGATTACCCTTCATCTGGCTCAGGGAGTGCAGTTTGCCGAGCACGTCGGCGATCTGCGTGACGTACTTCATACGCTCGACGATCGTCCGGCCACCGGCCGGGGCACCGTAGACAAGCTCGGCAAGGGTCTCCCCCTCGACCCACTCCATCGCGAGATAGGGGATGTTCGCCTCGCCGTCCACGGCCCCCTCGTGGTGCGACCGCGCTCCGAGGAAGATCTCGTGCGGCTTCACCACATGCGTGGTTCCCAGCGCGTTCAGCAGAACGATCTGATCTTTCCAGCGTTGGATCTCCCTGGCGGACGGCCAGTCGTCGGGCCCTCCCCGCGGCCGGTTCAGGGACTTGACCGCGAACAGCAGCGGGAGGCTCAGCTTTCCCCGGTAGAGGGCCCGCCACACGGTGCCCTCGCCACCTGCGATTCCCTTGCCCAGCAACTCGTACTGGTCGGGCGCCTCCGGCGGCCCCACGAACAGGCCGTTCGGGCGCTCGGGATCCCCGGGATCAGAAGCCCCGGACCCAGGCGTAGTGGTCACTGTCATCCCGGCCTTGTTCTATCACGTGGAAGACCTTCGGCGTCCTCCACCCTTATCAGACCATTCCAGATCGCCCAACGCGCCGGCGGCCGTCAGAAGTCTTCTCACAGCGGCCCGCCCAGCCGACCATCAGAACGATCACACCATAGCCGCTTGTCAAGAATCAAGAATTGTCGACGGCCGACCGGGCGGGCACAGGCGGATCATGATGTCCCGTTGTCCGTACAATACGTGGCGATACGCAGGACACCCGAGTCACCGTCATCGCCAGGGAGACCTCATCGTGGCCGGTCAACGGTGTGATCCATCGCCTCCGGGCTACGGTTACAGCCCGCCACCGCCGCTGAAGAAAAAGCATCACCTCGAGCAGGCGAACCGAAATGTTCCGACCATCTCAGCCGGCCAGCCGGCCAGCCGGCCAGCAGCCCGTCACGCCAACCGGGCAACATAAGATCGTTCATACTGGCACGAGTGAGAGATTTCACCCAGGGCCGGGCCACGGTCAACGCGTCGATCTGGTCCCAGTGACGCACGACATCCTCGGCGGTTGACGGCGGTGGTGGTCAGCCAACCGCTGAAGATCAATAAACGATCTTTTCCGAGGGGCTCGTAAGCTCATCGACGGTTGGACTGTGTCCGGCAACAGATGATCATTCCGGTGAGCGTATGTACACCGGGCCGGGAACGGGAAGGGCTGGCGGAGATGACGGAACCTGGGACGGATGCCGCCCCGCCGGTGGCGGAGGTGGACCGGCGGCGGCTGCTGCTCATCGTCAACCCGCACGCCGGTGGCGGACGGGCCGCGCGGGCGCTGCCGGACGTGTCCGCCGCGCTGCGGCGCTGGGCGGCGGACGTGCGCGTCGAGCGGACCCGCGACATCGACCACGCCGCCGATCTCGCCGAGCAGGCCGTGGCCGACGGCCGGATGGCGGTCGCTCTCGGCGGGGACGGTCTCGCCGGCCGGGTCGCAGAGACCGTGGCCCGGCTGGGTGGGCTGCTCGCCGTGCTGCCCGGAGGACGCGGCAACGACTTCCTGCGCACCGTCGGCGCCAGCCGGGATCCGGTGATCGCCGCCACCGCCCTGGCCAGCGGCGTCGAGCGTCGCATCGACCTTGCCGAGGCCAACGGGCGGGCCTACCTCGGCATCGCCAGCGTCGGCTTCGACTCGGACGTCCAGGTGATCGCCAATCGGGCCCGGTTCGTCCGTGGCCAGCAGGTCTACACCTACGGCGCGTTACGGGCGGCGGCTGCGTGGAAGCCGGCCCGGTTCACCGTGGAGATCGACGACGGTGCCCCGCGCGAGCTCGTCGGCTGGACGGTGGCGATGGCGAACTCCGCCTGCTACGGCGGCGGGATGCGGCTGGCGCCCGAGGCGGAGCTCGACGACGGGCTGCTCGACGTCGTGCTGCTGGCGCACTGCGGCAAGATCACCTTTCTGTCGACGTTCCCGAAGGTGTTCTCCGGACGGCATGTGGACTCCTCACACGTCGAGGTGCTGCGGGCACGCAGCGTCCGGGTGGAC
The DNA here is from genome assembly GCF_000177615.2 of Candidatus Protofrankia datiscae. GTDB lineage: Bacteria > Actinomycetota > Actinomycetes > Frankiales > Frankiaceae > Protofrankia > Protofrankia coriariae. Next base: position 1,010,482 of record NC_015656.1, on the reverse strand, counting down.
GCCGACCGGCCGTTCCAGCTCTACGCCGACGGCGACCCGGTCGCGGACCTGCCCGCCCGGATCGTCCTGCGGCCGGGCCTGCTCCGCTTCCTCGCGCCGCCGGCCTGACCCGCTCCGGCTCGGCCCCGCCCGCGGCCAGCCCGGGCCCGGCCCCCGTGCCAGGGGCGGCGGCGCTCAGGCCAGTTGGGCGCCGGGACGGCCGTCCTCGACCACCCAGGTGGCGTCGGTGGTGACCGGCGCGTCCCGGCGCTCGATCGTCTCGGCCACCCGCATCTCGGCCCGCCACTCCCCGGGGGTGACGTGCACGCGGGTGTAGCCGCGCCGGTCCCCGCGGAAGTAGCGCACATGCGGGTTGAGCAGCCGGTTGTTCATCCGGACGAGGTCGTCGCTGACCATGAGGAACCCCGAGCTGATGGACGTGCAGACGAACTCGGTGCCGATCACGGGCGTCTCCGGCCGGTTGAAGTCGACCCGCAGGTCGTTCACCCACGCGGAGTGGATGTCGCCGGAGAGCACCACGGGGTTGCGCGCCCGGCTGTCGCGGACGGCGGACAGCAGTCTGGTGCGATACGGTACGTAGCCGTCGTTCTGGTCAAGATTGGTGAGGACGTCACCGAGACCGGCTGCGATCCGCGCGTGCAGCTGGGCCATCATCGTCTGCTGGGCGATCACGTTCCACCGGGTGGACGACGCCCGCAGGCCGTCGATGAGCCAGGCCTCCTGCTCAGCGCCGCTCATCGTCCCGGCGGTGTTGTTCTCCCCGAGCGACGCGTCACCGATGTCCTGGGACGCCCGGCCGGGCTGCGGGGTGCGGTACTGCCGGGTGTCCATCATGTTGAGGGTGAGCAGATCACCGAAGGTGAACCGGCGGTAGATCCTCAGGTCCGGTGAGCCGGGGACGTAGCCGACCCGGATCGGCATGTGCTCGTAGTACGCCTGGTAGGCGGCGGCCCGCTGCCGGGCGAACGCGGCCGGGTCCTGGTGCTTGTCCCCGGTGTCGCCGGACTCGTCGGTGAGGCCCGCGTAGCCGTTCTCGGTCTCGTGGTCGTCCCAGACGACCACCCAGGGCGCGGCGGTGTGCGCGGCCTGCAGAGCGGGATCGGACTTGTACTGTGTGTAGCGATTCCGGTAGTCGTCGAGGGTCCGGAGCTGGTTGAGCCCGGGGGTGGCCGGGGCGGTGTGACGGCGGTCCGGGAACCGGCTGTTCGGGTCGTACTCGTAGATGTAGTCACCGACGTGGACGACAAGATCAAGATTGTCGGTGGCGATCGCGTTGTACGCCGGCCAGTAGCCGTTCTGGAAGTCCTGGCAGCTCGCCAGCGCGAAACTCAGGCTCGACACCGCCGCCGAGGCGGCCGGCGCGGTGCGGGTCCGGCCGACCGGGCTCAGCACGGTGCCGGCGCGGAACCGGTAGAAGTACGCCCGGCCCGGCTGCAGGCCACGGACGTCGACATGCACCGAGTGCGCCAGCCCCGGCGTGGCGGCCTGCGTCCCGGCCGCGACGACGTCGGCGAACTTCTCGTCCGTGGCGACCTGCCAGTCGACCGGGATGTCGCCGCTGGGCAGCGGCGTGCCACCCGAGGGCGGCGCCACCAGCCGCGTCCACAGGATCACCCCGTCGGGCAGCGGATCGCCGCTGGCCACACCGAGGGAGAACACCCCGTCACCGACGCCGGGGATCGGGGTCGCCGGCCGCAGGGTCGCCCGCCCGGTCGGGCGCGGCGGTGCGGGCGTACCGCCCCCGGACGGCCCGCCGTCCGAGCAGCCCACGGCCGCCAGCAGCAGCGCCCCGCCCGCGAGAAAACCTCGCCGGGACGCGACGCCGGCCAGGCTCCGCCGGTGCGGGCCGGCGTCCGTACCGTCCGAGCCGCCAGCCACGGGGCCGGTATCCGCGGCGCTCCCGCCCGCCGGAGTACCGCTGCCTGCCGAAGTGCCCCTGCCTGCCGAAGTCCTGTTCACAACATCCCGCCCAGAATCCTGCCCGGAGCATCCAGGAGCCACGAGGCCCGCCGTCGTCACGGGGCCGACCGTCACAGTACCGGGACGTCAGCGGCGACCCGGTCACAGCGGAAAGTGATCCAGGGAAAACCACAGGCGAACGCTGCGGGTCACCGAGGCGGACGCCGGCAAAGCGGATGCGGATACGGATACGGCAGACGGGCACCGTCGATCGGATGCCGAACGGATATTGTGGGCGGGTGGCCCGGCGGAAACCGGTGTTCCGCGCCCGCCTCCACACATGTGATTCCACATATGTGATCCCGCGCATGTGCTCCTGCTCCGGGCATGCCCCGCGGGCGGGAAAGGCCCGTGAGAGGGGCAGGTCCGCGGACGGAAAGGGAGGGCGGGCTGAACACGCATCCGGCGATCCCGGCGGACGCAGCCGACCTGCACACCCATTCGACGGCGTCGGACGGCCTGCTGCCGCCCGCCGACGTTGTCCGCCTCGCGGCCGCGTCAGGCCTGGCCGCCATCGCGCTCACCGATCATGACACCACCGCGGGCCTGGCCGAGGCCGCGGCGGCGCTGCCCGCCGGCCTCACCCTGCTGCCGGGGGCGGAGATCTCCTGCCGGGTGCGGGTCGGCCGCGACCGCTGGGTGAGCCTGCACCTGCTCGCCTACCTGTTCGACCCGGTCGAGCCGGTGTTCGCCGAGGTCCGGGCCCGGCTGCGCGCCGAACGGGTCACCCGCGCCCAGCGCATGGTGGAGAAGCTGGCCGCCGACGGCCATCCGGTGGCCTGGGAGCGGGTCCGCGCCCTGGCCGACGGCGTGGTCGGACGCCCGCACGTGGCCGAGGCGCTTGTCGAGGCCGGTCTGGTGGGCAGCGTCCAGGATGCCTTCACCCCCGCCTGGATCGGCGCCGGCGGCCGCTACTGGGTGGACAAGGACGAACCGGACGTGGCCGAGGCGATCCGTCTCGTCCGCGACGCCGGCGGGGTCAGCGTGCTGGCGCACGCGTTCGCCAGCCGGCGGGGCGCGACCATCGGCCCGGACGTGATCGCGCGGCTGGCCCGCGACGGCCTCGGCGGCCTGGAGGTGGACCATCCCGACCACACCCCGGAGGCGCGCGCCCGGCTACGCCAGCTGGCCACGGACCTGGATCTGATCGTCACCGGCGCGAGCGACTTCCACGGAGCGAGCAAACCCCAGTCGCTCGGCGCGGAGACGACCACCCGGCAGGCGCTGGACGCGCTGGTCGCCGCGGGCCGCGGCACCGAACCGCTGACCGGCCAGGACCAGCCAGCGACCGGCCCGGCACCGAACCGCTGACCGGCTACGCGCCCTGGCCGCAGCCGCCGCCCGGTGGCTGCCGCGCGGGTGGGTAATGGTCGAGCCGGCCCAGCAGGTCTGCGAGTGTGTCCAGTTCGTCAGGGCTGAAATGGCTGGTCACGTGTTTGGACACCCCGGCGAGATGGGTCCGGGATGCGACCCGCAGCCGCTGGCGGCCTTCCGGGGTGAGGGTGGCCAGCGTCCCCCGCGCGTCCGACGGACACGAGCGGCGCTCGACCAGGCCCTCACGTTCCAGCCGGTCGACCAACCGGGTCAGTCCGCTGCGTGACAGCAGCACCGCCTCCGCGAGCTCGTTCATCCGCAGCGCGCCTTCCGGCGCCTCGGAAAGCTGCACCAGCACGTCGTAGGAGGCCAGCGGCAAATGGTGCTCGGCTTCGAGGTCGCTTTCCAGCTTGCGGGTAACGTAGGAATGAGCTCGCAGGAACTGGCGCCACGCGCGCATCGATCGCGGGTCGACCAGCGGTTCCTGTTCCACTGTTTGCTCGTCCACCGTCACGTGGATCAGAGTACGTCGGCGGTATGGGAGCGGGCCCGGACTCGCCAGGGATGTCAGATGATCGACAATTTGACCGACTCTGCCAGGTTGACAGCCAGCGCATCACCTCTCGACAGCCGTGCACGGCCCGTGGAAGATCATGGACGGCCCGGCTGGGCCAGTGTGCTGGTCGGCGCACCGCCGGCAGCCGCTCGTCCCGTCCCCGCTCCGCCCGCACCGGAAGCGGCCAGGTTCGGACCTCGTCGGACGCGTCCGGGCTGGACCTACGGCTATGGTGGACGTGCAGGCGTGTAGGCAGGAGCCGCACGCACCATCACACAGACCGGTCGAGGTTCTCTTGTCTGCTTCCCGGCCTAGCGCGGACGCGATCCAGGCAGCTCTCGCAACGGTGCTCGACCCTGAGATCGGGCGTCCGATCACCGAACTGGACATGGTCGAGTCGGTACGCGTCACCGATGACAACACCGTGGAAGTCGTGGTGTTGCTGACGGTCGCGGGTTGCCCGATGCGTGAGGAGATCGTCGCTCGGGTCGAGCGGGCGGTCACCGCGGTACCGGGCGTGTGGGGTACGCGGGTCCGTCTTGAGGTGATGACGGCCGAGCAGCGCACCGCCCTGCACACGAAGCTGCGCGGGGGGACCGCCACCCGGGCGATCCCGTTCGCCCAGCCCGGCTCGTTGACCCGGGTGTACGGGGTGGCCAGCGGCAAGGGCGGCGTCGGCAAGTCGTCGGTGACGGTCAACCTGGCCGCGTCGATGGCTCGCTCCGGGCTGTCGGTCGGCGTCCTCGACGCCGACATCTACGGGCACTCGATCCCCCGGATGCTGGGCGTGAACCGTCCGCCCACCCAGGTCGAAAAAATGATCATGCCGCCGCAGGCACATGGCGTCAAGGTCATTTCCACCGGCATGTTCACTCGAGGAAATCAACCTGTTACGTGGCGTGGCCCAATGCTGCACCGCGCGCTGGAGCAGTTCCTCTCGGACGTGTTCTGGGGCGACCTCGACGTCCTGCTGCTCGACCTGCCCCCGGGCACCGGTGACATCGCGATCTCGCTGGCGCAGCTCGTGCCGTCCTCCGAACTTCTTGTGGTCACCACTCCGCAGCTTGCCGCGACCGAGGTCGCGGAGCGGGCCGGCACCGTGGCGGTCCAGACCCGGCAGAACGTCGTCGGCGTGGTCGAGAACATGGCCTGGCTGCCCTGTCCGCACTGTGACGGGCGGGTGGACGTCTTCGGCTCCGGCGGCGGCATAGCCGTGGCCGAGCGTCTCAGCCGGGTCCTCGGGCACGAGGTGCCCCTGCTCGCGCAGGTGCCGATCGACGTCCGGCTGCGGGAAGGCGGGGACAACGGCGTTCCGCTGGCGATCTCCGATCCGGACTCCGAAGCGGGGAAGATCCTCCGGGGGGTGGCCGAACGCCTGTCGTCCCGCTCCCGCGGACTGGCCGGCCGTTCCCTCGGCCTCACCCCGACCCGGCAGCGCTGACCCACCCGAGTCCGGCCAAGATCTAGCCGGTCTAGCCGATCTTCATCGGTGATCTGCAAGGTGAGGTCGTAGTTCGCGAAAACGCTGGAACGCGGCTGTCTTCTGAACGGGCCTCTTGGGCCGCCGGTCAAACGCCCTGCTGGACGGGTCGGGAGCTCAGGTCGCGTCGGTATCGAACGGCGCGGCCGGCGGCTGGCCGGCCGCGGTGCCGCCACCGGTCGCGGGGGCGTCACCGCCCGCCCCGGAGGACACCTCCAGGCCCGATCGGCCCGGGCTGCCGGAGATGGTCTTCGTCAGGGAGGTGGAGGACACGGAGCCGGACGACGATGTGGTCAACGACGGCTTGGTCAACGACGGCTTCGCCAGGGACGTTTCGTTCGACGACGCCTTGGTCAGCGACAGGGTGGGCTTCACCTGGATGGCGGCGTCCTCATAGGAGCCTGAGTCGTAGGAAAGCCGTGGACGAGGCGGCTCCGCCGCCCCGGGGAGAGCATCGGAGTCGTCGTCGAAGAGCATCTTGTCGAAGGACGTCCGCTTGGACAGGTACGGCGGAAGCAACGGATCGTCGTCCTCGAGCAGATGCTTGCGGACGAAGGTCTTGGGGTGCAGAGTCCGCAGATCGAGGTCGGCGAACTCCGGGCCGAGCTCGGAGCGCAGCTCATCGCGCATCCCGGTGGCGGCCTGGCGGATCTGGCGCAGCAGCCGGCCCGCGTCACGGGCGACCTTGGGCAACCGCTCCGGGCCGAACACGAAGAGGCCGATCACCATCAGGACAGCGATCTCGCCCCATCCGACGCCGTTGAACACAGCCTCACACTACCCTGCCATCACGATCAACGAAACACGCTTCCCAACACCCACCGGCCAACCACTGCCCAGAACGTGCCCGATCGAGCTTCAGCCAGACGGGCAACACCTGGACGACCACCCGCCATGTCGCCGTCGTCACAATGCCGCCATTGCCACAATGCCGTCATCGTTACAGCCATCGTCACAACAGCTCCAGGGCTGAAGTTCCAGGTAGAAGTTCCAGGTGGAAGTTCTGAGGTGGAAGTTCCGGGGCCGTTCCCGAAGCTCCGAGCATCGCCCATGCTTCACCCACCATCAACTACCGGACACGGGTATCTGGCCATGACCGGTCAGGGCCGCACGGTCAGCCGGACTGCTCCTGCAGGGTCACCTGGGCGGCCTGCGCCCGGCCGTCCCGCTCGAACGTCACAGTGATCCGTTCGCCGACCCGGTGCGCCCGGCTCGCCGTGATCAGATCGTTGATGTTGCCGACGGCGATGTCTCCGATCCTGGTGATGAGATCGCCGGGACGCAGCCCGGCCAGCGCCGCCGGCCCCCCGGCCTCGACGCCACGGACCAGGGCGCCGGAAGACGCCCCGGCCGCGGCGGCGTTCGCCGTAACCGTGACCGCGGACACCCCGATGTGCGGATGGGTGGCCCGCCCGGTCCGGATGATCTCATCGGCCACCGACTTCGCGTAGTCGATCGGGATGGCGAAACCGACACCGATGTTCCCGGACGTGCCGCGCTCACCGTAACCACCGGGCACGGTCGCGATCGCGGTGTTGATCCCGATGACCTGGCCGTTCCCGTCCAGCAACGGGCCGCCCGAGTTGCCGGGGTTGATGGCCGCGTCGGTCTGGATCGCGCCGATGAGCAGCGACTCCCCGCCGGATTCCACCGGTACGGTCGGGTCACGGTCCAGTGCGCTGACGATGCCCGTGGTCACGGTCCCGGCCAGCCCCAGGGGCGCGCCGATGGCGATCAGGGGCGCGCCGACCACGAGCGATCCGGAACGTCCCAGCGTCGCCGCGGGCAGCGGGTCGGCCGTCCGGATCCGGATGACGGCGAGGTCGGTCCGGGGATCACGACCGACGATCTCCACCGGAATCGGCTGCAGGTTCTGGTAGCGGGTCACCGAGACGCGCGCTCGCGCGGTGACATTGGCCAACACGTGGTTGTTGGTCAGGATGTAGCCGTCCGGCCTGATGATCACACCGGAACCGGTCGCGGTCGCGGCCTGGGTGACCACGCTGATCGTGACCACGGACGGCAGCACCCGCGCGGCAATGACGGAGACGGGGACGCTGCGTTCACCCGGGGCTGACGTGCCGCCTGCCGCGTCCGGCGAGGCGGACGCGGACGATGCCGTCTGGCCGTGGTCGCTACCGGACGCGCCGTAGGCGCCGATCACGCCGCCGACCACCCCACCGAGCAGCCCCGCGAGCAGCATCGCCGTCACCGGGAGCGACGAAAGGCGGCGGAATCTTACTGGCGCAGCCCCCCGCCTCCTACCCGTCCGGCCCGGATACCCGACGTCGGCCAGCACAGCGGCGGCAGCGGCGTGATCACCCGCCCATGCGCTGCCGCCGGCAGGACCGACAGCGGCTGCTGCATCGCCGCCCGCGGCGCCCTCGGCAGTCGTGACGTCGGCGGCCACCGGGCCGGCGCTGACGCCCGTGCGCGCGGTAGCGCCCCACCACTGGGCACCGGCCGGCCGCCGGAATCCGGTCTGCGGCGCGGCAGCGCCGGGCCTCCCGGCACCGGCAACCGACATCGGCGCCGACGCCGGGCGGGCCCACCACGGATTGGTCGGCGGGTCGGACGGCCCACCAACAGCGCCACCGAGTCGGCTCGTATCGCGTTGTGTACCTGAATACGTCATTCCGGTGATATGACCTGGCTCCGGCAACTCCTGCTTCGCCCCGCCCGACCCCAGGCCAGCGGACACGCTCGCGGTGGATCCCGCCTGCGGCGGATACCCCGTGACGGGTCCGGAGTGCGAGGGGATGGCGACGTTCTCGCTGCCGCTACTCATGACCGCTTCGCCTCCCGACCGCCACTGGGGCCTGCCCTCCGGATCGTCGCCTGGCTCCGGTACCCGCCGCGAGTCGCTCCTCGCGACGCGTTGGAAAGCCCGGCATAGCCACCGATATTCAGCAGACCGGCTCCGGAACGTGTTCGGAGACGAGCTGAGTCGCCGTCAACCGCCGTGACACCCGCAGGCGGATGACCATAGCGCACCGCTCACGCGCCTACCACCGTACGGCCTGCGGCGCGGCTCCCGGACTGCCGGGGCAGCGTAGGTGACGTCCGTCATACGGACAGAGGTTCTTCCCAGCCACGGTGCCTTCGGCTGTCAGGGCGTGTCTGATGGATGTTGGTCGCCTGGGCGCCGCTCGCGCGATCGAACATCCGTCAGACGCGCCCTAAGTGGCTTTCGCCGCGTGGGTGCCGGTTTCCGCCTACGGCTTGCTGGCGAGAGGGCGTCGCACGCTGACTGGCACGGACACCACGGCGGCCGCCGGCAGCAGGCGGCTGACCCTGATCTCGGTGACGCCGGTGGCAAGGCTCGGCTGTACCACCGGCACCACAACCGGACGGGTCGACGACGCGGGCAGCCCGCCGGGGGCACGCACCTCCCCGAACGCGGCTCCCGCGACGGCGAAGAGCAGCACGGCCGCCGAGCCCACCAGGGTGCGCCTGGCGCGGCTACGGCGGTGCGCCGCGCGTACACGCGGGTCCACCGGCCCGGACGGCGGACGCCGGCCACCGGTGACCGGCATGGTCACGCGCGGCGTCATCCGTGGGCGGGCCGGCCATCCGGCCGTCCTCCGGCCGTCCTTCGTCGACGTCCCCGACAGGGACGCGGGCGAGACCGCGACGGCCTGCCCGATCGTGAACGTCCGCCTCCCGGTGGGCACATGTGTCTGTGGCGTCGACCACGTCGACCACGTCGAGCCAGCGGTGCGGGTGTCTCCCCAGCGGTGGGAGTGATCAGAATGGAACGTTCCAAGGGGGTCGGCGGGCAGTTGTGCGACCGGGCAGCCGACGGGAACCGCCGGATCAGCCGGAAACCCCGGACCGGCTGGCAGCGCCGGGCCAGCCGGATGCGCCCGGCCGTTGTCCGCGACGAAAGGGACACCCGTGTCCGTGACGAAGGGGGTGCTTGCCACGGAGGGAGTGCCCGCGGCGAACCGGGTGGGGATGGCGGCCACGGCCATCCGCAGCAGCCGGTCCGCCACACAACCCGGCAGCACAGGGCCGCCGAGCGCTGCCAACCGCGCCTTGAGACGACGCAGTTCGGCTACCTCCCACTGGCAGGCGGGACAGCGGGCGAGGTGCGCCAGGGCACGGTCCCGGTCGTCGTGGTCGAGTTGCTCGTCGACCAGCTGAGCGATCCGCTCACCAAGGTGGTGTCCGCTCACGCCTGCCGCTCCGGCGTGGACGTTGCACCGCCCACATTCGCCGTGGTCGGCTGTACGTTCGGCGCCGCCGTCCGGCGAGCGATCCGGTGCGATCGGTGTGACCGGCGCGCCCCGTCATCAGCCAGGGCGTGGGCATCGGCGGCGAGCGGGGCCTGCGGCCCGGTCAGTACCATCGGGGAAACGGCCGCGTCCCCGACCGGCTCATCGACCGCGGCCAGCAGCGCCGCTTCCCCGGCCGTGGCCGAGGAGACCGAGGAGCGCGGTGCCCGGTCGGCGAGCGCCTGCCGCAGCATCGCGCGTCCCCGGGAGATCCGGCTGCGGACCGTGCCGAGCTTCACTCCCAGGGTCTGCGCGATCTCCTCGTAGGAGAGCTGTTCGATGTCGCAGAGAACGACCGCGGCCCGGAAGTCCGGCGGGAGCGCGGCAAGCGCGCCTTCGATGTCGGCGTCGAAGTGCGACTCCGCGTAGACGGCCTCAGGGCTCGCCTCGCGGCCGGCCAGCCGCTCGGGGTCGTCCGGCAGCGCGTCGAAACGAATCTTCTGCTGGCGCCGCATCCGGTCCAGGAAGAGGTTCGTGGTGATTCGGTGGAGCCAGCCCTCGAAGGTGCCGGGTGTGTAGTCCGCCAACGACCGGAACACACGCACGAAGACGTCCTGGGTGAGGTCTTCGGCGTCGTGGGCGTTACCCGTAAGACGGTAGGCAAGACGGTACACCCTGTTACCGTGGTCCCGTACGACCTCTTCCCACGTGGGCGGCACCCACGCGGCCGGATCGCTACCGACCGCGCCAGCGACATCGGCCGCGACAGACCCGGTGACCTCCTCGTCCGAGGCCGGACGCGGTGGAGCCGGCCGGCCAGACGTGAACGTGGCCAGGCGCGCGTCCTGTCCGTTCACAGCCGCCTCTCGATCGGTTCGAGACGAACGTACCCGACGCGCCGGCCATGGCGCGGCAAAACCCGCAGCGGACACCGGCTGTTCTCCCCTCGATCCATCCCCGACACGAGGCGCGTTGCCAAGACGAACGCGCCATCAGCACCCGGCGTTCCCGTAGGCTGCCTATGTCATGCCCGACACAGTCACCGGGGCCGTCGATCCGACCGCCGCATACACGGAGGGCTTCCTTCTGGAAGACCCTCCCCTGCGGGCTGCCCGAGCCCGCGCCGAGGAGGTCGGTATCGTCCCGGTCGCCCCGGGCACCGGTTCCATCCTGCGCTTCCTTGCCGCCTCTGTGGCAGCCCGCACAGTTGTCGAAATTGGGACAGGTACCGGCGTGTCCGGTACCTGGCTGCTGCGCGGGATGCGTCCGGACGGGACCCTGACCACCATCGACGTCGAAGCGGAGCACCTGCGGCTGGCCCGCCGTACGTACGCGGACGCCGGCATGGCGCCCAACCGCAGCCGGCTGATCACCGGACGCGCGCTCGACGTCCTGCCCAGGCTCACCGACAGCGCCTACGACCTGGTCTTCTGCGACGGGGACCAGCGTGAGGCCACCGACTACTTCAACCAGGCCCTCCGGCTGCTACGGGCGGGCGGCATCGTGGTCTTCACCGGCGCGCTCGCCGGCGGACGGGTTGCCGACCCCGACGCCCGCGACGCCGAGACCACCGCGGCCCGGGAGCTGGTCACCGCCGTCCGCGACGACAGCCGGTTGACCCCCATGCTCCTGACCACGGGCAACGGCGGCCTCCTGGTCGCCGTGGTCGCCAAGTCCTCACCGGTCGGTTAGACCGGGACGGTCGTTCGGCCAGGCTGTTTCTGCCGCTCGCGCGGCCAGGCCGGCTTCAGGCCGGTTTTTTCGTCCTTCGTGTTTTCCGCACCTTCGCGCGACCGGGCCGTTCCGGACGGATGCCGGTTTACCCGGCCGATGATCCAGATGGCTTCCCGTGTGATGGGACATCCGTCGGACACGACCCGCGCCGGACCTGACCTATGCCGTATCGGCATAGGTCACCGGGCTGCCGGCAACATCATGGCAGGGCTCAGGAGGCCAGCCAGGCCAGGAGAGTACGTACGCCCCAGCCCGTTCCGCCCTTGCTGATCTCACCGTCGTCGGAGTCGGACCGGGCGGTGCCGGCGATGTCCAGGTGCGCCCAGGGCAGGCCACCGGTGAACTCCCGCAGGAAGAGCGCGGCCGTGATCGACCCGCCGGAGACGTTCAGCGCGGTACCGGTGTTCGCCAGGTCGGCCACGGTGGACTCCAGCGCCGGCCGGTAGTCCTCGACCAGCGGGAGACGCCACACCCGTTCGCCCGCGTCCGCCGCCGCGGACGAGAGCTGATCGGCCAGGACCTCGTCCGAGGCGAACAGGCCGGCCGTCCGGCGGCCCAGGGCGATCGCGATCGCGCCGGTGAGGGTCGCCAGGTCGACGATCGCGTCCGGTGCCAGGGTGGCCGCGTAGGCGAGCCCGTCGGCGAGCACCAGACGCCCCTCGGCATCGGTGTTGAGCACCTCGACGGTGGTACCGCCCCAGCAGGAGATGACGTCCCCGGGCCGCAGCGCACCCCCGTCGATCATGTTCTCGGCGAGGCAGAGCAGCGCGGTGACGCGTCCGGGAGCCCGCAGGGCAGGCAGCGTCACCACGGTCGCGAGGATGGCCGCCGCGCCGGACATGTCGGTCTTCATGGCGGTCATGGACGTCGCGGGCTTCAGCGACAGGCCACCGGAGTCGAAGGTGATCCCCTTGCCCACCAGCACCACGTGCCGGGCGTCCACCGGCGTCCGCTGCCCGGCCGTCGCGGGGCCGTTGTACGTCAGCCGCACCAGCCGCGGTGGGCGCGTCGAGCCCGCACCCACCGCGACCAGCCCACCGAAGCCCTCGTCGGCCAGTTCGTCGGGGCCAAGTACCTCGACGTCGAGGCCGGCGGCCCGGGCGAGCTCGACCGCGCGGTCGGCGAACCAGGCCGGTGACTTCAGCAGGCTCGGCGTATTGATCAGATCACGGGCGAGGTGGACGGCACGAGCGGTCGCGTCGGCGGCGGCGAGCGACGCTCGCAGATCGGCGTCCTGCGGATCCGCGACGATGAGAGTCACCTCCCGCAGGATCTTCGACGGCTCGTCGGCGACGTCGGACCCGGCACCAGCGGCAGCCTCGGTGCCGGCAGCGACCGGCTCGACGGTGGCAGGCTCGACAGTGGCAGGCCTGGCAGCGGCTGGCTCGACGGTGGCGCTGCCGGCGCCGAGGCCATCGGCGTGCCCCGCTGTGCCACGCGGGGCGTTCGCCTCACCCACCGCGGCGGTCGGGCGCCCGGAAGCGGCAAGTGGTCGGTAGGAGGCCAACGCCAGACCCTCGGCAAAGGCCCGCGCGGCGGCGGCGTCGACACCGGCGTGGGCGTCCGCGAGCACGGCGGCCCGGTTGGCCGGCCCGGCCCGGCGAGCCAGCGCGGCACCGGCGGCCCGCCACGCCGCCGCGTCCCGCCTGCCGGCTCCCACCAGCAGCAACTTACGTGGGCTGGCAGCACGCCCCAACGGGATAGCGATCACCTCGGCCTGGTCGCCGCTGGCGCGTTCCCCGGCAAGCAGAAGATCAAGATCTATGCCGAGCGACTCGCCGACCGCGCGTCCGGCCGGGGTGACCACCGCGAACGCACCCGCATCCTCCCGCGGGAGGGTCAGCAAAGCCAGGACCGGCGCACCGGCGTCCAGCGGGGCACCGGCCCACGGCCTCACAATCGGTGGGCGGGCAGCAGCCCAACTGCTGTCCACAACGTCAGACACGCTGGCTGCGCACGCTTAGCCGGCCGCCGACTTCAACGCGTCCCCAAGATCTTTCGCTTCGTCAGGCAACAGCTCCACCACGAGACGGCCACCCCCTTCGAGCGGGACGCGCATGATTATGCTGCGCCCCTCTTTGGTGACCTCGAGCGGACCGTCACCCGTCCGCGGCTTCATGGCCGCCATCGGTGCACCTCTTCCTGCCGTCGGACCTGCTACCACCAGCGATTATCCCGGAGAACAGGCCGGGAACCGAAACACGTCACCCCGCAGCGCCACAACAGACACAGGCCGACAGGTCCGCAAACCACCAAAGACACCCCCGGACCACCAACAAGAACACGATTCAAATCAACACCCACGATAAGGACACCGCGGACGACGGGAAAGCCACCACAGTGTCGCCCGCACGCCACCCACGGCGGTGCGACACGACAGCAGCCCCACAAGCAGCCCCAAGCCCCACGCCGCATCCAGGGCCTGGCAGGCAGGCGGCCCGGCGCGGGCAGGTAGCCAGTAACCCTCCAGCGTACGGCCGCTGGTGGGCGTCAGCCCGATGGCGGCGCGGGCAGGGAACTGTGCGGGCTGTCCGGGGTGTTCGACGGACGCCGTGTGCCGGCGGTGTCGGTCGGCTGGTGGGTGTCCGCGGTGTCCGGGCCCTCAGCCTGGCCTCCCCAACCGCCCTGGTCCGCGCCCCGGGCGGACCAGGGGTAGCGATCGAGTCGGGCGAAGGAGGCCAGCCGGACCATCTCCTCGTCCCGTCGCGCGAGTTCGGCGTCGCGCCAGGCAAGCTCGCTGGCAAGGCGCGCGAGCACGGCGTCCACGTCAGCCATTCGGTATCCCCGCAGCGCCATCTCGAACCGGATACCGGCCACATCGTCCGCGGACACCGTCGGTGACGGCAGGCGCTGGTCAGCCGCGTCGCGCGGAGCGGGCGACAACCGGTCGAACCTGCCCACCGCCAGGGCCGCGACGGCGAAGACGATGGCGGCGACAACCACGATCTCGACAGCGAGCAACACCCAACGATCGTTACACGGTCGGCAGAGTTCCGCCGCATGTGCCACCCCGTCCACATGCGTACACGGTTGCCGGGCCGCTCGGAGAGGTCCGCGATGCGCGCCGGCCCCTGCTCACGCCCGTGCGGCGGCCAGGCCGTGGCGTTGGCCCAACGACCGGGGCGCGGGCTCCCGCCCACGGTCGCGTGGCGGTCCGTGGGCGGGTGACCGGTTAAGCTGGCCTGGATGTCCACCGACGTCGAAACCGCCGCTGCTCCCGGAGCACCAAACACTTCCGGAGCACCGGCCGACCCCCTCCCGGTGCTCCCCGCGGGCTGTGGCGGTGACCTGCGGCTCGGTTCGTCGACGTTCCACCCGGCCGACCTGGTGATCATGGCGATCGTCAACCGGACACCGGACTCCTTCTTCGACCGGGGCGCCACCTACGGCGAGCGCAAGGCGCTGGCCGCCGTCGACCGCGCGATCGCGGAAGGCGCCCGGATCGTCGACATAGGCGGGGTCAAGGCCGGCCCTGGTGAGCATGTCGACGCGGCCGAGGAACTGCGCCGGGTCGGCGGGTTCGTCGCGCTGGTCCGCGCCAGGCACCCCGACATCGTGATCAGCGTTGACACCTGGCGCGCCGAGGTCGGCCGGATCGTGGCGGCCGAGGGCGCCGACCTGCTCAACGACGCGTGGGGCGGCGTCGACCCCCGGCTCGCAGAGGTCGCCGCCGAACATGGGTTGGGCCTGGTCTGCACCCACTCCGGGCACCAGCCGCCGCGTACCCGCCCGCACCGGGTCACCTACGACGACGTGGTCGCCGACATCGTCGCCACGACGACCGGGCTCGCCGAACGCGCCAGAGCGCTCGGTGTGCGACCCGAGGCCATCATCGTCGACCCCGGGCACGACTTCGGCAAGAACAGTCGTCACTCTCTGGAGGCGACCCGCCGGCTGCCCGAACTAGTCGCCACCGGATGGCCGGTGCTCGTCGCGCTGTCGAACAAGGACTTCATCGGCGAGGTCCTCGACAGCCCTGTGATGGACCGGCTGGAAGGCACCCTGGCCGCGACCGCGGTGAGCGCGTGGCTCGGCGCCAGGATCTTCCGGGCCCACCAGGTGGCACCGACCCGGAAGATCCTGGAGACGGTGGCGGCGATCCGTGGCACCCGCGATCTCGCCGTCTCGCGCCGGGCTCTCGCGTAGCGCCGGGCCGAACGTGACGCGGTCCGCCGTCCGTCCGTGTCCTCGCGTTACGGCAGGCCCGTTCCGGGGCCATCCCGGAGCCCGTCACGAGGACCGGGCTGTCCGATTCCCGACACACCTCCTCGGACGTTACGATGCCGCCGCTTCGCCACCTATTCTTGGCCTGATTATTACGGAATGGTTGTGGATGTGAATCCCGTATGTCACCACGAGCCGGATCCGCTCTGATTGCCGGGTGCCGGGATGCCGCCAGCCCGCGGCCACGCGCAACCTGGAGTCGGGCTCGACTTCGGGCCGGCGCCAGGTACGGTGCGGAGTTCCAGCATCCGGCACGAAGGCAACGAGTGGCGGACGGTCGTTCTCCGGCGCCGTCGGGTCATGACATATTCCAGACCACCCGCCCACGTCCACCACTTGTTGTCGGATGTCATTTCAACGGACACCTCGCGGACCCCGGCCCTGGGGTAGGATTCACTTCTGCCACCGGACGCCAAGATCTTTTCATACATGTCGAGGGGGCTGACCAGTGTCCTTCGAGTTCGACAGCCTGTTCAACTTCCGGGATCTTGGTGGACTGGCTCTGGACGACGATCAGGCTACCCGGCACGGGCTCGTGTTCAGGTCGGACGCACTGCACGGCCTGTCGACGAGCGATCGCGGCTACCTCCTGGACGGAGTGGGAATCGGTGTAATCATCGACCTGCGAACAGCCGAGGAGGCCGACGGCGACGGGCTCCAGGACCAGCGCATCTTCCCGGAACTCGAGACATACCATCTCTCCGTGATGCCGGAGGGTCGGATCGGCCGCGAGCCGTTTCCCGACGGTCGCGATCCCGTGGCACTCGCCGAAGGCTACTACAAGAACCTCGTTGAAGGCGCACCCACCATCGGGAAGGTTTTCGGCATCATCGCCGACTCCCTGGACAGGAACATCCCCGTCCTTTTTCACTGTGCCGCCGGCCGGGACCGGACCGGTCTCATAGCAGCCATTCTCCTGAGCCTGGTCGGGGTCAGGAACGACGAGATCGCACGGGACTTCCTGCGCAGCAACCACCATGCGCACCACATCGTCGCCCGGCTGGAACAGAATCCACTGTACGGCGCGTCGAGCACGACCGGGCTCGGCCCGGCGCTGCTACAGGCCCAGACCATGGACATATTCCTCGACCTGCTGCGGTCACGAAACGGCGGTGCCCTGACCTGGGCGACTTCGACCGGCATACCCACACCGATCATCGACGCGCTGCGCGTCGGCCTCGCCCCGGGTATTACGGGCATGACCGGCTGATTCGTACGGCCGATCCTTCGTACAACCGATTCGCGTCATGACGCTGACGCGAATCGGCCATCGGATGTCCGGACCGGGCTTCGAGACGCGCCGGCGCGCTCACGGCCGGCCGGGACCGGCGGCCGGCCCGGTCAGGTAGCGGCGTAGCACGTCCTCAGCGGTGTCGATCAGCTCCAGTTCGACGTGTTCGTCCCGGGTGTGAGCCAGATTGGGATCGCCCGGGCCATAGTTGAGCGCCGGGACGCCGAGGGCCGCGAACCGGGCCACGTCCGTCCAGCCGTACTTGGCGACGGGCGTGCGCCCCACCGCCCGGACGAACGCGGCCGCGGCCGGCGCGGTCAGCCCGGGCAGCGCACCGGCCGCGCTGTCGGTCAGCTCCACCGGGAACCCGTCCAGGGTCTCCCGGACGTGGTCGAGCGCCTGGGCAACGTCACGGTCCGGAGCGAACCTGTAGTTGACCAGAACCTCGCACACGTCCGGAACGATGTTGCCGGCCACGCCGCCGGTGATCCGCACGGCGTTGAGACCCTCCCGGTAGACACAGCCGTCGATCGTCACCGTCCGCGGCTGATAGCTGGCGAGCCGTTCCAGCAGCGGCGCGGCCCGGTGGATCGCGTTCTCCCCGAGCCATGACCGGGCCGAGTGCGCCCGGCGTCCCGGCACCGTGACGGCCACCCGCAGGGTGCCCTGGCAGCCGGCCTCGATCTCGCCCGACGTCGGCTCCAGGAGCAGCGCAAGGTCGGCGTCCAGCCAGTCCCGATGGTTCGCGGCCAGGCGGCGCAGGCCGTTGCGGACGGCGTCGACCTCTTCGTTGTCGTAGAAGACCCAGGTCACGTCGTGCGCGGGAACGAAACCCACGGACGGCGTGGACGCGGCGGTACCGACAGACCCCACGGAGCCCGCGAGGACGGCCGCCAGCCGCAGCATCACGGCCACCCCGGCTTTCATGTCCGAGGTGCCGCATCCGTACAGGTGCCCGTCCGCCAGCCGGCTGGGCAGGTTGTCCGCGATCGGAACGGTGTCCAGATGCCCGGCGAGCAGCACCCGGGTCTGCCGGCCCAGCTCGGTCCGGGCCACGACCGCGTCGCCGTCACGGTCCACCCGCAGCCCGCCGAGGCCGGTCAGGGCCTCCTCGACCGCGTCCGCGAGCGTACTCTCGGCCCCGCTCGGCGAGGGGATGTCGACGACAGCGCGGGTCAGCTCCGTCGCCGACAGGCTCAGATCAAGGCGCATGCCCGGGCCCCCGTCGCTTCGTCTCCCCGTCGGCATCTCTCCCCGTTGCCTCGTCTCCCCGGCTCAGGGGGCGACACCGTGCTCCCGCAGGACGTCGTTGAGCGCGAGCTTGTCGTGGATCTCCCCTTCGGCGAGTGTCCGCAGCACGAGGACGCACGGCAGCGCGTAGTCCCCGCCGGGGAACGACTTCACCCGGCTGGACCCGACCGCGACCGCCCGCTCGGGGATCTCGCCCCGGGGGTACTCCTCGCCGGTGTTCGCGTCGAAGACATGGGTGGACGCGGTCAGGATCGCGCCCGCGCCGAGCTTCGCGCCGCGACGTACCCGCGCGCCCTCCACGACCATGCACCGGCTGCCGATGAACGCGTCGTCTTCGATCACCACCGGCTTCGCGTTCGGCGGCTCCAGCACCCCGCCGATGCCGACGCCGCCGGACAGGTGCACCCGACGGCCGATCTGCGCGCAGGAGCCGACCGTCGCCCAGGTGTCGACCAGGGTGCCGGCTCCGACGTATCCGCCGATGTTGGTGTAGCTCGGCATGAGCACCGCGCCCGGTTCGACATATGCGCCCCAGCGGACGATCGCACCCGGCACCACCCGTACCCCGTCGAAGGACGTCTTCAACGGCACACGATCGTGGTAATGGAAGTCGCCGGCGGCGGACTCGGCCATCGGCAGTACCCGGAAGGCGATCAGGATGGCGCGTTTGGCCCGCTCGTCCACGACGACCTCACCGGTGTCGGCGACGTGGGCGACCCTCGCCTTCCCCGTGTCCAACAGATTGACCGCTTCGACCACAACGTCGTACACGGGACGGCCGTCCGGTGCCTCGGACGCGTCGGGGTTCTCCCACAACGTGTCGATGACGGGATCGATGGCGGTGTCAGAAACCGTAACCGAGGTGCTCACGGTCACGACCTTAACGAGGCGGCCAGCGGCTGCCCAACCGGTTGACTCCCCGGCTGGCTCCTCCGGCCCCTCCCAGGCCGGCCTGGGAGCATGGTCGGCCCATCCGACGGAGATCCCCACATCGCGGCCCGGAGACACACCAGAAGTTCCTCGGAAGATGACCAGAAGACCGCCAGCAGGCCGCTGACACGACGTCGGCGCCCACCGGCCACCCGCTTGCCATCTGCTGCTATGGTCACCGCGATCACAATTCGGGACGTCCCCGACGAGACTCGTGACGAACTCGCCGCCCGGGCCGCGCTCAGCGACCGTTCCCTGCAGGAGTATCTGCGGTCCCAGCTGTACGAGCCGTTCGCCACCCGGGTGTGGGAACTACGGGAGAACATCACCGCGTACGACGGATGGTGCGTGGCACTCGCCGAGTCACTGGACACCAGGCTCACCACCCCGGACCTCCGGCTGGCCAGGACCATCGGCCCCCGCCGCGCCTTCACAACCCCGTGAACCACCCACCACAACCAGCTCAGAAGGCCCAACGACGCGTTCTGGCCCCGCAAACCATCCCAAAAGACACAAAAGGATGTGAATCCGTCGCTGTCATCACAACACCGGATTCACATCCATACTCAGCTACCGGCCGGCCCGGACCGGATTAGCAACCCCCGCCCCCGCTGCATACCGAAGACATAACACAGTCCGCTACGCCCCCTCGCGGATCGTCAACAGGCGATCCGCGAGCCACCCACCACGACCAACCAAAGAGGTAGGGGTCCCCAAATTGTGCCAAAGGCACAATTTGGGGGTTACCGGATGTCTGGTGGTTCTGTTGTGACCTGGACGCCGTGCCCGCCGTTGCCGTCGTAACCGGCACCGTCGTAGGCAGCCTTGTCGTAGGCAGCCTTGTCGTAGGCAGGATTGTCATGGCCGGAGGTGCTGTAGCCGGGGGCGTCGTAGGTGGGCCAGGTCGCGACGGGAAGCGCTCCCGTGCCAGTGGAGCTGGGCTGCGGGCCCCGTACCGGCTGGCCCGCGGGCGGACGAGGTGCGGACGGCTGATGGGCCGCCGACGAAGGCGCCGAGGAAGGCGCCGTCACCGGGTGTGCCCCGGTCGTACGGGCGTCGGGGCGATATCCCCCCACGGACGGCGCGGGAGCCTGCGGCGGCGGCAGCACTGCCATCCGTTCCGGAACGGTGGCGATCTGCGCGTCCGGCCCGGTCAGGGCGATCCGCACGTGCCGGCGGCCGACCTCACCGTAGAACACCCCGGGGGCGACGAGTACACCCACCGTAGCCAGCGCGTCCACGGTGGCCCACGCGTCCTCGCCGCGGGTCGCCCACAGGTAGAGCCCGGCCTCGCTGTGCTCGATCGTGAAGCCGGCGACCGCCAGTGCCGCCGCGAGCACGGCCCGGCGGTTGGCGTATCGCGCCCGCTGCTCGGCAACGTGCATGTCGTCGGCCAGGGCGGCCGTCATCGCGGCCTGGACCGGTGTGGGCAGCATCGCGCCCGCGTGCCGGCGGACCTCCAGCAGGCCCGCCACCAGCCGGGGATCCCCGGTGACGAATCCGGCCCGGTAGCCGGCGAGGTTCGACCGTTTCGACAGCGAGTGGACGGCAAGCAGCCCCTCGTGCGAGCCGCCGCAGACGTCCGGATGCAGCACCGAGACGGGACGGGCCTCCCAGCCCAGCTCGATGTAGCACTCGTCGCTGGCAACGACGATGCCGTGCTCCCGCGCCCAGCCGACGACGGCGCGCATCTCGTCCACGGTCAGTACCCGCCCGGACGGGTTGGCCGGGGTGTTCAGCCACACCAGCCCCACGCCGTCCGCCGGACCCAGGACAGGTTCGCAGCGGGCCAGCAGGGCGCCGACCTCGTACGTCGGATAGGCCGGGGTCGGGATCCAGACCCGGTCTCCCGGGCCGAGCCCGAGCTGGCCGGGCAGCTGCGCGACCAGTTCCTTCGTCCCGATCACCGGCAGCACGGCGGACGGGTCGACGATCACGCCCAGCCGGCGCGCCAGCCAACCGGCGGCGGCATCCCGCAGCTCGGGCGTGCCCGCGGTCGTCGGATAGCCCGGCGCGTTGGCCGCCGCGGCCAGGGCATGCTGAACGACCAGCGGTGTCGCGTCCACTGGTGTGCCGACGGAGAGGTCGACCAGCCCGTACGGATGGGCACGGGCCTTCTCCGCGAACGGGGTCAGCGCGTCCCAGGGGAAGTCAGGCAGCCGCACACGGCGGTGACGGGCCTGCCGAAGCCCGGTGGCCGCGGCAGGCCCCACGGGCCCGGTCAGGACTCGGCCTGCGGCGCCAACGTGGCGACGCTGGGCGGGTCGAAGTCGAGCGCCCCCACCTTCGACGCCCCGCCCGGCGAGCCGAGCTCCTCGAAGAACAGGGCGTTCGAGTCCGCGAAGCCCTTCCACTGGTCAGGCACGTCGTCCTCGTAGTAAATGGCCTCCACCGGGCAGACGGGCTCGCACGCTCCGCAGTCGACGCACTCGTCAGGCTGGATGTAAAGCATCCGTCCGCCCTCGTAGATGCAGTCGACCGGGCACTCCTCAATGCAGGCCTTGTCCTTCACATCGACGCAAGGCTCCGCGATGACGTAGGTCACCGGTTGTTCCTCCTCGGCTCACGGGCGACTGATTCCTTAGTATCGACCTGAACGGTTCCGTGTCGACACCAAGGGCGTTCGCTTGTCGTGTATGTCGTCCGTATCACTCCTGCTGACGCCGGCGCCAGGGTATCGATCCGCCGACGGGTCGCCGGGCCCCTGCCACTGACCGACGTCGTGGGGGAGCTGCTGTCCTGGACCGATCACTGCCTGACGATACGCACCAGGGACGGTTCTATCGTGAGAGTCGCCGAAACAGATCTGGTCGCCGGGCGGCGGGTCCCGCCACAGCCGGTACGCCGGTCCAGCTCGGAGCAGGCCGCGGGGCAGACGGAGGCGAACCCGCAATGACCATACGGACACGACGCCAGTTTGCCGAAGCCGTCCGACAGGAGCCCGTCGATCTCGGCCTGGCCTGCCTGCTGATCGAGGCCGAGGCCGAGCCGGGCCTCGACCCGGTGCGGGAGCTCGCCCAGCTGGACGCGCTGGCCGCGCAGACCGGCCGTCTCGCCGATGTCACCGTGCGGGATCCCGACAGCGTCGGCGGTCCTGGCGGCCCGGCCGGCGGCGCTGGTGGCGCGGCCGGCACGGCGGAAGGGCCGACCGCCGGCCAGACACTCGCCGGCCTGGACGTGCGCACCGCCGCCGAGATCCTGCGGCAGTCGCTCGGCGTACGGGGCAGATTCCACGGTGATCCCACGGACTACGACAGCCTGTACGCCTCCTTGCTGAGCTCGGTACTCCGCCGCCGGCGCGGTCTGCCGATCATGCTGTCCGTGGTCTGGGTGGAAGTCGCCCGCCGCCTCGGCATCCCGGCCTATCCCGTCGGGCTGCCCGGGCACGTCATCGTCGGTATCGGTTCGCCCAGCCGGAACGTCCTGGTCGACCCGTTCTGCGGCGGCCGGCTGATCACGGTGCACGAGGCCGCGGAACGGGTCCGCTCCACCGGGGTGCCGTTCACCCGCGCGTACCTCGCGCCGATGAGCCCGGTGGATCTGCTGATGCGGGTGCTGGGCAACATTCGGGTCTGGGCTGCCCGGACGGAGGCCACCACGACGCGGCTGTGGGCCGTCGAGCTGTCCCTGCTGCTGCCCCATCACCCGGTGCACCTGCGCCGGGAACGCGGGGAACTGCTCGTCCGTCTCGGCGACTTCCTGGGCGGCGCCGAGGATCTCACGGCGTTCGCCGACGCGGTCGGGCCGCTGGAACCGGCCGCCGCGGCGGCCGCCCGCGAGGCCGCGCACGCCGCCCGGGCACGCCTGAACTAGCCCGCTCCGGACCAGCCCTGAAACTGCTCGGGGCCGGCTCGGCCAGCCCCGCGGCGAGTCGGCAGGGCCGGAAAACTGGGAAGACGGGAAGACCGACCGTGTCCGAACCGAACCGGACCGAACCGGACCGGCCAGGCCCGGCCCGCGGCGGTCACTGGTTGCGCGGACCGGGCAGCGGCACGGCGGACAGGCCGCGCGGCGGCAGCCCGATCATCGCCACGACCACCGGCGCGAGTGCGCCGAGAACCATGAACAGGTATCCAGCGGCCTTGGCCTGCAGCAGCAGGTCCCCCTCGGGGCGCGCGGCAGCCAGCCACAGCACGATCGGCACCCAGCCGGCCAGCGGGATCACAGCGCCGAGCCGGGTACCGGTCAGCCAGCGCGCCAGCACCGCCAGGCCGGTGTTCCCGACCATGGCAACGGCGATGCCGACCGACAGCAGCACCCCACCGGGACGCGGGCCCGCGGGGACGAGGAACACCCCGTAGAGGCCTAGCGCGAGCCCTCCGAAGGCACCGAACGTGTAGGCCGACCCCAGGAATAAGCGGGACATTTCAAGATCTTCACCGGCCATGTGCCCCCCGCCCGCACGGCCGCCCTGGCCATGTCCCACTCCACTCGCCCGGCCGGCTCGGCGCTCAGTCACGGACATCGAGATCCACCCCCGCGAACAGGTCGGTCTCCCGCCCGTACGGCCCGGCACCCGGCCCTCGCCTGCCCCTGGTGAGGACATAGTGCTCGGTACCCCATGCGCGATGGCCGATACCGTCCGCCAGCGCGAAGAAGAAACCATCCGTTGTCATCTGGGTGGCGTGCGCCCGCATCGCCGCGACCTTCGCCTCATAGTAGGGATTCGCCTCGATCTCGGTGGTGACGGCCTCGTCCGGCACTGTGGTCGGCACGTCCTCGGCCGACTCCACTCCCGGGAGCAGTTCCTGGCCGGTGCCCGACGACCGGAAGTAGTCGATCCCAGCCTGGAGCACTGACCGCGACAGAGCCGTCTCGTACAGTTTCAGCGGCTGCCACGGTGAGCCGGCCTCGGGCGTGAAATCCGGGTCGGCCGCCGCGTCGAACGCACGCACGGTGATCTGATGGGCGCGGATGTGGTCGGGATGCCCGTAGCCGCCGTTCGCGTCGTAGCTGACGAGCACCTGCGGACGGACCTCCCGGACGATGCCGACGAGCGCGGCGGTGACGACGTCGAGGTCGGCCCGCCACAGGCAGCGTGGGTCGTCGTTGCCCGGGGTCCCCATCATGCCGCTGTCCCGCCAGCGGCCAGCCCCGCCGAGGAAGCGCTGGTCGCTGACACCGAGCGCCGCGCAGGCCGCAGCCAGCTCCCCCATCCGGTATCCGCCGAGCTGGTCGCCGAGATCCGACCGCAGGTTGACCAACTCCGGGACGAGCACCTCGCCCATCTCCCCCAGCGTGCAGGTGACCAGGGTGACCGTGGTGTCCGGCGCCGCCGCGTAGGACGCCATGGTCACACCCGTCCCGATCACCTCGTCATCGGGATGCGCGTGCACGAACATGACCCGCCGCGCGGGCGGCCCGGCCGGACGGCGGGCGGACACCGTGTCTCCGAGGACGCGACTGGCGACGTCCCCGGGAGCGTCCCCAGGGGCGTCCCCCGGGGCATTCGCACCGATGGCATTCACATCGACGACCGTACGAGATCGACGACCGCGGACGGGGCAGGGTGTGTCCGGCTCGATCAGTCGGTGCCGCCAACCGGTGCCGTTAACCGGTACTGCCAGCCGGTGCCGTCAGCCGCTGCCCTGCCCGCCGCCCACCGCCACCTGGCTGCTCCCGTCGGGCTGCCCGGTCGGGCTCGGGACGCTCCATGGCAGCCGGAAACCGCCCTCGCACAGACCGTAGCCGAGCGTGCCGTCGGCCAGGCGGTACTCCATCATCTGCTCACAGATCACGAACGAGTCCTGGGG